>DASYJY010000075.1:0-11174 GCA_035995985.1 Thermoanaerobaculia bacterium | reverse complement strand
ATATCGCGTCGACCCGACGCCTTGCATATCAGGAACGCTGGCGATATCGCGTCGACCCGTCGCCTTGCATATCAGGGGCGTCTGATATTGAGGGTCCCTGTACTGGGAAATGACTCGTATATGTGTCTATTTCGGACGTGGGTAGGGATGAATCTCGCTCGCGGCTCTCCTCGCCAAGGAGATCTTTGCCCGTGCCACGACCGCAGTTCCTGCCCGGATGGTGCGGAAATGGAACTTAGGACACTACCCGATCGTCAACTGACCTGACACGAGATAGGCCGTATTCGGCATCGGGTGCTTGTGCCGATGCAGCTTCGCATTTGCCGGGATCGTCATCCGGACAGTCGTCAGCTCCGGCTGTCCCGCGGGATAGCGCTCGTATCGGATGTCGTTCCACGAGGTTATGGCCTTGACCAGCACTGTGCTGCTGCTCCCTCCGCCCTCGTCATCCGTCACGGTGGCTCCTCCAGTTAGGGTTACAAAGGCGACAGTGGCGACTACCCGCGCACGAGCTTGAGTCCGATCTGCGCTCCCAAACCGAGCACGTAGCCGAGCTGGATGTTCAGGTAGCCGAGCGGCTCGAGCAAACGGGCATTCGCGAGAGGACCGGCGTCCACGACGTCGAAGCCGATCGCTGCGGCGAGCTCGGTAACGTCATTCTTCGCGCCGGCGTCATCGTTCGACTGCTTGCTTCCGCTACGGGAGCCCGAAAACCACGAAGCGTGTGCTCGCCGTCTTCACCGGCCAGATCGGCGACTTCATGCCGGCCGCGACGCCGATGCGCTGGTGCCCGCCAGCTTCGTACGAGATCACGCCTCCCGAGGCTGGCGCACCGGCATCACCTTTCCAGAGCCGGCGACCGTTCGCGGCGTCGAACGCGTATACCGTTCCGTTCAAATCCGCAGCGAAGACGACATCACCCGCGGTCGGAGTGACGCCTGCCAGGATCGGCGTTGGCGCCTTGAACTTCCAGACGACGGCGCCACTATCCGCGTTCACGGCGGTGACCCATCCCTTCCACTGCTCCTTCGGATCCTGTTTGCCAAACGCCGCGGGTAGCGGGCTGCCGGTCCACGGTGCGCCAGGCTTTCCTTTCATCTCGTCGACTGGAACAAGCCTGACGGTCGTACACCAGTCGGTCGTGGGAACGAACGCGAGATTCAGACGCGGGTGATAGGCCGCGCCGTTCCACTCGGATCCTCCTTGCGATCCGGGACAAAAGCGCGTGTCGCGCTTCTCGCTGAGAGGCTGTTTGACGTTGAAGTGCGTCGCAGTCGGAGCGCTGTAGACGACACCATGATGCGCGGCACCCTCTCCTCCCGACGCGTCGATCGCTTTGAGATCGACCGCGTGCAGGTACGCGTCCTTGCTGGCGGCAAGCGCCAGATGTTTCCGTCCTCGGGTTGTGATGATGGCCGGCGCCGCGGAGATGTCCCAGTCATGGAAGTCGTTCCGTATCGGCCGGTTATATCCGAGGAGTTTGCCGCTCCTCGCGTCGAGCGCGATGATCGCGTTGGTGTAGAGGTTCGCGCCGGGCCGCATTGCTTTCATGAAGTCGGGTGCAGGGTTCCCCGCTGAGACGTAGAGCACACCGTTGATCGCATCGAGACTGAACGACGTCCAGAATGCTCCGCCAGTCGGCGGATTTTCGGAGGATGCCTTCGGCCAGGTGGCTCGGACTTCCGGCGTGTCGGGCACAGACCGAAACTCCCACAGCACGTGACCGTCGGCGGCACTCAGTGCGTACACGCGTCCGGTGACGCCGAAGTTATCGCCGCCGGCGTTGCCAACCAGCACCATGCCATTCCAGGCGATCGGCGCCATCGGAATGCTCTCGCCTTTCGTCGCATCGGCAAGGGGCACGTCCCACAGTGATGATCCCTTTGTCGCGTCGATGGCGAAAACGTGTCCATCGCCCGCGCCGCGAAACAGCCGACCGTCGAGGTATGCGGCGCCGCGGTTGCCACCGAGGAAACTGAGAGGCGTGTAGGGGTGCGAGTGCCGCCAGCGGAGCGCGCAGGTCGAGCCATCGAACGCATACGTTTCCGTGTCGGTGGTGAGGTACACCGTGCCATCGATCGCCAGCGGGCTCGCGTTGAGCGACTTGGTTTCCGGAATCTCCGCGGTACAGATCTGCCGCAACTCACCGGCGTTCTTCTTCGTGATTTCTCCGAGCACCGAGAATCGGTCGCCGGCCCAGGTGCGGTTATAGGAAGCCCAGTCTTTCGAGCTTCCCTGCGCATGCAGTGGAGGGGCGGCCATGAGAGAAAGTACGCACAAGAGAAAGGTGATCGAGCGAGAGAAGTAGTTTTTTCGGATCATGACGCCTCCATAGGTCCTCGAATGAATGACGTGCGATGGATAACCCGCAACGTTGCCAGAAGATTAAGCAAGGGCGGATTTCACAGCCTGGATATGGATGTCGATGCGGATTTCGTTCCCGATGAGGATGCCGCCGGTCTCGTGTCGAAGAACTCAGAGTGAAGCTGATGACCTCACCGACCTGCCGCCTGTCGAGTCGACTAGTCGAGGCGTCACGCCGTCAAGACGCAGGCAAATTCAAGCCCAGCAGTGGAGCCGAAGAAGCGCTTTCGTGTGATGCAGGTGTCTATCACGCCTGCCGCTCACCGCCGCATCACGCTATCCAGAATCATCAGAAACGCTTCCTGCTGTCTCGCTTCGGTCTTGTTGATGACGGCGATGGTCTCGCCGATGCGGAAGCGCTCGTGCAGCTCGTCGGCGGAATGCGACGAGGTGACCACGATTCGTTTGGCAGGGACGCCTTTGGCGCGCGCGTAATCGACGAACTTTTTCCCGTCCATGCCCGGCATCTCCAGGTCGACGATGAGGAGGTCGATGCTGTCGTCGATCTTCGGCAGGGCGTCGTAGGGATGCGCGTAGGTCTCGACGTGCGCAGTCGCGGCGTAGCGCTCCATCATGAAGTTCGACCAGAGATCGCAATACGCAGGCGAGTCGTCGACGATGACGACGCGCTTCGGCTTCAGCTCGGTCATCGCTTCGTCTTTTTCTTCGGCGAGCGGATGTCGTAGCGAATCGCACCGCCGACGATCGTCGTCACGGCGCGGCCGCGCAGCGTCGTTCCGATGAACGCCGAGTTCGACGCTTTCGATTGGAACGGCGCCTTGAACGTCACCTCGGCATCCAAATCGAGCAGCGTGACGTCGCCCGGCGTTCCGGCGCGAACCGTTCCGCCTGGGAGATTGAAGATCCGGGCGGGACCGCATGACATCAGATCGATGAGGCGATTGAATTCGATGACCTTTGCTCTGACCAGGTGTTCGTAGCAGATCGGGAAGGCGCTCTCCAATCCGATCACGCCGAACGGTGCGAGATCGAACTCGACGTTCTTCTCGTCGAAATGATGCGGCGCGTGATCGGTGGCGATGGCGTCGATCGTTCCGTCGGCGATGCCTGCGAGGAGTGCGTCGCGATGGTCTTTCGATCGCAGCGGCGGATTCATTTTCAGATTCGTCGAAAACGACTGCACGCTCTCGTCGCCGAGGGAGATGTGATGCGGTGTGACTTCGCACGTGACGTGGACGCCGGCGGCGCGCGCGTTGCGAACCGATTCGACCGCACCGGCAGTCGAGACGTGCGCGATGTGGACGTGCGCGCCGGTGACGCGCGCAAGGATCACGTCGCGCGCGACCAGCGTCTCCTCGGATGCCGCGGGGATTCCGCCCATACCGAGGAGGGTGGAGAAGTAGCCCTCGTGCATCACGCCGCCGTCGGTGAGGTTCGCGTCCTCTTCGTGCGCGATGACCGGGATGCCGAGCATCGTGCAGTACTCGAGCGCGCGGCGCATGAGCTGCGCGTTCCAGACCGGCCTGCCGTCGTCGCTCACGGCGACGCAGCCGGCGGTGTGAAGGTCAGCCAGCTCCGCGAGTGCCTCGCCTTTCAAACCCTTGCTGACCGCGCCGATCGGATAGACGCGGCACGCGCCGTTGCGCCGCGACTCCGCGATGATCATCTCCGTGACCGCGCGTTCGTCGTTCGGCGGCAGCGTGTTGGCCATCGCACAGACGGCCGTGTAGCCGCCCGCAACCGCCGCGCGCGTGCCGGTGGCGATCGTTTCTTTGTGCTCCTGCCCCGGCTCGCGAAGATGCGTGTGGAGGTCGATCAGTCCGGGGACGGCGATCAGACCAGCTGCATCGATCGTCTCGACGTTGGCTTTGATGCGCTTGTCGGCGCGCGTGATAACGCCGTCCTCGATTAGCAGATCGAGTTTCGCATCGAGCTCCTGGCTCGGATCGACTACCCGCGCATTTGTGATGAGGAGGTTCATGCGCGTAGAGGCAATGTTGAACGTTCAATGTTGAATGCTGAATGTTGAATGGAGAGGCCTCGGCACCAGTGGCCGTGCGAAGCGCCTTTCCATTCAACATTCAACATTGAACATTCAACATTCAACATTTGCCTTCCTTTACTCAACGTTGTGGGCCCCACCGAGGAGATACAGAACCGCCATCCGCACCGCCACGCCGTTCGTGACCTGCTCAAGAATTACCGACCGGCGAGGATCGTCCGCGACATCGCTGGCGATCTCCACGCCGCGATTCATCGGGCCGGGATGCATGATGATCGCGTTGCTGTTCGAGCGCGCGAGACGTTCCGGCGTCAGGCCGAACGTGTTGTAGTACTCGCGCAGCGACGGGAACGACAGCTTGCCCTGACGTTCGAGCTGGATGCGCAACATCATGATCACGTCCGCGCCTTCGACTGCTTCGTCGAGCTTGTGGACGACGCGAACTCCCATTTTTTCGATCTCGGCGGGAATCAGCGTCGGCGGCGCGGCGACCGTCACGTTCGCCTTCATCTTCGTCAGCAGGTGAATGTTGGAGCGGACGACGCGCGAGTGCGCGATGTCGCCGATGATCGACACATTCACGCCCGCCAAGCGGCCGAGGCGCTCGCGAATGGTGAAGGCGTCGAGGAGGGCCTGCGTCGGATGTTCGTGCGATCCATCGCCGGCGTTGATGATCGAAACGTTCGGCAGCCGGTCGGCCAGCATCTTCGGCGCGCCGGGATGTTTGGCGCGGATCACGATCATGTCGGGATGCATGGCCACGAGATTTTCGGCGGTATCGATCAGCGTCTCGCCCTTTTCGACGCTCGACCCCGAGGCGGTAAAATTGAGCGTGTCAGCGGAGAGGCGTTTCTCGGCGATCTCAAACGACACGCGCGTCCGCGTCGACGCTTCCATGAAGAGGTTGATGACGAGCTGGCCGCGCAACGCCGGCACTTTCTTCACCGGCCGCTCGCTCACCTCTTTGAACCCCTCGGCGGTATCGAGAATCAACTCGATCTCATCCGGAAGCAGCGCTTCGATGCCGAGGAGGTCTTTTGATTTCAGCGAAGAGGTGGAGGCGCGCATGTAGTTACGGAGATCCTTCGCTTCGCTCAGGATGACCCTGCGGGTCACTTCTCCATGATCAAAACTTCATCCTCGCCATCGGTCTCGACGAGCTTCACCTTAATCACTTCGTGCGCATCGGTGGGGACGGTCTTGCCGATCACGTCGGCGTGGATGGGAAGCTCG
Organism: Thermoanaerobaculia bacterium; assembly: GCA_035995985.1. Taxonomy (GTDB): domain Bacteria; phylum Acidobacteriota; class Thermoanaerobaculia; order Gp7-AA8; family Gp7-AA8; genus JADGNZ01. The sequence goes on along the minus strand of DASYJY010000075.1, from coordinate 5,614 downwards.
CGGTGGCCGCGATCGATGAGGACTGCCAGCATGACCGCTTTCGGGCGGCCGAAGTCGATGAGCGCGTCGAGGGCGGCGCGGACAGTGCGGCCGGTGTAGAGGACGTCGTCAACGAGGACGACGATCTTGTCGTCGATCGGCTCCGGCAGCTTGGTCGGCTTCACCACCGGCTGCGGCGCGATCGTGGTGAGGTCGTCGCGGTAGAGGGTGATGTCGAGGATTCCGGAGCTGACCGGATGCCCTTCCATCTCCTCGATCTCTTTCGAAATGCGTTCGGCGATCGGGACGCCGCGGCTGCGGATGCCGACGATGATGAGGTCATCGGTGCCGCGATTTTTTTCGAGAATTTCAATGGCCATGCGCCGGATCGCGCGATTCATGCGTGGGCCGTCCAGCAGCCGTTTTTTGACGTTCATAGGACCTTGTCAAGCGTGGAGATGTCGCCGTTCGGGAAGGGCGGCGGGAGGATAGCACGCGGCGGGCGGCGACGGCGTTAACTAAGCGTTCGCGCGGCGTTCGCGGCCGGAACACTGGCGTCCCGCCGCCGAATGAGAGGCTTGCACAGACGTTGCGTTACCAGCGGAGTTGCGTTTTGGCGGTTCGGCGGCGAGACGCCGCCGGGCCAGCCGGCGAGGACGCCAGCGTTCCGGTCGCAGCGTCTCAAAGTGCTTTTCACTTCACCCAGCCGACGGTGGCGCCGCCGGTCCAGAGGGGCGCGCCTTCGTAGGTCGTGATTTGAAACTTCCCCTTCATCACGCGCTGCTCGCCGGACTGTTTGACGTCGATATCGGCGCCTTTGTCGGAGGTGATCGTGAGTGACTTCGCGGAAAGCATGTCGATGATGAAGTCGTCGATCGGCATGTCGACGTGCAGCGACGTTTTGCCTTTCGGAATGGTCACGGTGATCGGCGACGGCGCTTCCTCTTTCGATGTGATGTGCAGGTGTGCCTTCTCGCCGTTTTTCACGGCGCCATCGACTTCGGCGTCGATGCGGATCAGTCCTGCGTCATACGCCTCTTTCAACGTGAACGCGGTTTTCGCGGTCGGCTTCGCGGCAGTCGATACTGGCGCGGTACCCGCTCCGATCGCGATCAGCTTCCGATCGAATTTCGTCGACTTCGTCGGTTCCGCGATCGTGAACGTGTTCCGCACGACGCCGAACGGCACCGCGTCGCTGAGCCAGAGATCGCCGGTCTCGGTCGAATTGCCGGGACGTTTAATCGTGTAGCTGTAGCGGTCCGTCTTCTTGCCGTCGACGACTTCGCTTCCTTTGAAAACCGCCGCCGGACCGTAGGCGGTCATGTTCTCGGCGATGAGTTTGACCGTGGCGACATCGAGCGTCGTCTGGTTCTCCGCATCGCCGCCGGCGCCAGCGACAATCGATGGTCCGTAGTCGAGGAGATCGCGATCGACGTTGAAGCCGCTCTTCATCGTGTAGCGATTGAGAACCAGCGGGTACTTGCCGTTCGAGTCCATCTTCAACTCGATCTGCGGCCGACCTTCGTCGTCGCCGAGCCGCGCCAGCGTCACGGTCATATCGACGTTGGCTGGATCGGAGCTGTGATCGATATAGCGCGCCCAGGTGCCGGGCTTCGTCGCGCCGAAGTACGCCTTCTTCCATCCGGCGGCGGACGCGAAGGGTGAAATCACGAGCGAAACGACAAGCAGGACAAGTGTGCGGCGCATGGCGCGCAGTATAGGGCTGGCCTCGCTTCGGGGATCGGCGTATCGTGGCGGAAATCCGCGTACAAATCGAAAAGGAGAGCTATGTCCTTGTCCTTTCCTCATGTGAATTACCTCGCCGTCCTCGTTGGCGGCGTGATCATCTTCATCCTCGGCGGCCTTTGGTACTCCCTGCTGTTCAAGAAGCCGTGGGTCCGGCTGATGGGAATCCCCGAAGAGAAGATGAAGGAAGGCGCCGGCGGTGCGATGCCCTTCCTCTTTCTGATGGCGTTCCTGTGCGGGCTGCTCACCGCATACGTCGAGGCCATCATCATCAATCACTTCGCGCCGTTCTCGCTGGCGCGCGGCGCCTTCGTCGGCACGCTGGTGTGGGTGGGCTTCGCGGCGCCGTCGAGTTTCGCCACGGCGATTTTCTCGATGACGAAGAAGCCGTTGTGGCTGATCAACTCCACGTACAACTGGGTTTGCTTCGTGATCGTGGGGATGATCCTCTCCGTCTGGCGCTAAGAGATCGTCACCGGAGCATCCTTCGCTCCATCAGTTTTGCGACCATCGCCGCGCGCGAGGTGACGCGCAGCTTGGAAAAGATACGGCGGAGATGTGTTCCGACGGTCCAGGCGCTGATGTCGAGGACGGCGGCGATGGCTTTGTTGGGATGACCGGCGGCGACCATGCGGGCGATTTCGAGCTCACGCGGGCTGAGCGCGGCATCCTCCGCACGGCCGCCGTCGTTGCGAATCAGCGTGCAGCGGACGCCGTCGACGTTCATGTCCAGGAGCACGTTCTGCTCCTCTCTGCTGCTCGCCGGCGATGCGCGGCGTACGAGTGCCGACACGAGATCATCGAGCGACTCGTTCCTCTCGTCGGCAACCGCCGGTGGCGTTGTCAGCCTTTGGCGCATGAATGGACCCGTATTCATAGTGTCGTCCGTCCGCGCAACGTTTCATGCCGTCCGTTCCTCCGCATTGACGGCATGCGGTCCCCATTGCACGAGGCGCTGCTTCGAGCGCGGTCCGGTCAGGCCGAGCGACTCGGCGCTGGTCAGCCACTCCTCGGAGAATTCGGCGATGTCGACGAGCAGCGATTCGAACTGCGTCCGTCCGCTGCGGAGAATGAAGGACTGGGCCAGCCACTGCAGGATCTTCTGGCCGGCCACGGCCATGCGCTGGCGCGGTGAGGTCGAGACGCCCTCGTTGAAGTAGCGCGTCAGGATCTCTTCGATCACGTCCCAGACCGTTGCAGCACCGAAGAGGTTGCGAACGTCTTCCGCGCCGAGGATGCGGAACGCTTCGTCGAGGAGTTGCAGGACCTCGACGCGCAACGTCAGGAGATGGCCGTACGAGCTGAACTTCAGGTTATTGCGAAGGTCCAGCCCGGCGCGGCGGACGGTGGCGATGGAGCCGAACGTCGGATCGTTGGCGCGTTCGCGCATGACGTCGGAGATCCGCTTGTCGCGCCAGAACAGCGCCACTTCGCGGATGAAGTGCGTGAAGAGCGGATGGAACTGTGCGTTCGGTTTCGATCCAGCCGGCGGCGGCGCGCTGCAGTAGCCGAATCCACGGCAGTAGGCGGCGAAGCGTTCGCGCTGCGTGAAGCGCAACGCGGCGCGCCGCGAAAAGCGATAGAGCCGCTGCGCGCCGTCGCCGTTCGAGAGCCGGACGGCGCCCGCTGCCCACAGTTGCTCGAGCTTCTGCAACGCGCGGAAGACGCCGAGTTTCTCGTGCTGATAGACGTAATACAGATCGCCCATCGCCACGATCCGCTCCGAAGAAACGGTTTCGTCGTAGGGCTCGACCTCGGGGACGAGATAGGCGGAGTTGATGTTCGGCGGTGCCGATGAGCCGAGGCCGATGAGATCCGCCAGACCGCCGTCAGCCGGCGGAGCCTTGAGCCGGTCCGCATCGAGATACTGCTGTTCCAGCTCGTCGATGCGGTCGGAGAGCACTTCGGCCAGGCGCGGATTCGCGGCGAGGTTCGGCCCCATCTGTTTCGAGACCTCGGCCCGGAACGCGGCGATCTGATCGAGCAGTTGCTGGTAATCCTTCTGGTTAGCCATCGTCGTCTCCTATTTCCTTTTCGCCGGTGGCGCCGGCGGTGCCGCTGCGGCGTCGTAGCAAGGGGCTGCGACTTCCACCTGCAGCGCGCGCTTCGTTTCGCGGCAGAGCTCCGTCAGTTGCAGTGCCAGCTTGTTCACAGCCGCTTTGGTCCGGTGAGTGGACAGGAACGTGGCATCGCCGCAGTCGAGGCAGTCGCCGGCTTTCCCTCTCGGCTCCGGCTTGCCGCCGTCGACGAGCGGCTTGAGGTGATTGCAGACAAGGTCGAGGAGTTCGTCGACGACAGGCTTGACCGTTGCGATGCCATCCTGGCCCGCGGCGATCACGGCCAATCCCTTGGCCGAGGCAATTTCGTCGATCCACGCCAACAGGTCTGCCAGTGTGATCGGCGGCTCGCATTCAAGAGTGAATGTCATCCGTTCGGCAGGGCCGACGTGAGCTGCGTCGAAAGCGGCGAAAACCTCAGCATTCGCGGAACGAATGGCATTCAGCCGGTTGTACAGGCGGCGGACGTTGATGCCGAGGGAGTCGGCGCCGGCATTGTCAAAATCGGAGCGCACAGCCGCCCACGCCGTTTGCAGCATCCACACGTAGCCGACGAAGGTGCGGAAGTCGGTACGCATCGTTTCGTGCTCGATTGTGCGCGCCGGGGTGCCGAAGCCCAGGCGTTTCCCGAGCGTCTCGATTTGCCCGCGCACGCACGCAGGATCAGGAGTCCTGGGAACGTCGCCGACGAATGTGACGCCAGTGAGGTTCAGGAACTTCATGTCGATCCGTTTCGACATCGGTCCCGCATCCTGCGCGAAAAGGGCAGGCAATTCGGCGAGGTCGCGGCGAATGAGATCGCGCAGCGATTCGATGCCGTCGTCGCATGCGCAGTTCATCGGCCGCAGCCTTGCCAATACGGTCAGCGCCTCGCCCGACAGCAGCGATGTCTGCGCCTGGATGCCAGCCAGCGCACCCGTCGCGGGGATCGTTCCGCTCTGCGACAGCACGGAGCTCGATGGGGCGACATAGCGGATGCTCGTCGCGCCGGTGGCTGCATTGACGTCGGCGGGAAAGGCGCGCGCCAGTGCGGAGCGGAAGCGGCCGATGTCGCCGTCGAGTTGCACTCCGAGAATCTGACCGAGGACGTCGTCGACGACGATGGCCGGACTCTGCGTCTGCGAAAAAAGGTCATTGAGGATTGCATCAGGCATGAGGCGTCTCCTTCCTATGCGGGGATTCGGTATTGCGCGACGATCTCGCGCCAGCATTCGAGCAGTGAGTCGTTGACGGAGTCGGCCAGGGCCGCAGCGTTGTCGATGGCTTGCCGGACGACGCCGCTCCAGCGATTCCAGGCGCCGCCGCGCGCGGAGGCGATGGCAGCGATTTCTTCGGCATTCGCCGCAGTGGTCAGCTCGACGCGCAACCGCCGCGCCGCGGCATTGAACGCGGTGTGCGCGTCGACGATGGCACCGACGCGGGCGGCAGTGGCGGCAGCATGCAGCTCGCCGCGGATTCCGGTAGCGCGGTCGCGCAGCGCGGCCACGATCACCGGTTCATCCTCGCTCTCCGGCAGATCGCCGGCGATGAGCATGACGTCGTCAAGTGCGCCGTCGAGCTCCGCGAGAGACTGCTCGAGATGGACGATGGAATCGTGCATGCTCATCGTCATCTCCTCGCCAGCTCGGCGTAGAAATTCTTCGTGATGACGCCGGGCCGGGCCAGCTTGCGGTCGAATGCGATGCGCGCGCCGCCGGGATGAGAAAGCGTTCCGGTACGACGCCGGGATCGTTGCCGTTGGCGAGGCGCGTGGCCGCCTCTTCGATCATGACCTGCTCCTTCGCTTCGAAGCGGATCACCTCGGCCAGCGTGCGGTTGCCGAGTGTTTCGTA
>DASYJY010000074.1:0-9011 GCA_035995985.1 Thermoanaerobaculia bacterium | reverse complement strand
CATGAACACCCACGTGTTGCATACGACTTCCCCTGCCAATAACGCAGGGACGCGACGCATTCCATGCGACCGACCCCTTGCGATATCGCGTCGACCCGACGCCTTGCATATCAGGAACGCTTGCGATATCGCGTCGACCCGACGCCTTGCATATCAGGAACGCTTGCGATATCGCGTCGACCCGACGCCTTGCATATCAGGAACGCTGGCGATATCGCGTCGACCCGTCGCCTTGCATATCAGGAACGCTTGCGATATCGCGTCGACCCGACGCCTTGCATATCAGGGGCGTCTGATATTGAGGGTCCCCGTACTGGGAAATGACTCGTATATGTGTCTATTTCGGACGTGGGTAGGGATGAATCTCGCTCGCGGCTCTCCTCGCCAAGGAGATCTTTGCCCGTGCCACGACCGCAGTTCCTGCCCGGATGCGGCAGAAATGGAACTTAGGACACTACGCCTTATCGAATGACGTTGACCTCAGGGTGAAGGCCGTGTATGTTTCTCTCTTCACCGCATTCATTCCGGATCGGTCGAAGCGCAACGAGACATCGGAAGGAGACAATCATGCGCAAAGCGTTTTTCGTGATCTCGCTCGCAGCACTCGTCACCGCCGGCCCAATTGTGAACGCCGACGGCCCCGTGCTGGACAGACTCTTCAACTACTACACCGATTCGACATACACCACTGCCTGCGGTTACGTGGATATGGACTGTGGCACCACGACCTCAGACGGTTGTTCCACCAACTGGCGCTACGCCGAGTTTTACAGATGCGACGACGGCGAGCAGACCTTCGCGCAATGCCAGGAGTGGAACGGCACTCAGTGGGTCAACGTGGCATGCCCGGACCCAGTGGTGAGAGCGCAAATGCGCATTCACATCCCTGGTGGGTATCACTGAGCATCGGCAATCGCGACATTCCAAAGGAGAAAATCGTGCGCAAAGCGTTATTCGTGATCTCTCTCGCAGCACTCGTGACGGCTGGCCCAATTGTGAACGCGAACGGCCCGGTGCTGGACAGGCTCTACAACTACTACACCGACTCGACGTTCAGCACTGCCTGCGGCTATGTGGACATGGCCTGTGGCACCACGACCTCAGACGGTTGTTCCACCAACTGGCGCTATGCCGAGTTTTACAGATGCGACGACGGCGAGCAGACCTTCGCGCAATGCCAGGAGTGGAACGGTACTCAGTGGGTCAACGTAGCATGCCCGGACCCACCAGTGACGATCCAAGCTCGGGTTCACATCCCTATCGGGTAAGCACTGAAAGAAGCGTCGGCTCTTCTACTCCTCCACAAAGCTGGTTGCAGGCGCTGGCGCGCGTGTTGCCGCCTTCATCTCGAATCATCGAATGACGGCGAGCCCTTCGGATCGCTGGGCGTGCTCGCCGCGCAATTTCTCGCGCCGGAGAAACTGCCGTCCGCTCTGCTTCGCCGCCGTGCCGTGCAATAGGCGGCCGGAAGGCGGCTGACAGCGCGTTACTATCTGGCCGCCGGAAGCTCGTACTCTCCGGCCGGCGGGAGAAATTTCATGAAACGCACGTGGACGATCATCGGCGTAAGCGATGTGCCGGCCAGCTTTAAGTGGTACCAGTCGCTCTTCGGCCAGCCTGAGGCAGAACCGGCCCATCCTTACTTTGGTCAGATCGTCGATCCGGATGGCACCGTCCTGCTCTGCCTCCACGAGTGGGGCGCGCACGAGCATCCGCCGTTGGCGAGCCGGGACAATGCGGCACCCGGCAATGGCCTGCTCTTGTTTTTCCGCGTCGACGATTTCGATCGTGCACTGAAACGGGCGCGCTCGCTCGTGGCGCGGCTCGAAGAGGAGCCGCATACGAATCCGAATACGCGGACAGAGGAGTTCTCGCTTCGCGATCCGGACGGGTACTACGTCACGATAAACGCCCTTTCTTCGAGCCCCGCGACGCCGGAGATTTCCGGCATCTCACCATTCTTCATCGTGCGGGACATAGTATCAGCGCTTTCCTTCTATCGGGACACGCTTGGATTTGAGATCACGTTTCAGGGACCGGACGACGATCCCTTTTTCGGCATTGTGAGGCGAGGGGACGCGATGATCATGCTCAAGAGCGTCGGTGTCGACCCGCTCCCCAATTACAAGCGAGAGCCCGCCGCCCGCTGGGACGCATACCTTTCCGTCCCTGATCCCGATGCGCTCGCGGCCGAGTTTGCGTCGCGCAATGTCGAATTCTCCGTGCCGCTCAAAGACACTCATGACGGTTTGCGCGGGTTCGAGCTCAAGGACTCTGACGGCTACGTTTTGTTTTTTGGCCATCCGCGGAATGCGCTTTGAAGCCGGCCGCGATTTTCATTACGGATGCAGCGCGGCGTGGATCAACGAGGCGAGACGCGTACCCGCCTGCTCCAAACGCAACTCGACGTCGTCGGCAAACTCGTTCTGGTAGGCCTCCGTCAAAACGCGGCCGGAAGCCGTCAGGGCCTCGCAGGCTGCATTGCAGTTCGTCCTCGTGCAGTATTTGACGTCAGGAAGGGTGGTGATGTCGTACGACTCCTGCGCCCATTGAAGCGGCTTCGCGGTCAGCCACGCCTTTCTCTGCGCGCTGGTGATCGTCGCCTTGAGCGTGTCGGCGAATGCGAGGACGTCACGACCCGGAAGATCCTGCCGAATGATCCCGCTATCCCAGACCGAGTGCAGGTTCAACGTTGCGTCGGGTTTGTCAGGGATTTGCGGGATCGGATAGAAGCCGCCCGTCACCGGTTGGATCAGGTTCCCTCCCTGATCCTTCTCGTAGCTGATGTGCAGCGGCTGATGAATGTCGCCAACCCAATGTCCGAGAAAGATGAGCGCCTCGGCACGATCCTGATCGTTGGCGGCCGTCTGCAGGTCGTGCGAATGTTTCTCGATTGCGAAAACGACGCAGTTCTTGCCACACGCGCTTGCCGGGATCTGTTTCACAGAACGATCGACGTTGAGGAAATGCCAGGCGTTGAACGGCTCGAAGTGAATCCAGGGACTGGCGGTGTCGCCCTTCTTTCTGGCATCGACCGCTTTGGAACGCGCCACGTCGGGGAAGATGCAGGCATCGGGGTATCCCTCGATCTTGAAATCGTTGTCCGGCGGCGTTTTGTACGCCTTCGTCAGCCGCTCGACCTCCTGTTGATCCTCGCTCGACAGCGATTGGAACGCGATCCGGCAGACGATGCGGTGTCCATCACGGCCCCACGCGAACACGTTGCATGCACCGAGGGTGATCAGAAAAAAGACAGCCAGAGCTTTGCGCATGAGCGCCTCCTCATTCGATTTGAAGGTGGACCTGATCAGGAGTGTAGCGCGTCGATCGTGTACTCGCTCTGCACCAATCCGCCGCCGAACGTTTTCGTGGCGACGTGCGTGAGAGGGACGTCGTGCGACAGCGGTCCGAAAAGTGGAATGCCGCTGCCGAGGAGGATGGGGATGCGCGTGATGATCAGGCGCTCGATCAATCCTGCTTCGAGGAAGCGCTGGATGGTGACGCCGCCGTCGACGTAGACGTCGTGGATGCCGCGCTCGTCGAGCCGCGCCGCAATTTCTCGCGGATCGCCGGACATGAAATCGCAGTTCGCGCCTTCGGGAGCTTTCAGTTCTTTCGTACTGAGCACAACGACGGGCGTCTTGCCGTAGAACCAGCCGCCGAAGGCGAGGACGGTCTCGAAGGTCTTGCGGCCGATGACGATCGCATCCACGGAGGCGATGAACTCATCGTACCCATGCGGTTCGGGATTGGCGGGGAGCCAGTCGATCGCGCCGTCCTCGCGGGCGATGAAGCCGTCGAGGCTCGTAGCGATGAATATCGACGCCTTCATGACTCGACGGCGCGGTACGCAAGGAACCACGGCTCTCGTCGTCCGAACTTCGTCGCCAGCGCCGTACCGATTCCGAACACCGAGGCCAGCGCCCAGATGATCAGGCCGACGATCGGGATCAGACGGATCGCGCCGAGGATCACGACGCCGATGACGACCATGGCCAGATCGCCGCGCAGCCATTTGCGGCCGGCCAGTTGGTCGCGTGTGCGCGAGCCGGCGATCAGCGTCCCGACAGCGTGGAAGACGGAAACCATGCCGTAGATCTTGGTCAGAATCGCGAACACGCCGAGGGCGAAGAGGAGCGGGACGCCTACGTGGTACGGGATCAGGTAGTTCAAGACAATCGCCGTGAGCGCGAAGCTGGTCACGGCGACGAGCCCGAGGGCGAAGCAATGCAGCGCGCTGGCACGCATCTCGACGGACGAGTAGCGGATCTCGCGGCCGCTGAGCAGCGTCAGCGCGACGGCCGCGAACATCCACAACGCCAGCAGCGAGACGGTGACGGCGGTCTTCTGCAGCATCGTGGTCGCGTCGGCGAAGGCCTGCGGAGTATGAAAGTCGGATCCGAACGGCGCGGCCATCATCGCGGTGACGAGCGATGCGGCGACGACGGTCAGCGGCAGAAACAGCCGCAGCATCCTACGCATCCATCCCCCTCGGCGCGCGCCGGAGCAATGCGATGAGCAGACCATTCACGACGAGGAACGCCAATGCGAACCCGACCTGGGCAACGGGCGAAGCGGCACGCAACGAGTTCGCCCAACTTCCGAAAAGCGTGCGCATCGTTTCCATCGACGTCAATGATCCCTCAACGACATGCAGCGGCGACATACCGGCCGCATCGAGAAGGGCGAGCGCGACGATGGCGACAACAGCCGAGGTGCCGAAGACCAGCGGCCATGCGCGATGCGATGAGCCTTCCCACGGCGCGAGCGGCAGCGCGTCAAGATCGATCGACGGCGGCGCGACGTCCGTCCTCTCCGCCAACGCAATCGCCTCAGCATTGCACTTCGCGCACGTCCGTAGATGCGACGCATTCGCCTCGGGGTCTTCGAGATATTTTTCGCAGGCTTGGTCCGTCATAGGGGTTCCACGAATCCTTCGAGCTCGACCTTCAGCAGGTTGCGGGCCCGAAACAATTTGTTCTTCACAGTGCCGAGGGGCAGCTTCTTCATCGAAGCGATCTCCTCGTAGGATAGCTCGGCGAAGTGGCGGAGTTGAATGAGCTCGCGATAATCGGAGGGCAGGTTCTTCACCGCGAAGTCGATGGCGTCGGCGAGTTGCTTGTTGTTCAACGCGCGGTAGGGCGACACTCCCGTGTCGGCAAACTCGCGCTCTTTCGTATCGTCCTCGCCCGGCTTCGGCGAGATGGAGACCTCGTTCACCGTCTTCTTGCGGAGGGCATCGATGGCGCTGTTCTGCGCGATGCGGAAGAGCCACGTCGAGAACTGGTATTTCGGGTCGTAACGATCGAGGGCGACGTAAACCTTCACGAAGATTTCCTGGGCAAGATCGTGAGCGTCTTCATAGCGATGCGTGATCCGATACACATAGTTGATGATGCGCTTTTCATAGCGCTTCACCAGCTCTGTGAACCGGTCTCGGTCGCCCTCGAGGATGCGCGCCACCAGGGTGCGGTCGTCGAGCTGCTCACGTTCAGCCATGCGTGGTTACGGTTTCCGCGGTCGAAAGTTTTTCGGGCCGGCACGGCCGGCGGCGTCAGTTGCCCAAGGCTCCATCGACGGTATCGGAAGCAATATACAGTCGCGCGAGATTCTTCTGCCTATGATCGCGATCCGCAATCTGACCAAGCGCTACGGTGACTTCGCCGCCGTGAACGATATCTCGCTCGAGGTCGCCCGCGGCGAGATCTTTGGATTCCTCGGCCCGAACGGCGCGGGGAAGACGACCACGATCCGGATTCTGGCCGGTCTGTCGCTGCCGACGTCGGGCACGGTTCGCATCAACGGTTTGGACGTGACCACCGAGGGCGTACGGGTGAAAGCGACGACCGGCTACATCCCCGACCGGCCGTACCTCTACGAAAAACTGACCGGACGCGAGTTGCTGCAGTTCGTGACGAATCTCTACGGCCGCGAGTGGCGCGATTGCGAAGCGCGCGGCCTCGAGCTGCTCGCCTATTTCGGGATCGCGGATTGGGCGGACGCGCGGATCGAGAACCTGTCGCACGGGATGAAGCAGAAGCTGGTGATCGCGTCGGCGCTTGTCCACGATCCGGAGCTGCTGATCATCGACGAGCCGATGGTCGGACTCGACGCGCTCGCACAGAAGCAGGTCAAGCTGCTGTTTCGGCGGCTGGCCGAGGAGAAAAAGACGGTGTTTCTCACGACGCATACGCTCTCGGTGGCGGAGGCTGTTTGCGATCGGATTGCAATCATCAATCACGGACGGATCGTGGCCAGCGGAACGACGGCGGAATTGAAGAACGATCGCGACTTGGAGGATGTCTTCCTGGAGCTGACGTATGAACTGTCATCCTGAGCCGCCGAAGGCGTTGAAGCGCGAAGCGCGGAACGCCGCAGGACGGTCGAAGGACCCCCAGCTGAAAGCCGACCGTTTGCGTTCAACGCCGCCGCCCGCCCTGGTTAGCGGCAGGGGGTCCTTCGACCGTCCTCCGCTTCTTCGGCTTCGCCTACGAGGCTCCGGCGGCTCAGGATGACATTGGGATCAATCGCGTCGCTCCGCGCCCGTTTTCGCGCGCTCGTCGCCAATCCGCGCGACGTCGATGTGCTTCTTGCCGACGTCACCGGTCGTACGCCGGCGTGGTTGTTCGCGCACGGCGAGGAGCGCATCGATCCTGACGCGGTCGAGGCGTTGGTGCGGCGGCGAATCGCTGGCGAGCCGCTGCAGTACATCCGCCAACGCGCAGAGTTTTTCGGACGCGAGTTCTTCGTCGACGACCGCGTGCTCATTCCGCGTTCGGAGACCGAGTTGCTGGTCGAAGCGGCCATCGCGCGCGCGCCAGGAGGAGCGCGCGTGATCGACGTCGGATCGGGTAGCGGATGCATCGCGATCACGATCGAGCGCGAGCGGCAGGATTTGGAAGTCACATCGATCGACATTTCCGTCGGTGCACTTGCCGTCGCAAAACGCAACGCGCGCACACATCAATCGAACGTACGCTTCGCCGCGTCCGACGCGTTCGAGGGCATCCGCGGCGAGTTCGATCTCATCGTCGCCAATCCGCCCTACATCCCGCGCGCCGATTACGAGCAGCTTGAAACGCAGGTCCGCGACTACGAGCCGGAGATCGCGTTGACGCCGGGAACGCGCGGGACCGAGATGATCGAGCGCATTCTGAGCGCGCGACTAGCGCCGATGGTGATCCTCGAGATCGGATTCGGGCAGCTCGCGGACGTCCGCCACGTCGCGCGCGGCTATGACATCGACCAGGTCATCAACGACCTCGCCGGCATTGAACGCGTTGTCGTACTATCGCGCCATGAGCGCACATGACCGTTGCCTCTTCTGCCGCATCATCAGCGGCGAAATCCCGTCGAAGAAGGTGTTCGAAGACGACGTCGTCATCGCTTTCAACGACATCAATCCGCAGGCACCGACGCACGTGCTGGTCATCCCACGCACGCATATCTCATCGCTCGATGATCTCGACGAGCATGAAGCGAACATCATCGGCATGACCATCGTCCGCGCGTCGCAGATCGCGCGGAACCTGCAGATCAACTCGGATGGCTACCGGCTGGTGGTGAATCACGGCGAAGCGGCGGGACAGACCGTCTTCCACATCCACTTCCATCTTCTCGGCGGCCGCAACTTCGGCTGGCCACCGGGTTAGGCTGAGGGCGGGACGCGGAACCTGGTCCCGCTGAACGTCATCGAGCGCGCTGATTTTTTGCGCGCGGCCTTGCGGCGCGTCAGGAAATCTTCCTTCGCCTCGGTCAGCGTGCTCGGAACGTACGTCGCGCCCGCGGCCAGCGTTCTGGCGCGATTACCGGCGAAGGCGGAGCCGCCGGCGACGATCATCAGGTCGGGGAAACTCGCCGCGAGCAGCTGCACCAGCCCATGTCCAGCGTCGAGATGGTCGGTGTTCGTACACGAAACGAAGACCGCCTCGGGCATCACTTCGTGAATGAACGACAGCAGCTCGGCATCCGGCAGATCGGTGAAGTAATCGATCGCGAAGCCCTCCTCGCGCAGCAGTTGCGTCAGCATCAACGTGCCGAGGGAGAGACGCTCGCCGGCGACGGAAACGGCCACGATGTGGCGTTCGGAGTCGACCACGCCCGCGTTGCGGTCGCCGTAGCGGATGATCAATTCCCGGATCACATCTTTGATGAAGTGATCGTTCGCCGGCGTGATGCGCTTGCGGTCCAGTTCCTCCTGCGCGAACGTCAGCGTCGGGATGAAGAGGTCGGAGAACATCTCCTCCATCGTGTCGCTCTCCGCGTGGCGGTCGGCGATGGCGATGGCGCCGGTGCGGTCGCGCAGCAGCAGGCGGTTGTAAAAACTGAGATACCCCTCCAGCGGATCCTCGGCGCCGAACATGATCGAGAAAATGCGCAGCGCCGGGATGAACTCGCCGCCGACGGTGAGGCACACCGAGATCGGCGTCGCCAGCAGTAATCCAACCGGTCCCCACAACCATCCCCAGAAAATCGCCGATACCAGGAGCGCGATCGGCGAGACGCCGACGCGATGTCCGACCACGATCGGCTCGACGAATCCGCCGATGAGCTGATCGGTCAGGATGAAGAGGCCCATCACGGCAAGCGGCACATACCAGTTCGGAAAGACGGCGATGGAGAGGAACGTCGGCAGCGCCGCGCTCAGCACCGCACCGACGTACGGGACGAAACGGAAGAGGCCCGCCATCACCCCCCAAAGCGGCGCGTGCGGAACTTTCAAAAGGAACAGCCCGAACCAGATGAGCACACCGAATCCGACGTTGAGCAGCGCGATGGTGAGCAGGTAGCGGCTGATGCGATCCGACGTCTCGCCGATCGCCTGCGTGGTGACGGTGAGATGCGCGCGGCCGGCCAGCCGCAGCATCTTGTCGCGCATCTGTTCTCGATCCTGCAAGAGGAAAAAGACCAGCACGACGACGAGGAAGGCGGCGGCGACCAGCTCGACGGTCGGTGCAAGGGTCTTGTAGCGGCTGGCGAAGTCTTTCCGTTCAGGGATGACGCTTACTTTG
>DASYJY010000073.1:0-7133 GCA_035995985.1 Thermoanaerobaculia bacterium | reverse complement strand
GTGATTCGGGCCGATCACGCGGTGATCCGAGCCGCGCACGCCGTGTTCGAGCCGATCAACGCGGTGAGTCGGGCAATCTGCTGGGGATTCGCGTCTTACCTGGCACCGGCGGGGGGCGGGACGCCTGCGCTGCCAGGAGTCCGTCTCCGCTCCAGCCATCCGCGCGCAATGTAGAACAGCGTCCCCGCGGCGATCACGTAGAGCCCTCCAACCTTCAAACCCTTTTGTGGCGAGATCACGATGAAGCTCCATAAGCCGAGAGCGATGATGGCGGGGAGCGGGTAGAGCCACATGCGGAAGGGGCGTGGGCGGTTTGGTTCGCGCTGGCGGAGCAGTACGGCGCCGATGATCTGGGCCATGAACGGGATGATGGCGCGGATCGAGAGGATGGCTTGCAACACGTTCTTCAGCGACAGCCAGCAGAACGCTGTGGCTACGCATCCGAGGAAGAGGATGGAGACGTACGGGTACGCTTCGGTGGCGTGCAGTTTCGCGAAGAGGCCGAAGAAGTTGCCGTCTCTTGCGGCGGCGTAGAGGATTCGGGAGTAGCCGAGCATCAGCGAGAAGATCGAGGCGAACGCGGTCCACAGAATGAGGATCGAGATCCATTGCGCGGCGCGTGTGCCGAGGAGCAGGGCCAGGTAGTCGGCCACGATCGAGGGTGAATTCATGGCCTGCTTCATCGGCAGCACGGAGATCAGGCACGCGTTCATCACGAGGTAGATCGCGCCGATGGCGAGGATCGAGATCACGATCACGCGCGGGATCGTCCGCTGTGGGTCGCGCACTTCGTCGCCGATGTAGCAGATGTTGTAGTAGCCGAGGTAGTCGTAGACGGCGTAGATGAGCGCGACGCCGAGGCCGGCGTAGCCGATGCCGCCGTCGAGCCGCGGCGCGCGCCAGAAGGCGAACGCGTCGAGCTTCAGGTGCGGCAGGCCGGCGGTGATGACGATGGCCAGCGTCGCGAGGACGCCGATCCACAGCAGGATCGAGAACTTGCCGATCGCTTCGATGCGGCGAAGGAGCAACAGCATCGTCAGGATGCAGACGATCGTCGCGGTGAGTCCGATGTGATTCCCGACCGAGGGGATGATCACTTTCAGGTAGCTGGCGAAGCCGATGCAGCCCGAGGCCATCGACAGCGGTGCCGAAAAGAGAATCTGAAACAGGAAGAGGAACGAGATCAATCGTCCGGCGCGGCCGTACGCGTGGCGAAGGAAAACGTACGAGCCGCCGGAGCCGGGCATCGATGCCGACAACTCCGCGGTGACGAGGCCGTCGCTGATGGCGAGAAGACCGCCGAGGATCCAGGCCAGCATGCCGCGGCCGCCGCCCATGGCCATGAGGATCAGCGGGATGGTGATGAACGGTCCGATCCCGACCATGTCGATCATGTTCAGGGCGATGCCGCGCCACAGGCCGATGTCGCGACGAAGCTCGGGCATGAGGGGAGTCTATCGTTTCGCGCTGTGGCAGGACCGCGGCAGCACAGACAAGAGTGTCTGTGCCACACGGTCCTGCCACTTGCGAATTCGTTAGCGCTTGCGTGTCGGTCCGATGCCCTCGGTTGTCGCTCGCGTATCCGGCGCGCGCCGCTTCGTCGCCGCGGCTGCCGTCGCCTTCAGGCGCGTTCCGCGGCTGATCCGCTGCAGGACGTGGTGCGCCGAAAGCATGGCCCCTTCCTGCCAGCCGGGGAGGTACGACACCTGGTCGCCCGCGACGATGACGCGGCCATCAGGCTCGAGCAGCGTTTCGTAGTGCACGGACGCGACTTTGTCCCAATCCGCCCAACCGCCGAGTTGATACGGGACATGGTGCCAGGCGATGGAGAGCCCGAGATCGATCGGGATTGATTTCGTGAACGCGTCGCCGTGCAATAGGCGCCCGCCGGCTGCGGCGATTTTCAGTCGCTCCGGCAGCTTCTGATTGCCGAGGTATGCAGCGTCGTCGGTGTAGTTGTAGGCGCCGGTGAGCACGCCTTTCTCTTCGAAGAGATAGCCGTTCGACGGGTACCACATCTGCGTGATGTTGTTGTTGATGTAGGAGATGCCGCCGTAGATCTCGTTGTCGAGCTCCCAGAAACGGCGGTTGGCTTGCCATCCAACCTTGCAAGTCAATCCGCGCTTCGGCGCGTTGAGCGCGTTCTTGAACGGCGTGGAGAAGTTGTTGTCGATGCCGTGAAGGATCCACACCGGGATCGTGCTGATACACCAATCGGCTTCGATCCTCTCCTCGGGCGCCGACGGACTTCCCGCGGCGCGATGGCGGATCACCACCTTGTCCTTTTCGCCGTTGCGTACCGAGGTGACCTCGCGCTTGTACTGGATGAACTGCTCGACGTGTGGGAGGAAGCCGTGCGCGAGCTTGTCCATCCCGCCGACCGGCTGGAAGAGCGTCGGCTGCCATTCGTAATCCTCGGATTGATACATCCGGTCGAGCCAGAACTCGGAGCCGAGAATCTCGACGCGAGGGATGGGAGGCTCGATGTCGCCCGGCGTGAGAACGCCCGGTTGCGTGATGTAGCCGGAGCGCTGCGAGCCGACGTACTTTTTATCCTTGAGCGGCCCGAAGGTGTTGAGCAGATGGAGCATCTGCTCCTTCTGTTTCGGCGAGAGCTCGTCGTCGAGCGAGCCTTTGTCGATGGCCTTGGTCAGTAGTTCCGAAATCCAGCCGCGGGTGTCGTTGAGCACACGCCGATGCGGCATCGGTTTGCCGTGAAAGCCGTCCTTGTTCTGGTAGAGATTCGCGCGCGTGGTCATCACGTACGGCTCGATCTCGACCTTCAGTTCCTTGCAGTATCCGAGGGCGACGGTGTGGTGATAGGGGATGCGTCCCGGACCGGCATTCAGATACTGATTCTTCACGTCGCCTTCGAAGCGGCAGGTCTGCTCCCACGTCTCCTTGCCATGCGTCTCGAAGATTTTGTCGCCGCTGCGGACGGTGTAACTCCTCCCGCCGGCGCGGTGCTGGGCCTCGAGGATGACGATGTTGAATCCGCTGTTACGCTTCTTCAGTTCGTACGCGGCGGTGAGTCCGGCCACGCCCGCGCCGAGGATGACGATGGTCTTGCCGCTGCCGGCGCCGTCCGGAATCTGCAGCGGATTGGCGTACGCGGAATCAGGCACGCGCACCATCCCGAGCGCGACCATCGATTCATAGACGGCCGCCGCGCCGCCAACGCGTCCAACAGTTTCGAGAAAACGCCTGCGAGTCCACTTGCTCATGGAATCCTCCTCGGCCGCACGTTTGATAGGGAGTTCCGCAAGGATAGCGGGATGGGAAAGGGGAGGCAAGAACTTGCTGTCAGTACCGCAAGAGCTCGCGCGCGGCGGCCAGAACTTTGGCGCGATCGGGGAGGTAGAACGCTTCCAGCGGCGGCGAGTACGGCGTTGGAACGTCGAGCGCGGCGACGCGTTTGATCGGCGCGTCGAGATAGTCGAACGCTTTCTCCGCGATGCGCGCGGCGAATTCGGCGCCCGCGCCGCCGGTCAACGGCGCTTCGTGCAGGATGATGACGCGGTTCGTTTTTGCGACGGAGTTGAGGATCGCTTCTTCGTCGAACGGAAGGATTGAGCGCAAGTCGATAACTTCGACCGATACGCCGTCCTTCGCCAACTCCTCGGCGGCATCGTCGGCGACGTAGATCATCGAGCCCCACGTAATGATGGTGAGATCTTTGCCGCTGCGGCGGATGTTGGCCTTGCCGATCGGGACGATGTAATCCTCAGTCGGCAACTCTTCCTTGATGCGGCGATACAAGAACTTGTGCTCGATGAAGAGCACAGGATCGTCGTCGCGGATGGCGGCTTTCAACAGTCCTTTCGCGTCGTACGCCGTCCCCGGCGCGACGATCTTTAATCCCGGCCGGTTCATGAACATGGCCTCGGGATTGAGCGAGTGAAACGGTCCACCATGCGTGCCACCGCCAGCCGGTCCGCGCACGACGATCGGACACGGACTGCCGACGCGGTATCGCGACGTGGCGCTGAAGTTGACGAGCATGTCGTACGCGACGGTGATGAAGTCAATGAATTGCATCTCCGCGATGGGCCGCATCCCCATCAGCGCCGCCCCCGACGCCGCACCGACGATGGCGACTTCGGAGATGGGCGTGTCGATGACGCGCTCAGCCCCGAACTCTTCGATCATCCCCGCGCTGGTCTTGAACGCGCCACCATACGCGCCGACGTCTTCGCCGATGAGAAACACACGCGGATCGCGCCGCATCTCTTCAACCATCGCCTCGCGGATGGCGTCGAGGTAGGTGGTTAATGGCATCGCTTGTCATCCTGAGCCGCCGAAGGCGCGGAGGCGTAGCCGGAGCGCCGGAGGTCGGTCGAAGGACCCCCCGATGCTTGAAAGGAAGGGAGGGGGAGCGTCGACCACCCGCCCTCCCGCGTCACCAAGGAGGGGGTCCTTCGACCGTCCTCCGCCGCTCTGCCTGCGGCGACGCGGCTCCGGCGGCTCAGGATGACAGTCATCGCTGCTCCTCCCAAAACCCATCCCCCGCGAAGAGGCCGCGTGTGGCCTCCTCGGGATTCGGCATCGGAGAACGTTCCGCTTCGTCCGTCGCGGCGTCGACTTCGCGTTTCGCGCGCGACTGGATCATTTCGAAATCGGCGGTCGTGGCGATGCTGGCATCGACGAGCGTTTTCTCGAATCGGACGACGGGATCTTTCGCCGACCACTCTTCGATCAGCGACTGCGGCACGTACGACTGGTTGTCGTGCTCGGCGTGTCCTTTCATCCGGAAGGTCTTCGCCTCGATGAGCGTCACGCCTCCGCCGGCGCGGGCGCGTTCGACGGCGCGGCGGGCGGCGGCGTAGGTGGCGAGGACGTCGTTCCCATCCACGGTTTCGCTCGCGCATCCGAACGCGTGTGCTTTGTCGGCCAGCGATCGCACCGCGCTCTGTTTGGACGTCGGCGTCGAATACGCGTAGCCGTTGTTTTCGAGGATGACCACGAGCGGCAGCCGCTGCACCGTCGCGAAGTTCATCCCCTCGTAAAACGCGCCGGTGGACGATGCGCCGTCGCCGATGAAGGCCATGCCGACGAGGTTGCGTTTCTGCATGCGGCCGGCGAGGGCGATGCCGGCCATGACCGGGATCATGTCTCCGAGCATCGAGATCTGTCCGATGAACCCGTCGCGCGCGGGATGGCCGAAATGGATATTCAGCTCGCGGCCGCGCGTCGGCGAATCGGCCTTGGCCATGTATTGCTTGACGATGTCCGAGGGTTTCGCGCCGGCGACGAGGATCGATCCCATGTTGCGGATCAGCGGCTGAACGACGTCACCCATCGCATAGTCGAGCGCATACGCCGCCGCGACCGATTCGCCTTCCTGCCCGAGGGAGCGATACAGACCGCCGATGACTTTGGATTGGCGGAAGAGCGCGACGAGGCGTTCCTCCAGCGTCCGCGTCAGCCGGAGAAAGTAATCGATCTCGAGCAGGTTCTCGCGCGTAAGGCCGTGGGTTTCGAGCATCACTGATGTATCGAGTGTCCCGCCACGTCCTCGGCGGCTTCCATCATGGCCTCGGAGAGCGTCGGGTGCGCGTGGATGGTTTTGGCGATCGATTCGCTCGTCGCTTCCAGCTCCAGTGCCGCGCAGGCCTCGGCGATCAGTTCCGTCGCTTTCGGGCCGACGATATGGACGCCGAGGAGCTCGTCGTATTTCTTGTCGGACACGTACTTCACGAGCCCGCCCGCTTCGCCGATGATCTTCGCTTTCGAATTCGCGGTGAACGGGAACTTGCCGATCTTGACGTCGTAGCCGCGCTCCTTCGCTTTCTTTTCCGTGAGGCCGACCGAGGCAACCTCGGGATCGGTGTAGGTCGCGTTCGGAACGTGGTCGTAGTTGATGGGACGGGGATCGAGTCCCTTCATGTGCTCGACCGCGAGGATTCCCTCGGCCGAGGCGCAGTGCGCGAGGGCGGGCGTGGGGACGATGTCGCCGATGGCGTAGATGTTCGGCTCGCCGGTGCGCATGAGCGGATCGACCTGTACCATTCCGCGTTCGAGTTTGACCTTCGTTCCTTCGAGGCCGCAGTTCTCGGTGACGGCGCGGCGGCCGGTCGCGGAGAGGACGACCTCAACGTCGAACGTCTGCTGCTTGCCCTTCGAACTGACCACGACTTTGACGCCGCCGTCGCCGACTTCGGCGGATTCGACTTTCGCGTCGGTCAGGACTTCGATGCCTTTCTTCTTGAAGATGCGTGTGAACTCTTTCGAGATCTCTTCGTCTTCGATCGGCAGGAGCAGCGGCATCACTTCGACGATGGTGACCTTGGTTCCGAAGCGGGCGAAGATCGAGGCGAATTCGCAGCCGACCGCGCCGGCGCCGATGACGAGCATCGACTTCGGTACTTCGCTGATTTTGAGGATGTGATCGGAGTTGATGATTCGTTTGCCGTCCGCCTTGATGTGCGGAAGGTCTTTCGGAACGGAGCCCATCGCCAGGATGACGTTCTTGGTGTTGAGCTGTTTGCCGTCGACATCGACGACGCCTTTGCCGGCCAGTTTGCCGAAGCCGGTGATGCGCTCGACCTTGTTTTTCTTGAAGAGGAACTCGATGCCTTTCGCATTCGCATCGACGACGCCTTGTTTGCGCGTCTGCACTACGTTCCAGTCGAGTGTGACGTCGCCGACGGTGATGCCGAACTCTTTCGCCTTCTGGATCTTGGTCCAGATGTCGGCGTTTTCGAGGAGCGATTTTGTGGGGATGCAGCCGCGGTGAAGACACGTGCCGCCGAGGAACGGATCCTTCTCGATGACGGCGACCTTCATGCCGAGTTGCCCGGCGCGGATGCCGGCCACATAGCCGCCGGGACCGCTGCCGATGACCACCACGTCGTACTGTTGTTCAGCCAAGGAAAACCTCCCGTGAGTAATGCGGCGCGCATTATATGCAGGTGGTTCGCCCGACGAAGATCCGCCGATCACCGACGCCGGATGGCGTCACGTACGGTAGCCGGTGGTCGCGTGCGAAGCACGAGACCACCGGAACCACGAACGCGCCCGATTTTCGACCGCGCCAGCAGTCGCGGAGGGAATTCACGGCGTCTGGTATTTCATCCGCGACCCCTGCCGGGGTCGGCGTCTCTAACACCCACGTTGAACCGGTGGTCTCGTGC
>DASYJY010000072.1:0-5670 GCA_035995985.1 Thermoanaerobaculia bacterium | reverse complement strand
GCGGAGAGGCGGAGGAGGGGTTTTCTCCGTTTTTCTCCGCCCCTCCGCGAGCCCCGCGTGAAACCGTTCTACCCTTCACCTTCAATGGACGTCGTCACCATCGACACGCCGCACCTCCACATCGAGGGGCAATCGCGCGCGGGGCACGAGACCTGGTTTCGCGTTCGCGAGTTGAACGCCGCCTTCGATATCGGGCGTTGTCCCGATCAGCTCATCGGGACCTCGGACATCTTCGTCACGCATGCCCATCTCGATCACGCCGTCGGCATTCCGTTTTATGCGGGGCAGCGGCAGTTGCATCGGATGACAGGCGGGCGCGTGTATGTGCCGGCGGATGCGGCCGAGGGGATGCGCGAGATCATGACCATCTACGAGCGGATCACCGGCGCGTCCTTCGACGAGGTCGAGGTCATCGGGCTCGCCGTCGGCGACGTCGTCCGGCTCGGGAGGACGCACGAGGTTCGCGTGCACAAGGCTACGCATCGGGTTGCGGCGAATGCGTACGAAGTCATCGAGTTGCGGCACCGTCTGCGCGACGAGTTCGCCGGGCGCGATGAGCTCGAGATCATGGAGCTGCGGCGGAGCGGCGTGGGTGTGACCGAGGAGTGGCGGAGGCCGATGCTGTTCTACACCGGCGATACCGATCGCGGCATTCTCGAGATCAACGACGCCCTGTACAAATCCGAGGTGCTCATGATCGAGTGCTCGTTCATTACGGCCGGGCATCAGGAGCGGGCGGCGAAGTACCGGCACATCCACTTCGACGACATCGCCGCGTTCGCCGATCGTTTCGAAAACGAGACGATCGTTTTGACGCACTTCAGCAGGCGGTATTCTCGAAGCCAGATCCATGATGAGATTCGCCGCCGCTGTCCGGCGGTGCTGCGCGATCGGATCCGGCTGGCGTTGCCGGAGCCGTATCAAAGACTGTGATTTGCCGCTTAGGCACACGGCGCGCGGCGTGCAATCAACGACAATTCGACACGTGACAACGCGGGCGGTGCCCGCAATTGAGAAAGGTTCCTCGCATTCGATGACGGCTCGGTCCACGCGGATGGTTGCATTCGCGCTCCTCTTGATTCTGCTCACTCCCATCGCCGGCGCCGCCAGACGCCGGACGAAGAAATCGCGCGCACGCAAGGCCGCGCCGGCTGCTCCTGCCGATGCTGCATCCGGCAACACGCTGGCCGAGCGCATCAACTCACTGATGAATGGGCGGGTCGCGGCCAGCTCCAGCGCCAGTTTGCAGGTCGTCGAAGTCGACAGCGGCACCGTCGTCGCCGAGCGCAATCCGCATACGCCGCTCGCTCCGGCGTCGAACATGAAGCTCTTCACGACTGCCGCCGCGATCGATCTTCTGCATCCCGATTTCCAGCTCACCACCACCGTCTTCATGCGCGGCGCCGTCGATGCGGGCGGCACGCTGACAGGCGACGTGAAAGTGGTCGGTCACGGCGATCCGACCATCGGCGGACGATTTCACGATGGTCACGCCACCGCCGTCATCGACGAATGGGCCACGGATCTCAAGCGGGCCGGCGTGAAGACGATCCGCGGCAATCTGATCTTCGAATACGGCTACATGGACATCGAATACATCCATCCGACCTGGCCGGTCGATCAGCTCGTGAACTGGTACGAAGCGCCGGTGTCCGCCTTCTCGATGCAGGAAAACTGCGTGCAGGTTCGCGTGGCGCCGTCGCGGCCGGGCAAAGCGTGCGTGGTCCAGTTCGAGCCGCCGACGTCGTATCTCGAGCTGCAGTCGTCATGCATCACCGGACGCGGACTTCCGTTCATCACGCGCTACCGCAACACGAACACGATCATGGTTCGCGGCGGCACGCCGGCGCGGACGGGCGTCACCGAGGTCTTCGTGACCATCGAGAATCCGGTGCAGTACTTCGCGTCGGTGACGCACGAAACCTTCGTTCGCAACGGCATCAACGTGCAGGGGCAGATCATCGTCACGCCGCATGACGAGCGCGTGGACTGGAAGGCGGTCTCGCAGCACACGACGCCGCTCAACGTCGTCGTCTACGTCATCAACAAGAAGAGCCAGAACCATTACGCCGAGGAGTTGGTGAAGATCATCGGCGCGGAGAAGAAGCAGGCCGGCACGTGGCCGGCTGGCACCGGCGCCGTGACGGAGTGGCTCACCGGCAAGCTGGACGTGCCGTCGAATGAGTTCCACCAGGCCGACGGCTCCGGCATGTCGCGCGAGAACCGCGCCTCGGCCAACGCATTCATCCACCTGCTGCGCTACATGTGGAAGAGTCCGTATCGTGAAGATTTCGTCAGCTCGCTGCCGTACTCCGGCGATCCCGATGCGAAGTTCGGCCACCGTCTGCGCGGCGCGCCGTACGCGCGGCAGGTCTACGCGAAGACCGGCTACATCGTCGGCGTGGTCGGTCTGTCGGGCTACGTTCACGGCGCGAGCGGAAAGGTCTACGCGTTCTCGTTCGTCTTCAACGGCTACCACGTCGGCGTCTACGCGATCTACCAGCTGCAGGACACGATGCTGAAAGAGATCATTACGAAGGGCTAGCCCGGCACGGCCGGACGCAGTCGTTGACGCAGGAACGCTGGCGTCACGCCGGCTGGCTCGGCGGCGTCCTCGCCGCCGAATGTGAGGCTTGCAGCGGCGTCGTGTTACCAGCGAAGGTTGAAGGTTTGGCGATTCGGCGGCGGGACGCCGCCGAGCCAGCCGGCGTGACGCCAGCGTTCCGTGTCGTCATTCTTCTCAGGGCGCCCGCAATCCGGCGTCGATCATTCCGTCGAGGCTGAGCGACTCCAGAATCGTAGAGTTGCGATACATCTTCTGCAGTTTGGTCTGATCGCGGATGCCGACGTCGGCAGTCTTCATATTCGCGTCGCCTTTTCCTTCTTTCCACGCCGTCAGCCAGAGGTTCGCGAGCAGGACCACTCCCTGTGCGATGCACTTCGCTGTCTGATCCGCGAACGTATCGAAGAAGTGGTCGGCTCGCTCTCTTTCCGTGAGCGTTGGATCGTCTGCCTTGATGATGTCCTCGGGCGAGAGGATGCCGCGCACCTTTTTCATCGTAGCGATCGTCGCCAGTGCGGCCTCGAAACCGTTGCGCGTATTTGCCGCGATGGCCTTCGCTTTCAGGTTTTTCGTCGCGCCGTTGATCGCTTGCAGCAACTCGGCCGCATGGAGCTCGAACATCCTCTCTTCGTAGATGCCGTGAATCTTGTACTGCGGCGTTTTCGCGTAGGCCATGAACTCGGGTGTTTTGCGGCCGAGCGGCGCCACGCCATGATCGAGACGCGTTCCGTGCTGCGGTTGCGAGCTGTCGCCGGCGTAATGCGCGAGGGTTCCTGCGGCGAGGATGAAGAGATCCGCATCGCCTGCGCCGGCTGCCTTGACCATCTCCCGATACAGCTGCCAGATCCGAAGCGGAAGAACGCCGGGCGACGGCGTGTGCGGTGCGATGAACGAGTCGTAGAAACCTTTCCAGACCTGCGCGTCGACGTTCGCCTCGTCCGTACAAAGATCGGCCAGCGTCTTGCCGGCGAAGTCGCCGAGGCCGGGCAAATCCATGTCCGCGAAATGCTGCGCCGGTTCGTTCGTGCTGCGGACGCCGACCCAGACGTAGTCGGGGACGTCGGCGAGGCGGACGAACTGGTTGCGGTCGACTTTGAAATTCTCTCCTTCGCCGAGGCCGGCGTCGTCGAAGCCGATCAGATCGCGATTCGCGACGAGCAGTTTCCTCAACTTGCTCGCCGGAGGAAGTGTCCGTTTGATGACGTCGATTGCGCTTGCGCCGATCTTGAAGTGCGCGATTTTTCCCCAGTACTCCGGATGGCCCGTGTTCCACGAGCGGACGACGTCGATCTCCATCACGCGCGAAGCGGTGCTGACGAATGTGGCCAGCGCGAATTGCGTCGGCGACTCTTTCAGCTCGCCGAGGAATTGCGCGCCCCCCCATTGCAGCGCCAGCGGACGGTACTTGCGCGCCATCCGCCCGTGGTCGTGGCTGTCCACGACGAACGAATCGTCCTCGGCATCCACCACGATCTCCTCGACCGGCGGATCGAAGACCCAG
This sequence comes from Thermoanaerobaculia bacterium, assembly GCA_035995985.1. Taxonomy (GTDB): domain Bacteria; phylum Acidobacteriota; class Thermoanaerobaculia; order Gp7-AA8; family Gp7-AA8; genus JADGNZ01. Next base: position 1,606 of record DASYJY010000072.1, on the reverse strand, counting down.
AGAGTTCCCGAATCGCCGGGCCGCGTGGCCAGCACTTCGCCGTCGCGGCGCGGCCCGATCAGCACGTCCGCCACGTAGTCGAAACCGCCCTTCGACCGGTAGCGATAAAAGAGTCCCTTCACTTTTCCTTCGAGCACGCCCGAGACGCTGCCGAACGCCCGAACGGGGCAGCCCATGAGATCGAGCGAGATCGTGTCGACGTTCAGATCGGCGACGTCGCCGAGCTCGCCGATGCCGTAGACCTGCGCGGTCCAGTTGGTGATGTCGTCGATACGAACCAGGCCGACGTCCATCGTCACGTAGACGCGGTCGCCGGGCCAGCCGGGATAGACGGAGCTGAATGGCAGATGGCGCACCTGCACGCTGTCGCTCACGCCGATCCGCTCCTGCTTGCCGCGGATGATGCTGTAGATCGGGCGGCCCTGTTCGCCCGTGACGTGGCGGCTGGTGATGGCGTACGTCATGTCGCCGTCGCTCGCGAGGCAGCCGAGGGAGCCAACGTGCTCGCTGCCTTGCACGTCGGTGACGACGCTGTAGCCGCCGCCGATGAGGCCCGACGGAAAGGTCAGATCGCGGATCTCGCGGCCGGGTCCTTCGTCCACTGGGGCGTAAACGACGCATGTGGGAACCGCGCGGCCGTCGCCGAGGAAGAGAACGTCGGGGATCTTCTCGCCGATCTTCAACTCGTCGAGCGGAATCCACTCCCGGACGAAGACCAGAATGCACGGCCACGACCACGGCCGCACCACCGAGTTCGCCAGTGTGCGCGGCTGCGTTTCCTTGACCTGGCCGCGCCAGTCCTTCGCTTCGTTCGAACGAAGGAGATAGCGTCCGATGGCCGTCCCGATGACCGTTTCGTAATGCGCGAGATGGACGTGGTAGGCGTCGCGTGCGTCGAGAAGATCGCGGATCGAAAGCGAGCTGAAGTTCCTTCGGGGCGGAAAGTAGGCCATAGGCTGTCCTCGCTTCTCCAGACGGACTGATCGCGTTAATTCAGGAAGTGTTCTGCAATCGTAGCGTACGTCGATCGTTTACGATGCGCGTTGATGAAACGAGAGACCATCATCTTCACCGCCTGCGGTTTCCTCCTCGGCCTCACCCTCGGCAGCTTCGTGATCGGCCCGAAGATCGCGCAGTCGAAACTCGCCGGCGCGCCTGTGGCCGCCGAGGTTCCGGCGGAAGCGCCGCGCGCCCCGGCCGCGACCGGAAATCCGATGGGAACGGTGATGCAGCAACTGGCGTCGCTCAAAGCGGCCGTGGCGAAGAATCCGAACGACGCCGACGCACTCGTGCAGCTCGGCGATATGTACATGCAAGCCGCGAAGTTTCCGCAGGCCGCGGAGTACCTGGAGCGCGCGCTGGTCGTGCACGACGATGCCGCCGTCCGCATGGACCTCGGCATCTGCTACAAGCAAACGAATCAGCCGCAGAAGGCGCTGACGGAGTTCCAACGCTCCGCCGCAATGGCTCCCGATCAATGGCAGCCGCTCTTCAACGAAGCGATCGCCCTCATCGACCTTCAGCGAATGGACGAGGCGCGGATTGTCGCGACGAAACTGCAGAAGATGCGCCCCGACGATCCCGAAGTGCAGAAGCTGATGGCAAC
>DASYJY010000071.1:0-39154 GCA_035995985.1 Thermoanaerobaculia bacterium | reverse complement strand
GAAGCGCAAGGGAGCGCTGGCGTCCCGCCGGCTGGCCTGGCGGCGTCTCGCCGCCAGCTGCAACTGCTCGCGAAGATGGGAACGAAGTCCGCCTTCGACGGCTACCTCTTCGCCGACGATGACGATGCAACGCTCCGCGCCAAACTCGCCGACGCCATCACCTCCGTCTCGCCGACGCAGCTCGAAGATTTCGGCGAGTGTCCGCAGAAGTTTTTCTTCAAGCACATCCTCGGCGTGCGCGACGTCGACGATCCCGAGCACGAGCTGCAGCTCAATGCCCGCGACAAAGGGAAGCTCGATCACGGCATCCTCGAACGGCTCTACAAAACCCTGACCGACGACGACTACGCACGCGCCGCCGCTGCGCTCCCGCAACTCGATGACGTCATCGGCAGCCGTCTCAATGCGCTCGTCGATGAAGCCTTCGCCGACATCGCCAGCAACATTCCTCCGTTCAATCCGACCATGCGCGAGATCGAGCGCACCGCCACGAAGCGCATCCTGCGCGAGTTCGTCGCGCACGATCTCGCCGACCTCGAATCCACCGGCCTCCGTCCGAAGCATTTCGAATATCGCTTCGGAAAAACGCGGCACAGCGCGGTCCCCGATCATCCCGAACCGTTCGTGATGAGCGTAGCGGACGGCGTCGATCTGCGCGTCGACGGCACCATCGATCGCATCGACGCAGGCGCCGACGGCTATCGAATCATCGATTACAAAGGCGGTAAGGCCACGCGCCACAAAGACCTCGGCAAGAAGATCGATCGCGGCGTGCGGCTGCAGCTCGCGCTGTACGCGATGGCCGTGTCGCAATTTTTCGACGCGGATGCGGCCAAGGTCCGCGGCGCGATCAAGCCGCTCGTCACCAGCGACACCAACGCTACGCGATTCGCATTTGAGTTGTCCGAGAAAGAATCGGAGCTGCGCGAAACGCTCAACCTCTTCGTCTCGTCAATCATCGACGGCGTCTTTCCCGCGTTTCCAGCCGATGACGACGCCGACTTCAACGCCTGCAAGTACTGCCCCGTGAATCACTCCTGCCGCACGAAACACGACTTCGCCGAGAAGTACCTGATCACGCGCCACAACGAGCCGCGCACGCTCCTCGGCGGAGGCGCCGATTGAGCGTGGTGGCCGTTCAGTCGGCATTCACATTCGGAAAACCGCGGCGCCGCAACATCGTCATCGAGGCCGGCGCCGGCACTGGCAAGACCACCGCGATCGTGGCCGAGGTGTTGCGGCTGTTGCTCGGCGATGAGGCGTTGTCGCCGGAGCGCATCGTCCTCGTCACCTTCACGGAAAAAGCCGCGGGCGAGATCGCCGATCGCATCCATCAGGCGCTCACTGAGCTCGCGTTGCGCTTCGATTCCGGCGAAAGCGTTTCGTGGCCGATCGGTTCCGCCACGCCGCTGTTCGAAGTTCCGGACGGACAGCGCCACGCGCATCATCGCGCGTGCATCGCGCAACTCGGCCGCATCGAGTCGCTGCGATCGCAGACCATCCATTCGTTCTGCCAGAACCTTTTGCGCCAGTTTCCGATCGAGGCCGGACTCGATCCGCAATTCACGATCATCGAAGGCTTCGAGCGCGCGCTGCTCTACGGCGAGTTGTACGACGCGTGGGTCGATCACGAAACGCGTCTGCATCCGTCACCCGAGGCCAAGCGCGATTGGGAAGTGCTGCTCGAGCATGTCGGCTATCTCTTCCTGGTCCGCAACATCATCCTGCCGATGCTCGACCGCCGCGATCTCCTGCTCGACGACACCTACGACCTCGGCGCGCTCGATCTCATCGAGCACGAGCTGCTGATCGCGATCGAGAAACTGCGCGGCTGCGATTCCGTCCCCGGCATTTGCGATTACCTTCGCGAGCATCGATCGCCACCCCGCGGAAGCACGATCGAGACGTGGCTCGATTACCTGCGACCGATCGCGAATGAGATTCGTACGACCGATCTGCCGCGCGGAAAAGTCAACGAGCAATACAAGCAGCCACTGCGCGTGCTGCGGGCGTCGGACAAGAAAAGTAATTCCGTCTACGACCAGCTTTCGTCGCACCGCGCGGCCGTTTCGCTACTGGCGCTGACGCGCCGGTTCGCGGCGTTTCTGGAAGAAGAAAAGCGAACGCGCGGCGTGGTCGACTTCGACGATCTTCTGCTGCGAACGCAGAGCGTGCTCGGCGATCCGGCCGTATTGCGCCGCGCGCGCGAGCAATTCGATTACATCTTCGTCGATGAATTTCAGGACACCGACCGCGTGCAGGCCAACATCATCGATCTCCTCGCACGAAACAGCGACGGCGCGGTGGTCGACGGCCGCACCGTCATCGTCGGCGATCCGAAGCAATCGATCTACGGCTTCCGCCGCGCCGATCTCGAAACGTACGGGGCGTTCACGCGAGGTCTGCTCGCCGAGGGCGCCGAGCATCGCAAGCTGGAGATGCAGTTTCGCAGCACGCCGCAATTGCTCGCGTCGATCAATGCGATCTTCGCGTTCATCTTTCCGGAAACCGCGCCCGATCCAAACGTTTTCCGCCCCGTCTACCATCGCCTGACCGCCGCGCGAAAGGATTCGCACGCAGACGCCTCGATCACATTTCTCGACGCGCCGGTTGGCGGCGATCGCGAGGATCGCTTCGTCGCCGAGGCCGAGGCGATCGCGGCGTTCCTCCAGCAGCGTGGCGGCGAGCTTCGCAAGTACGCGCTGCTCCTTCGTCGAACGGGCAAGCTCGACGACTACCTCGATGTCTTCGACCGCCGCGGCATCCGTTACGTGCTGCCGGCCACGCGGCTTTTTCTCGATCGTCCGGCGCCTGTCGATCTGCTGGCCGTTCTTCGCGCGATTGCGTTTCCGTTCGACCGTGGCGCCGAGGTTTCCGCGGCGCGCACGCCGTACTTCGCGTTGACCGATTTCGAGATTGCGCTCGGCAATGAGTCATATCGCGACTTCACCACCGTGCTCGAATCGCTGCGATCGGCGTCGCGTCATCTCACCGTCGCGCAATTGATCGACCTCGTCATCCGCACCTGCGGAATCGAAAACCTTTACGCGGCCTCGGCGGACGGAAAGCGCTCGCTCCGCCATCTCGAACACGTCCGCGCCATCGCCTTCGCGTACGACCAGCGCGTCGGAGGGTCGGTCCGGCAATTCGTCAGCGAGATTTCGCGACGGCGCGCGCAGCCGGACGAGATGGAGCCGTCGCTCGCCGACGACACCGATGACGCCATTCGCATCCTCACCGTGCATACCGCGAAGGGGCTGGAGTTCGACACGGTGATTCTTCCCGACCTCGAGTTCCCATCACCGCCGCCGAATATTTTTCTCGTTGACGAGCCGCGAAGCCTCGTGCTGACCGGACAAGTGGAAACGCTGTCGGCGAGCGACACGCGATCGGGCACGAAGTCGCTGAAGGACATCGGCACGCAACGCGAGGAGGCCGAGACGCGGCGGCTTTTCTACGTGGCGGTGACGCGCGCGAAGGAAGAAGTGGTGTTCGTTGCCGGCGCGCCGCAGAAGCGCGGCTTTTACAAATACGTAGACGAAGTTTTCAATCCGTCGTCGATCGCCTGGCCGGATGGTTCGTCGCGAACCGTGCGAATGGTGACGATCGGCAGCGACACGATTCCAATCGCATTCGAACGGGTCACCGGCGAAGGCGCCGGCGTGCGAACCCGCCGCCGATTGGCCGACCCCGCACTCGAAGCGGAGCTCGCGTCGCTGCCGATCGTCGAGCCGTCTCTCCCCTCTCCCGCCGCACTTCCCGAAATTCTGCCGCGCGCGGACGTGCTCACCCGACGCGCCTCGGCGCAGAAACGCGGCGCCGGAATCCTGCTGCATCGCGTCCTTGAGATCTGGGATGGCCGCGCGCCGATCGACCCGCTGCTCAAGTCACTCGCCGCCGAACAAGGCGCCGACGCCGCGACGTCGAGTCTCGTCCGCAAGCGGCTCACTGTCGTGGCGAAATCGCCCACCTTCCAACGCATCACGAACGCCGAGCTCCTCGGCCGCGAAGTTCCGCTGCTGACGTCAAACGGCGAACGCCGCATCGACCGCCTCGTCCGCGAAGGCGACGACGATCTCGTCGTCGACTACAAGAGCGGCCAACCATCCGAGGAGCGCATCGCGCGCGATCAGGTCCAAGTCGCGAATTATTGCGCCGCGATGACCGAGATCACCGGACGCGTTTGCAAAGGCCTAGTCTGGTACATCGACGTCGATATCGATCGCGCGGTCGAGGTGACGGCGTAGCGCCAGCGAGCCGCTGGCGGTCCAGCCGGCGAGCCGCCGGCGCTACGGCATAATCACTCGATGCCGTTGTACAAAGTTGCACTGCTTTCCTTCGTCGCGCTGGTGACGATGGTCAACCCGCTCGCCGTTGCGCCGTCGTTCATCGCGTTGACCGACGGCGCCTCGCGGCGGACGCGTGCCAGCGTTGCGCTTGTCGCGGGCGTGTCGTGTGTCGCAGTGCTCACGGTGTTTTTCCTGGCGGGCAACTACGTCTTCAACTTCTTCGGCATAACCGTGCCGGCATTTCAGATCATGGGCGGCGTGCTGTTTCTCACGAACGCATTGCGGAGTCTCATCGCGGACGATCGCCGCGCCTTCAACATCGGCGGCGAGAAGCGGATCGAGGACAGCGACGTCGAGAAGGCCGACATCGATCCATCGTCGATCGCCATCGTTCCGATCGCCGTACCGATGCTCTCCGGCCCCGGCGCGATCACCTCGGTCATGGTGCTGGTCAACACCTATCCCGAAATCGAACAGCGGGTGGCGGTGATCGTGGCCATCGTCGCTGTCGGCATCGTCTCCTGGCTCGTGCTGCTGTCCGCGCTCCCGCTCTCGCGCATCATCGGCGACCGCGGCCGCGCCGTCTTCACCAAGATCATGTCGCTGCTCCTCGGCGCGATCGGCATCCAATTCATCATCAACGGACTGAAGCCGGTCGTAATCGAGATCATGAAGTCGGTGTAAATCGATGAGCGAAATGAAACGCATCCTCTTTCTCTGCACCGGAAACGCTGCGCGGAGTCAGATGGCCGAGGGGCTGATGCGGGCTTTTCATGGCGATGCGGTGGATGTCGTTTCGGCGGGATCGCGGCCGGCTGGATGGGTACATCCGCTCGCCATTTCTGCACTTGCCGAGATCGGGATCGACATTCGCGATGCGCAGTCGAAATCGGCGGACGAGTTTCTCGATCAGCAATTCGACATCGTCGTCACGGTCTGCGACTCCGCCGCGCAGGACTGTCCGCTCTGGCCCGGCGCGAAGCGGATCGAGCACTGGCCAATCGAAGATCCGACGTGGGGCGAAGGGAGTGGGGCGGCGCGGTTTGCGGCGACGAGGGATGAGTTGGCGAGCCGGATTGAAGAGTTGATGAAGAACGTCTAGGGCGACAATCTCTCCACCACCCAATCCTTCACATCGCTGCGCAGCCGATACCAGAAACGGTCGTGCAGCCGATCGCCGCGGCCCTGCCAGAACTCGAAGAGCAGCGGGATGACGCGATAGCCGCCCCAGTGCGGCGGACGCGGGATGGGGACGTCTTTGTATGTCGTCGACAACTCCTCGAATCGGGCGTCGAGTGCGCCGCGGCCGGCCAACACGCGGCTCTGTTCCGACGCCCAGGCGCCGAGCTGGCTGCCGCGAGGGCGGGTGGCGAAATACACGTCCGACTCTTCTTCCGTCGTCCGCACCACCGCCCCTTCGATGCGGACCTGGCGCTCCAGCGATTGCCACCAGAACACCAGCGCCCCGCGCGGATTGTCGTGGATCTGCTTGGCCTTGCGGCTGTTGTAATTCGTGAAGAAAACGAAGCCGCGATGGTCGAACGACTTGAGGAGAGCGACGCGCGCCGAGACTTCCCCCTCCAGTCCGGACGTGGCCAACGTCATGGCCTCGGGCATGGCGATTCCGGCCGCTTTGGCGGCGTCGAACCAGCGCTCGAACTGCACGAATGGATCGGGATCGAGGTCAGTCTCCATCAACTGCGTCACAGAATTCTCCTCGGCGGAAGATATCGCACGCTCATGCCGACGGGTACCACTGGTAGAGAAAAAAGTAGACGAGCACGCCGGTCACCGAGACGTACATCCACAGCGGGAATGTCCACTTCGCGATGCGGCGATGCTGCGCCACGCGCATCTTCAGTCCGTTGCGCACGGAGATGATGGCCATCGGCACGATGGTAATCGCAAGAATCGTGTGCGAGATCAGAAGTGAAAAGTAGAACGGCCGAATCCATCCCGTGCCCGTGAAGTGCGTGACGACCCCGTGCCGCAGGATGTGATTCAGAACATAGCAGCAGAGGAACACGATCGACGTCATGCACGCCGCGAGCATGAAGCGCTTGTGCATCTGGATCTTGCGCTGCCGGATAAAAACGTACGCGATGAGCAGGAGCACACCGCTGGTGCCGTTGAGTGTTGCGTTGATCGCGGGAAGGATCTGCATCAATCCTCGCGGAGCAGTTCGTTCACCGTACTGGCGACGTGATCGACTGCATCATCATTCGTGGCGCTGTAGTACTCGCGGATCACGCCCTTCTTGTCGGCGACTGCGAACTTCACGCTGTGCAGGACCGACTCGTTCGCCGCTCCCGTGGAGTCGCCGGCGGCAAGTTTGAATCCCTTCACCGACAGATCGACGATCGTCTGGCGATCGCCGGTCAGGAACATCCAGCGCGGATCGTTGCGCGCGTACATGGCGTAGCCGCGCAGCACCTCGGGCGTATCGCGGATCGGATCGACGCTGATGGAAACGAAACGCACCGGCGACTGTTTCGCGATCTTCTTCGTCAGCTTCTGCATCGTGGCCGTCATCATCGGACACGTCCCCGCGCAGTGCGTGAAGATGAAGTCGTAGACGACGACGTTCCCTTTCATCTCGCTCGTCCGCACCGGCTTGCCGGCTTCACTGACGAGCTGGGCCTCGGGAATCGGAAAGAGTTTCGGCAAGTCGGATTCGTGGTGGCAGGCGAGTGCGAAGAAGACTGCTGGAAGGAGGAGGCGCCGGAACATCGGCGCGAAGGGTAGCACGTGATATGAGTGCGCGTTCATGCCCTCGGCGCTGAAAAACAAGACGGTCGTCGTCACCGGAGCATCGAGCGGGATCGGCCGTGCGGCGGCGTTGGAGCTGGCCCGCCGCGGTGCGAATCTCGTGCTGGCGGCGCGGCGCGGCGAGCTGCTCGAAGAGGTCGCGATTGCCTGTCGCGCCCTCGGCGTCGAATGCCGGACCGTCGTCACCGACGTCACGCTGCGTTCCGATTGTCAGCACCTCATCGACGTCGCCGGCAATGTCGACGTCCTCGTCAACAACGCCGGCTTCGCGATCTTCGATGCGTTCGAATCCGCCAAACCCGACGATCTCGAGGCGATGATGCAGACCAATTACTTCGGCGCGGTCTGGTGCGCGCAGGCCGTTCTGCCGCAAATGCTGGCGCGGCGGCGCGGCACGATCGTCAATGTGGCCTCGATCGCCGGCATCATGGGATACGCGCGGATGGGCGGCTATTGTGCAACGAAGTTCGCGATGATCGGCTTCTCCGAAACGCTGCGCGACGAAGTCCTCGGCCGCGGCGTTCGCGTGGCCATGGTCTGCCCCGGCACGGTCGAAACGCAGTTTTTCGTGAAAGCCGAACGCGGGAAAATGCCGGGCGCCTCGCGGCTCGTCCTGTCGATCAAGCCGGAGCACGTGGCGCGCGCGATCGCCAATGCTGCCGAAGATGGGAAGTACCGGCGCATTCTTCCGGTCGGCGCGATGACGTTCATGCGGCTCAAAGAAATCTTTCCGCGATTCGCCCACGTGCTGATGCGCCGCGTGTCGTCGATGATGGAGCCTCGCTGATGAAACGAAAAGCTCCGGTGACGATGGCGCTGCTGGTGATCATCGCCATCGTCTTCGCATTCGAATTGCTGACGCACGCATTCGAAAGCGACCAGGGGATGATCGATCTCGGCGCCATCGTGCCGGGCCTCGTGCAACAGGGCGAGCTCTGGCGCCTCATCACGTCGATGTTCCTTCACGCCGGCTGGCTGCACTGGGCGGCCAATTCATGGGCGCTCTACCAGCTCGGGACGCTGTACGAAGTTCTCTTCGGCTCGAAACGATTCACGCTGATCTACTTCTCCACCGGCATCATCGCCGGCCTGGCCAGCTCGCTCTACAACCACGGTCCCGCAGTCGGCGCGAGCGGCGCCGTCTTCGGCATCCTCGGCGCGTTCATCTTCTCGATCCGCCGCTCTCCGCTCTACCGCCACCAGCCATGGACGCGCAGCCTGATCGGTCAACTCGTCTTCTGGATCGTGGTCAACCTCGCCATCGGATACGAAGTGCCGCACATCGACAATTACGCGCACATCGGCGGCCTGATCTCCGGACTGCTCCTCGGATTCATCCCGCATCGCATTCCACCGCCGCCACCGAGCGAGAGCGTGATCGACGTGGGGACGTTCGACGAGCAGCCGCGCGCGTAGCGGGCCGTCTCATCGCACTGCCGCGCTGGCGCGCACGAAGCGGAATCCCTCCGCCCTCAACTTCGGCGCCTCCTCGGTGAGCACCTGGATCGTCGACGGATACATATGTCCGATGCCGATCGAAACGCCGCGCGAGGCGGCGGTGTCCGCCAGTTCGGCGAGCTGGCGGCGGATGGAAACGACATCCTGCACGTCGTCGAGGAACACATTGCGCGACGCGGTCTTCACGCGCATTGTCCGCGCCAGCGGGCCGGCGATCGAATTGCCGGTCGTCTTCGAATCGATGAAGTACATCCCCTTCGGCAGAGCGCCGAAGACGTCCGTCATCACGCGGCGGTCGGCGGTGGCGCGCGAGCCCATGTGATTGTTCACGCCGCGCGCGAAACGAATCGATTGGATATTCGCGCGCGTCGCGGTAGCGATCTCCGCGTCCGACATCGTCGTCAGCACCGCACCGTCGCCGGGTGAGATGCGCGGGAACCCTTCCGGCTCCATCGGCAGATGGCAGAGCAGTTCGAATCCGCGCGCGTGCAGCGTCGACGCGAATTCAATCGAGCGCCGGCCATTCGGAAGCACCGCGAAATTCACATTCGGATCGATGGCCATCGCGGAGTCCAGCGGCTGATGATCGAAGCCGACGTCGTCGAGGATCAGGACGATGTCGCCGCGATGCGCAGTCCCGAGCATCGATGCCTCGCCCTGTAACTCGCCACGTCCCGGCCGATGCAGCAACGACAGCGCGTTGTGCAGGAAGCTCCAGAGGAAGAAGAGAAGGATGCCGCCGACCGGGATGAGCATCAGGAGAGCGACCGTCTTAAACGAGCCCGTTCGCCGCATCAAACCGCGCTTCCCCTCCCGCCCCGGCATCAGTTGCAGAGTATCGCACAGCTATGTTAACGTCCCGCCTCCCACCGAGACCGCCTTCCTGCGCGGTTGACTCTCCGTCTTTCCCGCACCACGCAAGATGCTATGAAACGTTTCATTCTTTGCGTGTCTCTCGTTGTTTTTTCTCATTCGCTGATGGCCGCCGTTCCGATGGCGCGCTTTTCCAAAGTGATCGACAGCCACACGATCGTCGTCGAACGCATCGACGGCACGGAGGTCGTCCATCTGACCAACGTCGCTGTCCCGGCCGAGGATGAACAGGCGGCGCGCGACTACCTGACGGAGAAGCTGACCGGCTCGTATGTCTACATCGAGAACGGCAACGTCTACCGCTCGCCCGATGCGCTCTTCATCAATCGCGAGCTGGCCTACGGCGCGTACGCCGCGCCGTCGCTGAAGATGCGCGTGTTCGGCGAGATCAATCCGGGGACGCATCCGCAGAAAGCGCCGGGCGTGCGAGAACCGATGCAGGTGCCCAAGCCGGCGCATCACGCGCGGCGACGGTAGGTTTCCATCGCGAAGCACGTGGTGTCCAACGCCATCGATACGGAGGAAACATCATGAAAAATCGTCAGATTCGATCCGCACTCGATGGCGTTGTACTCATTCTTTCCGCGGTCCTTTTCACATTGCTTGCGCTCGTCTCCTGCAAGAGCGAGTTGAAGCCGGAGACGGCGCCGCTCGCGCCTCCGCCGGTCGCGCGCAATGGCGCGCCACCCGCAGAAAACGCGCCGGTCGCCGTCTCCGGCATGCAGGCGAAGATTCAGGGTGGCGTCGAAGGCGGCGTCGTCGGAGGAATCGTCGGCACCGGCAGCGTCTCCGAAAACATTACCGTGACCGGCTCCGCTCCCAGAATCGTGACGACGAGTGCGATGGCCGCGAACGTCGATGCCGCACAGTTCAACACCGAGGAGTACGGCCGGATCGCGGAGAACGAATTCCTATCCGTCGCCGACAACCCGCTCTCCACGTTCTCCGTCGACGTCGATCGCGCGGCGTACAGCAACGTGCGGCGATTCCTGCGCGACGGACAGCGGCCGCCGCGCGACGCCGTGCGCATCGAGGAGATGGTCAACTACTTTACCTACGATTATCCCGATCCGTCCGGAGCGCAGCCGTTCTCGGTCACGACCGAGGTCGCGTCGTGTCCGTGGAACGAACGGCATCGCGTGCTGCTCGTCGGACTGCAGGGACGTCGCATGAAGACCGCCGACCTGCCGGCGAACAATCTCACCTTCCTCATCGACGTATCGGGCTCGATGATGGAGCCCGCCAAACTGCCCCTGGTCAAAGAAGGGCTCGAGATGCTCGTCAATCAGCTGCGCCCGAAGGACCGCGTGGCCATCGTCGTCTACGCGGGCAACGCGGGACTGGTGTTGCCGTCAACGCCGGGCTCGGACAAGGGGACGATCCTTTCCGCCATCCAGTCGCTCGAAGCCGGCGGCTCCACGGCCGGCGGCGCGGGCATCAAGCTGGCGTACGAAGTTGCGAAGCAGAACTTCATCGACGGCGGCAACAATCGCGTCATTCTCGCCACCGACGGCGACTTCAACGTGGGCGCGTCGAGCGACGGTGAGTTGGAACAGCTCATCGAATCCAAACGCCGCGACCGCATCTTCCTCACGGTCCTCGGATTCGGCACCGGCAACATCAAGGATTCGAAGATGGAGCTGCTGGCCGACAAGGGCAACGGCAACTACGCGTACATCGATACGCTGGCCGAGGCGCGCAAGGTGCTGGTGTCGGAGATGGGCGCGACGCTCTTCACGATCGCCAAAGATGTGAAGCTGCAGATCGAATTCAATCCGGCAAAAGTGGCGTCGTATCGCCTGATCGGATACGAGAACCGTCTGCTGCGGAAGGAAGACTTCAACAACGACGCGAAGGACGCAGGCGACATCGGCGCCGGTCATTCCGTCACAGCGCTTTACGAGCTGGTGATGCCGGGCGATGAGAGCGTCACCGCGAGCGTCGATCCGCTGAAGTACCAATCCACCAAAGTCACCGCCGCGTCGCCGGAGTTGCTGACGCTCAAGCTGCGCTACAAAGAACCCGAGGGCGATACGTCGAAGCTGCTGACGTACACGGTCAATGACAACCACGCGGACGTGACCGCGGCATCGGACAATCTCCGCTTCGCGTCATCCGTCGTGGAGTTCGGCATGCTCCTCCGCGATTCGAAATTCAAAGGCGACGCGACCTACGACGAGACCCGCTCCCTCGCCCACAAATCCCTCGGCCGCGATTACGAAGGCTACCGCCACGACTTCCTGACGATGATCAGCGACGCACAAAAGCTTTCGCCGGAGACGGTGGCTGCGAATCGTTAGTTCATCTGCGTGAATCTGCGACATCTGCGGATCGCTTCTGATCCGCAGATGTCCGCTCCTAGCGCTTGTAGGCCAGCACAAAATCACTGGGGCGACGCTCGAGGCGACTGTCGGCAAAATAAATGACCGAAAGGGGTAGGGATTCCGCTGACGCAGACACTCCTTTCCATAGGAGTGGCATTTATGCGAAGGATACTTGGAGTTCTGCTGATCACATGTGTTGCTTGTTACGCGGCATCCTGCAAGAGCGAAACTAACAATAACAACACAGATACTGCCGCAGCCGCCACAGACACGGCGTCCACAACGGACACGGGGGCCTCAATGACGGAGACGTCCAGCACGAATGCTATTCCGCCTCCCACATCTGGCACGACAGACACATCGACCCCGACCGACACTAAGCCACCACTCACGGGAACCTAGAATGGCCACTTTGGGCACTTTCGTCACGTCTGCCGGTGGTGCCGCGTTAATCACCGTGTTCTTCGGAGGGGTTGCGGCACAGCTGATCAGTTGTGACGCGCAACGGCGAGTTCAAGAGCGCGAGTTCAACAATACGTGGCTTAAGTCGCGAGGGGATCAGGCGCTGCTGGCCCGAAAAGAATTCGTCGACGGCCGTCGAGCGACGCTGGACGAAATCCTTCGCACAGCCGGAACGCTCTCTGCGGCAAGTCACGACCTCTTAGACATAACAGGACCGGCGTTCAGCATGAAAGGTCATACCACGACGGACCGCGCCCTCATTCTGACCGAGCAAACAAGAGTGGCCAAGGAATTCACGGCCGCTGAACTAGCCTGGGCTCCCGCCCAGATACGGTTCTCCGCTTCAGTAGGCTACTTCAGTGCAGGCAATCCCGTGGTACGCGCGAGCTGGCAAGACGTGCAACGATCTTTGAATGCCATGCGCACGTGCGCAAGCGAAACCTACAGACGTTGGTTTCTAGCAGGTCAGCAGCAAGGCACGTATTCCTACGATCCGTCGTATTGCAGGCGGGAGTTCGGCGTGGTCGATGCGAAGGCGGCAAAGCTGGGCGAAAGCTTCGGCATCACAAGTGAACAAGACGGTTGGGACAATCCCGATTCTTTAAAGCGTAAGCTCAATATTTCGAACTGATGAAGTGACGGTCGTGTGTCACCGTCGCCACAACTCGTTCGGCTGCCCCTTCTCCCACGGTTTGTACGCGAGCACGAAGTCGATGCGGCGGCCGAGCGATGGATGTGAGTAGCGCCACCATTCGATGAACCGCGGCGGCCTCGGATCCGCTTTCGAATCCTCGGCGAATTTCACGAACGAGCTGGCCATCGCTTCATTCAGGTGCGTCAGTTCGAGCCCGAAGACGTCCGCCTGATGCTCGACGTGACGCGAGTAGCCGGAGTAAACGGGCGAAAGCAAAAACGCGAGGATGCTGCTGACGGCGAGCAGCCACGGAATGGCAGCGGCATCTGCGCGATCTCTAACCTTCCAGCCCGCGCCCCAACGCGCGAGGCCCCATTCGAAGAGGCGCTGTGCGATGAGAAAGCCGAGGAAGGTGATGGCGATGGTGAAGGCGATGCCTTTCCAGAGATGCTTGAGAACGTAGTGGCCCATCTCGTGGCCCATCACCGCAAGGATTTCATCGCGATCGAGTTTCGCGAGGAGCGTGTCCCACATGACGATGCGCGCCGAGGGACCAATGCCGGTGACGTAGGCGTTCATCTCTTTCGTCTGCTTCGATTTGTCGACCTCGTAGACACGCTTGTTCTCGATCCCGGCGCGCGACGCTTCCTCGATCAACGCTTGCCGCAGCGATGCGTCGAGGAGCGGCTGGAAGTTGTTGAAGAGCGGGTCGATGATCAGCGGTTGCGCCAGGACGCCGAGGAGGATCAGCGGAATCGATCCGATCCAGAGCGCGAACCACCAGTGACGGATGCGGCGGATCAGGATCAGCGCCACCGCAGTGATCGGCGTGAAGATGACGATGTTCACGGCGAGCGCTTTGGCGAAGTCGCCCATCCACGCGGCGAAACTCTGGTTCGTGAGATCGAACTGGTGCGGGACGATGAAGCCGCCGTAGAGATCGAGCGGAAAGGTGAGGATCGCGGTGACGAGCGAGAGCAGGACGAAGTAGAGCATCGCCGCGACGAACGGCCAGCGCACGTGACGCGATGCGAATGCGCGCATGCGCGCCGACCAGCCGGTGCCAAGGATGAGCAGCAGGACGCCGATGCCGTAGACGAAGTCGACGAAGTAGAGGACGTCGTAGATCCGGCTGTGGCGGATCATTTCGGGAGTGACGTTGACTTCGTGGCGGTGGGGAGTGGGGCGTTGGGTGTGGGGCGTGGGAGCAGAGGCGGTGGCCGTCGGGTGTTTCCACTCCCCACTCCCCACCCCCAACTCCCCTTTCGGTTGCGCCGAAATCGTCAAAGCAAAGACCATCGCACCGAGCAGCATCACGTTCCGCATGACAGCTATGATCGCATGCACGATGACCTTCAAAATCCGTGAAGCGAACGAATCCGATGTGCCGCAGATCCACCAATTCATCCGCGACCTCGCTGACTACGAGAAGCTTGCGCACCTGGTCGTGGCGACGGAGGAGCAGTTACAGGCGACGCTGTTCGGCAGGCCGCGGTACGCGGAGGTGATCATCGCGGAGGAGGATGGAACGCCGGTGGGATTCGCGCTC
This sequence comes from Thermoanaerobaculia bacterium, assembly GCA_035995985.1. Taxonomy (GTDB): domain Bacteria; phylum Acidobacteriota; class Thermoanaerobaculia; order Gp7-AA8; family Gp7-AA8; genus JADGNZ01. The sequence continues at coordinate 24,796 of DASYJY010000071.1, read as the reverse complement.
TTCTTTCACAACTACTCGACGTTCCTCGCGCAGCCGGGCATTTACCTCGAAGATCTGTTCGTGAAGCCGGAGTATCGCGGCCGCGGCTACGGCAAGGCATTGCTGGCGCGTCTCGCGCAAATCGCGCGCGAACGAGACTGCGGACGCGTCGACTGGGCCGTCCTCGATTGGAACGAGCCGTCGATCGCGTTCTACGAATCGCTCGGCGCGCGGAAGATGGATGAGTGGCACACGTTCCGGTTGATCGGACCGGCGCTCGATCGATTGGCTAAAAGCATCTGAACGCCTTCTAGGAACGCAACGCCTCGACCGGCTGCAACCTCGACGCCGTGATCGACGGATACAGACCCGCCAGCAATCCCATCGACACCGCGAAGCCGCTGGCTACGGACAATCCGAAGAGCGAAACCGGCAGCCCGGCCGGGAAGAATCCGGCGATCACTTTCACGACGGCGATGCCGGCCGCGCAGCCGATCGCGGCGCCGACCACGGAGAGCGTGACCGCTTCGATCAGGAACTGCATGAAGATCTCGCCGTCGCCGGCGCCGATCGATTTGCGCAGTCCGATTTCGAAGAGACGTTCGGAGATCGAGATCTTCAGCACCGAGAAGATGCCCACTCCGCCGATGAGCAGCGAGATGCCGGCGATCGAGAAGAAGACGATGCGCCAGTTGCGCAGGATCCGAACGATGTTGCCGCGCTCTTTGAGGATTTCCTTGCCGACGTTCTCGACGCGCACGTCGTGAATGTTGTTGTGCGCGTGCGCCACGATGCCGGCCGCCTCATCCTCAGCATCGATGCTCTTCTCCGGATCATCGGCCTTGGCCAGCATGTACGAGATCGCGTTCGCGCGGCCGAACATGTCCTGGTAAACCGTGAACGGGATGTAGACGCCGCCGGTTTCCTTGCGCATGTCGTCGTCGTTGACGAACTGCATGTTGAACTTCGTGCCGACGCCGATGACGGTAAGGCGCCGTCCGCCGACGCTGACCTGCTGCCCGATGGCGTCGTCGCCGCCGAAGAGCTGTTCCTTCAATTTGAAGCCGAGGATGCAGACCGGCTTCTTCGACTCGACGTCGCTTTCGCCGAGGAAGCGTCCTGAGCTGGTCTTTCGATTCTTGATCGCGACGAAGGCGGGCGTGATTCCGTACACGTCGATGCGGCGCGTCACGCGACCCGCGGTTACGACGGCACGCGTTTCACCGACCGGACCGATCGACGTAATCAGGTTGCTCCCTTCGAAATACTTCTGATCCTCGAGGCGCAGTCCGTGCGAGAGATGCGCCTTGGCGCGCTCCATCGCGTCGGTCGGTTTGCGTTGGGAGAGGACGAGCACACCGTCCAATCCGAGGTCTTCCATGCCGCTCCACACGGCCCGTCCGACGCCGTCGAGCACCGACATCACCACCACGATCGCCAGCGTGCCGAGGATGACGCCGATGAGCGTGAAGAACGAACGGAGCGGATGCCCCTTCACTTCTTCGAGACTGGTGCGGACGGATTCGAGGAGTTGCATGTGTGTTTTCTCAGGTGCTGTTTTTTCTCTACGAGTGGTCAGGGGCCAGTGGTCACACTTTGCATCCTGACAACTGTGCACAGGCCGCCGAAAAAAGTCTGGTTCGCTCCATGAGGAATCCCATCGATCCTGTCGGCGACAGGCCAAAGCCTGACGTCGACAGGCTGCACCTCGACATCGACGGGGAGCACCCTGTCAAATTCAGGGCGCGCCCTGTCCGCGACAGGGCGGACCTCGACATCGACAGGGAGCACCTTGTCGAATTCAGGGCGGAACCTGTCGGCGACAGGGCGCGCCTTGACATCGACAAGGCGTGCCTTGTCGAATACAAGGCGGACCGTGTCGGCGACAGGGCCGACCTCGACATCGACAGGGCGCACCTTGTCGAATTCAGGGCGGAACGACCACTGGCCGCTGGCCACATCACTCCGCCCTCAACGCTTCGATCGGATTCAGACGTGACGCGCGGATGGCCGGATACATCCCGAACACGAGTCCTGTTCCGGCGGCGAAGACGATCGCCCACACCGCGGTGCCGACGGTGATCGCTGCGGGATCGCGCGTCAGGGCCGCGATACCGTCGCAGAAGAATTTCCCGACGACGATCCCGAGGAAGCCGCCGACAACGGAGACGAGAATCGTTTCGGAGAGAAACTGGAAAAAGATCTGCGCGGGCGATGCTCCGACCGCTTTGCGCGTCCCCACTTCGCGCACGCGTTCGTTGAACGATGCGAGCTGGATGTTCATCACCACGATGCCGCCGACGAGGAGCGAAATGATCCCGCAGATCATGAAGGTCATGTCGTACATCTGGTTGTTCTGCTCGTTGCGGCGGAGGTTGGCGACGCGCGAGTAGACGTCGAAATCCTTCGTACCGTGCTCGCGCAGGAGGATCGCTTTGATCTCGTCGACCGCTTCCTCATTGCGCTTCACGTCCTTCATGCGCACGTGCATGAAGCTCACTTTGCCGCGCTCCAGCGACTCGCCTTTGCGCGTCACGAACGTCGTCAGCGGGATGTAGATCTGGCGGTTCAGCCAGCGCATGACGTTGCGCTTGTGATCGAAGCTGAAGTACTTCTCCTCCATCACGCCGACGACGAGGTAGCCGGTGCCGTTGATGGACATCGTCTTGCCGATCGGATCGTCGCTGCCGAAAAACTCCTGCGCGCGCTCCGTGCCGAGGACGACCACGCGCGCGGCGGTGGCGAGGTCGTTGTCGGTGATGAAGCGGCCGCTGCCTGCGCGGAAATCATTCATCGGCGAGTAGGCCGGCGTAACGCCCATGATGCTGCGCGGCTTCTCGACGTCGCGGTAGCGCAAGGTCATGTTCTCGTTGGCGACAGGCGAGACGAGATCGATCTCCTTGCCGTCGCGTTTCAGCGCGAGCGTGTCGTGATACGTGAGGCCTCGCGATGCCAGCGCCTTCGCGTCCAGCGTGACCTTGCCGGTCGGCTTATCGAAAACGGAGATCTTCTGAATGCCGCCGGAGACTTTGTAGTAATTCATCGACGCCGACTTGCCCGCGACCGACAGCGAGAACGTGGCCACGATCGAGCCGGCGCCGAGAATGATCCCGACCAGCTGCAGCATCGTGCGGCCGAAGTGGTCCTTGATGTCGCGGATGCCGTCGAGGATGGATTCGAGAAGGATCATGGTGTTTGACGTGATCAGTGGATTAGTCGATTAGCAGATCAGGAAGGCTGTGTTCCTGATCGACTGATCACTGATCTACTGATCCACTGCCTCTCCGTCCACGATTTCTCCATCGACCAACGTGATCCTTCGCTGCGTGCGCGCGGCGATGGCGGGATCGTGCGTGACGAGGACGATGGTTTCGTCGTGCGCGGCCAGCTCTTCGAAGATGGAGATGATGTCGGAGCCGGTTTTCTGATCGAGGTTGCCGGTCGGCTCGTCGGCGAGGATCAGCGACGGATCGTTGACCAGTGCGCGCGCGATGGCGACGCGCTGGCGCTGGCCGCCGGACAGCTCGTTCGGACGATGCTTCGCGCGTTTCTCCAGGCCGACGCGCTCGAGCGCTTTGAAGGCGCGCTCGCGGCGCTCTTCGCGTCCCACGCCGGCGTAGAGCAGCGGCAGCTCGACGTTCTTGAGGATCGAAGCGCGCGGGAGCAGGTTGAACGTCTGGAAAACGAATCCGATCTTCTGATTGCGGACGCGGGCCAGCGCGCGGTTCGACATCTCCGCGACGTCTTCACCGTCGAGCCAGTACTTGCCAGTGCTCGGCGTGTCGAGGCATCCGAGGATGTGCATCAGCGTCGACTTGCCCGAGCCGGAGGGGCCGATGATGGCCACGAACTCACCCTTCTCGATGGCGACGTCAACGCCGCGCAGCGCCTGCACCGCGTTCTCGCCGGAGTCGTAGATCTTGGTGATCTCGTCGAGCTGGATGAGAGCTTTGCGTGGTGCTGTCTGCGGCTCTTCGTATTGGAGTAGTGCGCTCATGTGTGCCTCGGGGTGTGGGGAGTAGGGAGTGGGGTGTGGGAGAGCTGCCGGAACGCCGGTCGCCTTTTTTTCCACTCCCCACCCCCCAAAACCCACGCCCTAATCATCGTTCTCGTTCTTCTTGTCCGCGGGCAGCGTCGGATCTTCCAGCGCTACTTCTTCGCCCGGCTTCAGGCCCTTCACGATCTCGACTTTCGAGTTGTCGGAGAGGCCGGTGACGATGGTCCGCTTCTCGAAGAACTTCTTCCAGCCGTCTTTGTCGGGCGCCTGCCCTTCCTTCTTCACGTCCTTGGTCGGGACGGTGTTCGGGTCGAGCTTCTTCTTCACGAACACCAGCTCCACGCCGTCGCGCTGGAAGACCGACTCGACCGGCACGGTCAGTACTTTGTCCTTCCGCTCGCCGTTCACTTCGATGTTCGCGGTCATGCCGGAGCGCAGCTCGCGGCCCTGCGCGTCGAGACGGATCTCGACGTCGAACACGCGCACTTTGTCGTCGATGCGGACAGCGGGCGCGATGCGGTCGATGCGGCCTGCGAAGGAGACTTTCGGATACGCATCGAGCGTGACTTTGACCGGCATTCCGACCTTGATCTTGCCGATATCGACTTCGTTCACGCCCGCTTTGACGATCATCTTGGATACATCGGCGACGCTGAAGAGCACCGTGCCGGCATTGAACGACGACACGCCGCTGGTGATCGACTCGCCGATTTCGACGTTCTTGGTCAGCACCACGCCGTCCATCGGTGCGACGACGTTCGATCCCTGAAACTTGTTCGCGGCCTGCGCGATCGGGATGCCGCTGCGCTCGACGATGTTGTACTTCTCCTCGGTTTTTTCGTACTCCTGCTTCGCCGACAAAAACTCGGCTTCGGAATCGCGATTCTGTTTACCGGCCAGGAGGCCGGATTCGAAGAGGCTGTGATCCGATTCGAAGTTCTTCTTGGCCTGGTCGTAGCGGATCTTCGACGCAGTCAGCGCGTTCTTGACGTCCGCAATCGACTGCGCCTGGTTGAGATCGGGCTCGATGCGCGCCAGCGTCTCGCCGCGCTTCACCTGATCGCCGTCGCGGTGCATGATCTCGATGACCTTCCCCGACACGACGCTCTTCACGTCAACCTTGACCTCGGGCTGCACGTTGCCGACCTCGGTGACCTTGACCTGAATGTCCGCGACCTCGGCCTTGCCAACCTTCACCGGCAGCTTCGCCTCCGGCTTCTTCCCCGTCGCCTTCATGGCCACGAACGTGACGACGATGGCAACCGCCAGGACGATGATCGACCAGACCGCAAGTTTCTTTTTGCGCTTCCCGCTCATAGGACGCTCCTCGAATTCGTTGCTGCAGGGTTAACGTCCGAGGAGGTCGAAGGTTTCAGTCTGTGACACGTCTATACTCACGCTCGGTTCGTCCGATGAAACCTCCGGCCACGGTCTTCCTTGCCACAGCACTAATCTGCGCGCCCCTTCTTGCGGATCAGGCGCTCTTCCGCAACGCCAGCATCAGCTACGGCGGCGGAGCGATCCTGGAGATGACGGCGACCGACGTCAATCACGACGGAAAGCAGGACGTCATTGTGTTCCAGGCAGTCAGCCCGTCGCAGAGTGCCTGCTCGGTCATCACGATGTTCGGCAATGGCGACGGCACCTTTCGCGCTCCCGTAAAGACCGCAATCGCCTCCTGCGGATCCATCGCAATGGGCGATGTGGACAGCGATGGCAATGTGGACGTCGTTGTGAGCGCTTACGAGGGCCTTATCGAGGTCTATCGAGGGACCAGAGATGGTTCGTTCACTCTGCGATCGACGAAGACGAGAGCCGGTTATGGTGGCATGAACCCGCTCCTCACCGATCTGAATGGGGACGGTAAACTCGACCTGATCACCTCCACCGCGTGTTGTCAGACCTCGCAAACATTCCGAGGAAACGGAGACGGCACGTTCGCCGACGGTGTTCTTCAGCCGGACTTCCTCCCTCTGCTCAGCGGCATCGCCGCTGGCGACTTCAACGGTGATGGCCGGACGGACGTGCTCGCCTCGACGGCATCCCTGACCCCAGGTGGAAGATGGCCGGACTTCTACGGACGCCAGTCGTTAATCACGGGCAGGGGCGATGGCAACTTCAATGCTCCGAGCCTTCTCTCCAGGGATGGCGGCGTGGCTGCGGTGGGCGATTTCAATGGTGACCTCAGGACCGACTACGTGTCGATGGGGGCTCCGACCGGCTTCGCCTTCGTTCACATCGGCAAGGGCGACGGGACGTTCACGACGGGCGCGACGTACATCACCGGCGCGGTTTCGCGCGCCCTCTCCGTCGACCTCGATGGTGACGGCAAACTCGATATTGTGGCGGCCGGCCAGGACATCGTTGCGGTGATGCGCGGCAATGGCGACGGCACCTTCGTCGTCAATTCCTATGTCGGGAAGCCGAGAACACTCGAAACCGGGCTTGCGGCGACACTCGTGATTGCGGACTTCGACGGTGACCATCATCTCGATGTCCTGGCCGGATCTGATGAGACGCTAACGCTCCTTCACGGCAACGGAGATGGCTCGCTGGCCGGGTATCGAAAGGCTTTCCTTGAAACGATCAAAACGGCTGGCGCCGAGACCGGCTCCATCAAGGGCACGTTGGGAGGACTGGCGGTCGCAGATTTCAACGGAGACGGCAAACCCGAGATCGTCTCGAAGGCCGACGGACTCGTGATCATCTTTAACCGCGGTGACGGTGGATTCGGCCCCCCATTGCCGCTGGAAGTTTCTAACGGCGCGTCTACGACCGATCCGTCAGTGGCCGTGATCCCGATTGCCTTCGCGGCGGCGGATGTAAACCGCGACGGCAAGGCGGACATCGTCGTCATGAGCCGTAGGGTAAACCCCGCAAGCGGCTACCCTTACACCTCCGAGGTCTTGACGTACCTCGGCAACGGCGACGGTACGTTCCATGCAGCCAAGGCCACCACCTTCGACGACTTCTTTGGCAATCTAACGCTCCATGACATGAATGGTGACGGAAAGCTGGACGCTCTCATCTTCTCTCGGGACTTCTTCAGCGGCCGAACCCGCCTTTTCCTCGGAAATGGCGATGGCACCTTCTCCCTGCCTATCGTGCTTCCGGGAAGTCCTGACCACATCGCTGACTTCAACGGTGATGGCTTGGCGGATTTCATCAGTAACAGCGGGTTCTACTCAAGCGGCTACAAGGTTCTCCTCAACAACGGAAGCGGCAGGTACAAGGAGAAAGAGACCGTAGACATCCCCTGGTACAGGCGGGCCATTGCCGTAGGCGACTTCAATAATGATGGGAAACAGGATTTCATCGACGCGAACTACACCGGGGTAGTCATGCGGCTGGGGAACGGCGACGGAACGTTTACGGACCTACCCCCCTTTACGTTGCAGAACCTCACCGTTGATCACATAGAGGGCCCGTCGACAGTAACCGCTGATTTCAACGGTGACGGAAACCTTGACCTTGCATTCGAGAACCAGATCCTGCTGGGCAAAGGCGACGGCACCTTCCGCGAAATCGTTCCATGCGTCGTCGCCCGTCGCCCTTACTCCTCGGACAATCCTCCGATCGAGCTCGCCGCGGGCGACATCGACGGCAACGGATCGGACGACCTTCTACTCCTCGACAAGAACAATGTAGCAGTGAGCATCCTTCTAACGCGCACAACGGCCGCGGGTACGACGCCGCTGTCACTCAGCGCGAGTACCTCGATGCCGACCCTGCATCCGGGTGAACCAGTGGTGGTAACCGTCGCCGCGTGGACGCCGTCGACGTACGTTCCGTCCGGCGGAATTCGAATCGATGACAACGGCGTCTTCGCCGCGTTCGCGGCGTGGAAGGACGGCAGCGCCTCGGCGACCGTGGCACCACCCTCCGTGGGTCAGCACACGATCACCGCCTCGTATCGGGGCGACGATGTCTTCGTCGCCGGATCAGCGGCGGTGACGCAAACGGCGGTGAAGCTCGACACCCAACTAGGGTTGCGGTTTTACCCACCAACGCCGCAGGTGCGCGGGCGGACTTTCGTCTCGGCCGATATCTTACCGAAACAAACCTCAACGACGCCCCCGAGCGGGACGGTTACCATCCGCGAGGGAGACACCGTGCTCTTCACCGGTGCGTATCCCCCGAGGGGGGGATTTCCTCCGTCTAACCAGTCGGCAGGATTCAGCTACCGCTTTCCTACGATCGGCACACACGCATTGACGCTTGATTACTCCGGCGACGCAAACTACCAGGCCGGCTCGGTCACCGTCGCGGTGCCTGTGACGAAAGCCGTCGGGACCGTGCAACTGACAACCTCGCCCTCATCACTCAAGGCAGGCCAGAGTCTTACCGTGCAGGCCCGCGTCACCGCGTACCGCGACCTCGCTTGTTGTGAGGAAGCGATCGACGGCGGTACGGTCACGTTCCGCGATTTCGGTGCTGCCATTGGCACCGGGCCGCTGGTCAACGGTATTGCGTCGATCACCATTCAGCCCGCCTCCGGGCCCCATTCCTACTCGGCGACGTACAACGGCAACGTCAATACGGATCCGGTGTCGTCCGCCTCCACCGACTACATCGTCGACGCACCGCCCTGCGCGCCGCCGTCAGACTGCTCGCGCCGGCGCGCGGTTCATTGAGTTCCAGTCGCGCCGGCGCAAAATGTCTCGCCGCGGTGACAAAGCTATACTTCGGCGTCCCATCTCCTCCATGAAACCGCGGGCCACGCTCCTCCTCCTCGCTGCTGCGCTACTGTGCGCGCCCGTTTTCGCCGATCAGGCGCTCTTCCGCAATGCCAGCATCGGTTACGGAGGCGGCGCGGTCCTGGACATGAAGGCGGCCGACGTCAATCACGACGGGAAACAGGACGTGATCCTGCTGCAGAAGGCGGAAGGGAAGGTCGACTGCCGGCTCATCACGTTATTCGGCAACGGCGATGGAACGTTCCGCGATTCCGTGAAAACGCCTGTCACCGGTCAGGGATCGATCGCCGTCGGTGATCTGGACGGCGACGGCAATGTCGACCTGGTATTGAGCGGCAGCGACCAGGTATTCATCGAAGTCTATCGAGGAAACAGCGATGGCTCGTTCACTCTGCGATCGACAAAGAAACCGGCCAATATTTACACCGGCGGGAATCTCATCCTTACCGATCTGAACGGCGACGGCAAACTCGACCTCATCAGCCAATACGGCCGGATCATCACATTTCGAGGAAATGGCGACGGCACGTTCGCCGATGGAGTGATGCAGCCGGGCCCCTATTACAGTGCCCGGTTCGATATCGTCGCCGGCGACTTCGACGGCGATGGGAAGACGGACGTCCTCGCGTCGATGTCTTACGATGGCCAGATCGTCTGGAGTGGCAACGGCGACGGCAGCTTCAATGCTCCGACGTATGTCTCGATCCATGGCAGCATGGTTGCGCCGGGCGATTTCAATGGCGACGGCAAACTCGACTATCTGTCGATCGATCCTGCGAACGGCCTGGCCTTCGTTCACATCAGTAAGGGCAATGGGACGTTCGTCACCGGCGCGAATTACCTAACCGGCGTCATTTCGCGGGTTTTCTCCACCGACATCGATGGTGACGGCAAACTCGACGTCGTGGCGGCCGGCAAAGAGCTGGTCACGGTGATGCGCAGTAACGGTGACGGCACCTTCGCGGTCAATTACTACGTCGCGAAGGCGACTGCGCTGGTGATCGGTGACTTCGACGGCGATCACCATCTCGATCTTCTGACCGGCGCCAACACGGAGCTGTACCGCTTCAACGGCGGCTACCTCCAGAACTCGTACGCCGATCCGGTGCTCAACCTCCTTCACGGCAATGGAGACGGCACGCTGGCCGCCTACCGCAAGAGTTTTCTTGGAAGGAACGCTACGGGTTCCGGATCCCACCAATCATCCTTGCGAGGAATCGCGGTCGCAGATTTCAACGGCGATCGGAAACCCGACGTCGTCTCGAGGAACGACGGAATCATCGTCATGCTCAATCGCGGTGATGGAGGATTCGGTTCGCCCTTGCCGCTGGAAGTTCCGGCAGGCGTCGAGGCGCCGCTCGGATTTGCGACAGGTGATGTGAACCGCGATGGAAAGGCGGACATCGTCGTCGTCGGCTCCCACGTCTGGACCTACCTCGGCAACGGCGACGGTACGTTCCACTCCGCGGCGCCTGGTGTCCTGCTCCCCTATAACTTCTATGGCTACTACAACCATCTGACGCTCAAGGACATGAACGGCGACGGAAATCTCGACGCCATCATCTTCCGGCCGGACGACTCCGGTGGCCAAGCCCGTCTACTCCTCGGCAATGGCGATGGGACCTTCGCCGGACCGATTTCGGTTCCCCAAATTCCTGACCAGATCGCGGACTTCGACGGCGATGGCTTTCCGGATTTCGCAAGCAACATCTCCTCGTACGGCTACACAATTTTCCACAACAACGGAGACGCCACGTTCACGGCCGGAGCAACCGTCCGCGACAGGGCCGCGATTGCGGTGGGCGACTTCAACAACGACGGCAAGCCGGATCTCATCGACGGACACATGCGGCTGGGAAAAGGCGACGGAACGTTCACGGATCTCCCCCTGCAGTTTCCGAGCGGATCCTCGCTGGCGCAGACGGTCACCGCTGATTTCGACGGCGACGGCAATCTCGATCTTGCCTTTCAGAACGAGGTCATGCTCGGCAACGGCGACGGCACCTTCCGCGCGGTCATCCCCTGCGTCCTCACCGATCCGTGGCCCGAGCTCGCCGCCGCCGATATCGACGGAGACGGATCGGACGACCTTCTCCTGCTCGATAGTACGAATGCGGCAGTGAACGTACTTCTCACACGCAAAACGGCGCTCGGCATAACGCCTCTGTCGTTCACCGAGACAACATCGCTGTCGACGCTGCACCCGGGCGAAACAGTGACCGTGAACGTCACCGCGTCGACGCCGTCAACGTTCGTTCCGTTAGGCACAGTCCGCATCGTTGCCGACGGCGCGTTCGTCGGATTCGCGACGTTGAACGACGGCATGGGGTCGCTGACCTGGGCCCCGCAGTCCGTCGGCGAGCACACCATCACTGCCTCGTATGTTGGCGACGATATCTTCGCGGCCGGGTCCACCGCGGTGACGCGAACGGCGGTGAAGCTCGATTCGAAAATCACTCTGTATCGCGATCCGGAGCTCCCGCAGGTGCAGCAACTGACGACTCTGTACCCCAGCGCTTCCCCGCAACAAACTTCTACGACGTTGCCGACCGGCACCATCACGACTCGGGAGGGCGACACCGTACTCCACACGGGTCCATACGACTCGTCCCGCCTCTTCACTTATCGATTTTCAACGCCGGGCACGCACACGCTGACGGTCGATTACTCCGGCGACGCGAACTACACAGCCGCGTCGACCACAGTCGCGGTGCCGGTGACAAAGGCCGTGGCCACGGTCAAACTCACAACCTCGCTTTCCTCGCCACTCAAGGCGGGCCAGAGTCTCACCCTGCAGGCGGCCGTGACCGCGTCCATCAGCCTCGATGGCGGTACGGTGACGTTCCGCGATTTCGGCGCTGCCGTTCGCACCGTCCCGCTGGCCGGCGGGTCTGCGTCGATCACCATTCAGCCGGCAGCCGGCTTCCACTCCTACTCCGCAACCTACGATGGCAACGCGGGCCTCGATCCGGCCTCGTCATCCTCGAACGATTACATCGTCAACACGCTTCCGTGCACCCCGGCGGCGAACTGCACGCGACACCGGGCCGCGCACTGACGGTCGGGACCGCCGCCTGAGGCGACGGTCCGACCTCAGCGAATCTACTGCGTGATCACCAGCTCCACCCGCCGGTTCTGCTGCCGTCCGGCGGCGGTTTTGTTCGTTGCGATCGGCGCCTCTTCGCCCTTGCCGTCCGCGGTGATGTGGTCGGCGGAAATGCCTGCGGAGACGAGGTAGTCGCGCACCGCGTTCGCGCGCTTCTCCGAGAGCGACTGATTCGTGGCCGTGCCGCCGACACTGTCGGTGTGGCCTTCGACGGCGATCTTCAGCGACGGATCGGTCTGCAACTGCTTCGCGATCTTCGACAGCGTCGACTTCGCGCCCGGCTTCAGCGCGGTCTTTCCGGTGTCGAAGAGGATTCCGCCATTGAGCGTGACGATGAGTCCGCGCGATTCGCTGCGCGTCGATGCGATCCGCGAGAGCTCGTTCTGAATGCGCAGCCGGCGTGTCTCGGCGTCGCTTTGCGCGAGCTGACGGCGCGTTTCTTCGAGCTGCGTCTGCGCCGACTGCGCAGCGGCCTGGGCCTGCTGCGCCGCGACGTTTGCGGCCTGCGCCTGCTGCGCTGCGTTTTCCGCCTGCTGCCTCAAGGCCGCCGCCTCGGCATCGGCCTGTTGCCGTCGCGCCTGCGCCGCGGCGATCGCTTCCTGCTCCTGCTTGTCGCGCTGCGCTCGCGCGGCGGTCTCGGCTTCCAGCGATTGCCGCAACGTATCGAGCTGCTGCTGCCTCGCGAGGATGTCGGCCTGCCGCTGCGCAAGCACCTCCGCGCTCAGGTTCTGCTGCGAGGCGGAAAGATCCCCGCGCAGACGCGCGATCTCCGCCTGCATCGACTCAGCATTAGCGCGCTCGCGCTCCTGAATCGTTCGCAACGCGAGCTGCTGATCCTCGATCTGCCGCCGCATCGCGTCGACATCCGAGGGAGCCGCCGTGGTGATGGTCGTCGTGTATTTGCCATAGGCCTCTTCGAGTTGCCGTTCGGCGGCAATGCGCGCCTGGCGATCGGCTTCGACCTGGGCCGCGGCGGCGCGGCGGTTCTCATCGATCTGCTGACGCAAACGGTCCAACTCGGCGGACTGCGCAACCCGGTTGGACTGCTCGTTCGCCAGTTGCTGGGCCAGCTCGATCGCGCGACGTTCGGCGATTTCCCGCTGCGCACGATCCGCGGCCGCCTGCCGTTCGCTCGCCGCCTGCGCGAGGCGCGTGCGATCGAGCTGGAGTCCGGGCATCACCTTGGTCGATTGCGCGAGCCGCGCGAGATAGAACGCGCGGCGGCCGGTCATCTCCGCCCGATACGCGAGATCGTCGGCCACGTCGCTGTTCGTCTTCCCTTTCGAAACGCGTTTCGCGCTGTCGATGTATCCCTCGGCGATCCTGATTTCGTTGTCAGGAACGCTGTCCATCGCGCCCGCGACCTTGGCCTGATCGATCGCGTACTGCGCGGCCGCGATGCGGTCCTTTGTGGTCGCGCCGCGGTTCATCGGGATCGTAGGCGACTCTTCGGCGAGCAGCGTCACGTTCGACGTTCCGCCAAATCGCCCGATGTCATCCTGCAACCCGTGAATGGCCGCGTTGGTGCTGAGCCAGCGCGCTTTCGCGGCTGCGGCCTGCGCCGCAACGGTGGCCTCGATGGCGCGCATGTGCGCCTCGCCGCGGACGGATTCTTTCTTCGAGTTCCAGTTTTCCTGTGCGAACCGCGCGCGATACGCGGCGTCGTCGTACAACGTTTTGGCGAACGCTCCCGCGCCCGCCATATCCGCTGCCGTGAGCGCCTGCTGCGCGCGATCAAGATCGGTCGTCTGCGCCGCCAGCGACGCGGCGACCAGCATGCCGAGCACTGCCGTTTTGAATGCGTACATTGGTCCTCCTTACTGCGGGAGACCAGTGCAAGGGTGGTGCGCACTGCACAGACAGGAGTGTCTGTGCCACCTTTTTACCCGCCGAGATACGCCTTCTTGATGCGATCGCTCGACAGCAGCGCTTTCGTATCGTCCGTCAGCACGATGCGTCCGGTCTCCATCACGTAGCCGCGATGGGCGGTGACGAGGGCCATGTGCGCATTCTGTTCGACGAGGAGAATCGTCGTCCCCTCGGCGTTGATCTCTTTGATGACGCGGAAGATCGTCTGCACCATCTGCGGCGCCAGTCCGAGGCTGGGTTCGTCGAGGAGGAGCACCTGCGGCTTCGACATCAGCGCGCGCGAGATGGCCAGCATCTGTTGCTCGCCGCCGGAGAGCGTTCCCGCGCTCTGCTTGATGCGCTCTTTGAGCACTGGGAAGAGCGTGAAGATGCGCTCGTACTCCGATTGCTTGATCTTGTCTTTGCGCAGGTACGCGCCGAGCTCGAGATTGTCGTTGACGGTGAGGTTCGCGAAGATCCCGCGGCCCTCGGGCACGTGCGAGACGCCCATCGCCGTGATCACGTGCGGCTTGACGCCGGTGATCGCGCGGCCGTCGTAGGTGACTTCGCCGACCCTCGGCTTGAGCAGTCCGGAAATCGTCCGCAACGTTGTCGTCTTGCCCGCGCCGTTCGCGCCGATGAGCGTCACGATCTCGCCTTTGTTGACGTCGAGATCGATGCCGCGCAACGCTGGGATGTTTCCGTACGCGACTTCGAGATTGCTGACGCTGAGCAGCGAAGTCATACGCCGGCCGCCTCCGCCGGTTCGCCGAGGTAAGCCTCGATCACGACAGGATTCGCACGGACTTCCTCGGGCGTTCCCTGAGCAATCGTTTTACCGAAACTGAGGACGATGATTCGCTCGCAGATGCCCATCACCAGTTCCATGTTGTGCTCGATGAGCAGGATGGCGATGTCGAACTTGTCGCGGATGGCGTGGATGGTTTCCATCAGGTCGAGCGTCTCGCGATCGTTGAGTCCCGCCGCGGGCTCGTCCAGCAGCAGCAGCTTCGGACGCGCGGCAAGTGCGCGCGCGATTTCGAGACGGCGCTGATCGCCATACGGAAGGTTCTTCGCGTAGTAATCGGCGCGCGATTCGAGCCCGAAAATCTTCAGCAGGTCGACCGCGTCCACTTCCGCGGCATCCTCCGCATCATGAAAGCGATTCGTGTGCAGCACCGCCGAGGTGCCGGAGTATTTGTAGTGGATGTGGCCGCCGATCTTCACGTTGTCGAGCACCGACAACTCTTTGAACAGGCGGATGTTCTGAAACGTGCGCGCCACGCCGAGGGCGGTGATCTGGTACGGCTTGAACTCGTGCGTGGAAACGCCGCCGACGCGGATCTCCCCCTCGGTCGGCTTGTAGACGCCGGTCAGCATGTTGAAGACCGTGGTCTTGCCGGCTCCGTTCGGACCGATCAGTCCGACCAGCTCGTGAGGCTGAATGGCGAGATTGAAACGCGACACCGCCGTCAAACCGCCGAAGCGGATCGTTACGTCGCGCGCATCAAGCAGAGCGTTGCCGTTAGCCATCACGAAACCGGAGCAGAGCCTTCGTCAGTCTTGTTTGGTGCTGAGTCTTTGCGGCGTCGAAGCACCTGCCACAACTCGCGGCGTCCGAGCAATCCCTGCGGCCGCGTCAGCATCAGCACGATGAGCATGATCGAATAGATGACCATGCGCGGATCGCGGCCGCCCGGCATGTAGTCCTTCACCGACCGCAATCCCTCGGGGAGGAACGTGAGGATGACCGCCGCGACGACCGAGCCGCTGATCGAGCCGAGTCCGCCGAGAACGACCATGGCCACGACTTCGAACGACTTCACGAACATGAACATCTGCGGGTTGAGATACATCATGTAGTGCGCGTACAACCCGCCTGCCACGCCCGCGAGAAATGAGCCGATGACGAACGCCTTGACCTTGTAGCGCGTCGTGTCGACGCCCATCGCCTCGGCGGCAATCTGATCTTCGCGCACCGCCAGAAACGCGCGGCCCACCGATGAACCAACAAGCCGCCACGAGATCACGATCGTCAGTCCGCACACCAGAAAGACCCAGAAGAAGTTGCTCCAGTGCGGGATGCCGCTGAAGCCGCGCGCCGCGCCGATCTTGTCGATGTTGAGGATCAGCACGCGGATGATTTCGCCGAATCCGAGCGTCACGATGGCCAGGTAGTCGCCGCGCAACCGCAGCGAGGGAAGTCCGACCACATAACCCGCCAGCGCGGCGAGCAATCCGCCGCAAAGCACGGCGATGACGAGATACACGTTCTGCATCAGCCACTGCTGCGTCCCCTCGGGCATCTTCTCGAGCCGCGGAGCGAAATGGTAGAAGGTCAGATACGCCGAAAAGTACGCGCCGACGGCCATGAATCCGGCGTGACCAAGCGAGAACTGCCCGGCGTGTCCGTTGATGATGTTCAGCGACACCGCGAGCGTGATGTTGATCCCCATGATCACGAGGATCCGGTTGTAGTACGCGATGCCGGCGATCGGAATGGCTTCGAGTCCGTACGCGAGTCCGATCAGGACCGCGACGAAAAGGGCCAGCCAGAGGACGTCGCGGAGCCACCAGGGAAAAGTCTTGGTCACGGCCGTCAAACTTTCTCCGCCTGGTACTTCCCGAACAACCCCGACGGCCGGAACAGCAGGATCGCGATCAGGATGATGAATGCGATGGCGTCGCGATAGTTCGAAAACTGACTGCCGCCGACAAACGATTCGATGATGCCGATGATCAATCCGCCAACCACGGCGCCGGGTACGTTGCCGATGCCGCCGAGGACCGCGGCGATGAACGCTTTCAGGCCGGGCATGATCCCCATCAGCGGATCGATCTTCGGATACGAGAGGCCGTAGAGAATCCCGGCCACGGCCGCGAGCACCGAGCCGATGATGAACGTCGTCGAGATCACGCGATCGGTCGGGATGCCCATCAGCGAGGCCGTTTCGAAGTTGTACGAAACCGCGCGCATGGCCCGGCCGAACTTCGTCCCGTAGATGATGTATTGCAGGAGGCCCATGAAGATGACCGCGACGACCAGCACGATGATCTGGTAGTTGGTCGTGGTCACGCCGCCGAAGTTGATGAGGTGCTTCTCGACGAGCGTGGGGAAGAACTTCGGATCGGCGCCGAAGACGAACTGGCCGCCGTATTCGAGCAGGAACGACACGCCGATCGCCGTGATCAACGACGCGATCCTCGGCGCGTTCCGCAACGGCCTGTAGGCGATCCGTTCGTTGAGGAATCCGAAGAGGCCGCAGACGATCATCGCGATCAGCATCACCAGCCCGGCGTACCCCCAGCCGAGCGGGCCGCCGTTGGTCTGCAGGTGCCGCGCGGCGTATCCGCCTGCGTAGAAGCCGACGAAGGAGCCGAGCATGAAGACGTCGCCGTGGGCGAAGTTGATCAGCTTCAGGATGCCGTACACCATCGTGTAGCCGAGGGCGATCAGCGCGTAAATCGCGCCGACGGCAATCCCGTTCAGCAGATTCTGGAGGATCTCCTGCATTCAAAGGCCCTTACGCAAAAAAGGTCCGGCGAACGCTAACCGCCGGACCAGTTTCTGTAAAGACAAAGTTTGGTATCGATTTCAGTGGGTCGCTGTCGCTGTCGGAGCCGTCGTGCTCGTGGCAGCCGCCGGCGCGGAGCCGTCGTTCATCACCACCTTGCCGCCTGTGGACGGATCGATGGTGGCCTTGAGTGTGAGCTGCCCGTTCTTGATCTCTTCGATGACGAGCTTCTTGCCGGTGGCGTTGCGATTCGCATCGATGTTGATCGTGCCCGTGACACCGACCAATCCCGCCGTTTTACCGATGGCGTCGCGCAGCGAGGGACCGTCGAGCTTGGCGGCGCGCTTCATTGCGTCGGCCAGCGTCTTCATCGCGTCGTAGCCAAGAGCGGCCAGCGCGTCCGGAGTCTGCTTGTAGCGCTCCTTGTACTTCTGCACGAAGCTGCTGACCACCGGAGCGGGATCGCCGTAGAAGTAGTGGTTCGTGTAGAAGCAGCCTTCGAGCGACTTGCCGCCGATCTCGATCAGCCGCGGCGACTCCCATCCGTCGCCGCCGAGGAGCGGAGCGGTGATGCCGAGGTCGCGAGCCTGGATCGCAATCTGACCGATGTCGGTGTAGTAGCCGGGAACGAAAATGATCGACGGGTTGGTGCCCTTGATCGCGGTGAGCTGCGAATGGAAATCGCTGTCGCCGTTCGCGTAGCTCTGGGTGCCGGCGATCTTGCCGCCGAGCGCGGCGAACTTCGCGGAGAAGACCTTGGCCAGCCCCTGCGAGTAGTCGCTCTTGACGTCCGTGAGCATGGCCACGTTCTTCGGCTTCTTGTTCGCGGTGCACCAGCCGTCGGCGAAGACGGCCTGGTACTCGCCCTGATAGCTGTCGGTGAAGCAGATGCGGAAGATGTAGTCGCCCTTGCGGGTGACTTCGTCGTTCGTTGACGAGGGGGTGATCATCGGCACCTTGTTCGACTGGCAGATCGGCGCGGCGGCGATCGACGCCGACGACGCGACCTCGCCGAGGATGGCGATGACGTTGTTCTGCGAGATCAGCTTGGTGACGGCGTTGGCCGCCTCTTCCTGTTTGGACTGATCGTCCTCGGACAACACTTTGATCTTGCGTCCGTTGATGCCGCCGGCGGCGTTGACTTCATCCGCGGCCATCATGATGCCGTTGTGCGTGGACTGGCCGAAAGTGGCCTGCGGTCCGGTCATGGAACCGTACTCGCCGACGAGGATGTCCCCGCCTCCCGCGCTCGTGCCGGTCCCGCCACCCTCCTTCGGCGGACAGCCGAGAAGTCCGAATGACAACACCGCGAGCGAGATGAAAATGATTGCGTTCTTTCGCATAGTCTCCTCTTCAAAGAGTGGCGGATTGTACATGAGCCGATGAGGCATGGAAGCCGGAAGCGGCGTGTTATTCTCGCCACATGAAATGGCGTGAAATCCTTCCGTCGCCAGTCAAACCGGACAACGTCGATCCGAAGCTCGCGCACGAGACGCTGCTGCAGATCATCGCGGAGCGCAAAGCACGCGAAGAGCGCCGGAAGCAGCGGATCGCGAAGGCGGCCACTGCGAGTACGAGCAGAGCGAAGCACGGCTAAGACAATTCGTCGGATCACACCGGCCTACGCCACAACCGCCCCACCGCCAGCCACACGATCACGATGATCGCCCACCAGGCTACGAGCGTGACCAGAACGCCGACGGCGTTCGGAGCATGGACGCCGAGGGCCGCGATCTTCGACCTGACCGCAAAGCCCGGCAGAAAGACCAGATGCGGAGTGACGCCGAACAGCAGGAGGACGCTGATGACGACGGCCGCGCCGATCGGGGCGACCACAAAAAGCGCGATCAGCGTCAGGACGCGACTGGAGCGGGCGAGCATGGAGTTACCGTACTACAACACCTCTCAAATCGTTTCGCTTGGACACGCGATCTTGCCGTCGCTCGGTTCCACGATGAAACCGGTCAGAGTCTCTTTCACGTTTGCAGCGTCAAAGATGTCCGCGGTTTTCCTCCCACGCTCGTCTACGAATGTGCTTTGAGTACACACCAGGACACGCAGGTTGTAAGGACCGTGAGAGCCTCGTGCGCGTGCTTCGATATCGTACGGACCGATGCGGCCGCCACCCAAATGCGTGAAGTGCCGGCCGAGGCGTACGCCCGATACCGTCGCGCTGAGCTCATACGCCGCAAGAAACGGTCGCGACAGCTCCGGCTTTTGGCGGAGTAGCGGCGCTATGTCGTCGAGATCAAGACTCACAGGCGCGAACGATGGCTTCGCAATGAAGATTGTGACAGCGATCAGAACGAATGTTTTTCGCATGATTATCCCCGGACCTGTCGCCACATCACGCGCGCGCGACCGCTATCAAGTCTTCCAAGGATAGCGCGATTGTGCAGGCTCAGTGAAACGCTTCCGCCTTTCCGATCACTACCTTGCCGGAAGCAAAGAGATCGTCCGAGTAAGTGTGTACTCCCTGCCTGATGCAATACAGCTCCGCGGCGTTCTGATTGATTCGCCTTCGCGGCTGGCATCTGGCTCTACACAACACTAAATCAGTCTACACAAGGAGATTCCCATGCCTGTCACGGCACAAAGGAACTGGCGTTGGTGCAGCAAGTGTAATGGTCTGTGGTATTCCGCGGCCACGGCAAATCCCAATGGCGTCTGCGCCGCGGGCGGCGCACACTCGAAAGCGGGCAGCGGCGACTATGCGCTGTTCGGCGATCCGGACGGAAGTTTTTCAACCACCGTCATGGCGCAACGCAATTGGCGCTGGTGCAGCAAGTGCAACGGCCTGTGGTACTCGGCCGCCTCCGCAAACCCTGCGGGCCGCTGTCCCGCAGGTGCGGGCCACGTGAAAGCCGGCAGCGGCGATTACGCCCTCTTCGGCGATTCCGACGGAAACCTCGGCGACTAACGACCAATGAGACCTGCCGGGAGAAATCGCTCGGCAGGTCTCAAGCATTTTCGCGAACCTGGAAGATGTTGCCCTCCGGGTCACAAGCGTTGCACGCATTGAAACCGCGGGCACTGAACTCGTCCTCGAACACTTCGCCGCCAAGTTGCGCGACCGCAATGCGAGCAGCCGAAATGCTCTCGACGGCAAAGAATGCTTTAAGAGCACTTTGTTCGCGCCTTGCCGGTGGCGTGGTGATGAAAATCGAGTGCACGATTTTCGCGGAGACACCGTGAAGCACCAGTTGCGTTTCCGGCGACTCCAGGACGACGAGTTCCGGCGAGTCGTGTGCTCGTGAGATGCCCAATACGGTCTCGTAGAAGGTCGCAAGGCGTTCTACATCCTTCGCGTAGATAAGAACTCCCGACCGTGCTGGTGACGCCATCACTACAAATTAACCCACACACTCTTCGTCTGCGTATATTTCTCCAATGCGTCGCGGCCCTGATCGCGGCCGAATCCGGATTCTTTGAAGCCGCCGAATGGTAGTGCCGGGTCGTAGAGGTTGTAGGTGTTGATCCAGACGGTGCCGGCTTTGATGGATTTGGCGATGCGGTGGGCTTTGGAGATGTCGCGCGTCCAGACGGCGGCGGCGAGGCCGTAGACCGTCGCATTCGCTTTCGCGACGGCATCCTCGGCATCCTTGAAGCGGATCGTGGCCAGGACGGGGCCGAAGATTTCTTCCTTCGCGATGCGGTGCTCGACTTCGACGTCGTCGAAGATCGTCGGCTTGACGAAGTAGCCTTTGCCGGTGCCGATGTCGGTTCGCTCGCCGCCTGCGACGAGTTTCGCGCCGTCCGACTTGCCCGCTTCGATGTAGGAGAGAACGGTTTCCATCTGCTGTTGTGAAACCAACGCCCCGAGGCGGGTTTTGGGGTGCAGCGGATCGGCGGCGACCATCTTGTTGGCGCGCTCGGTTAGCTTCGCCATCAACTCATCGTGCGCCGATTCTTCGACAAGGAGGCGTGAGCCGGCGGCGCAGACCTCCCCTTTTCCGTAGAAGATCGCGTTCAGCGCACCGCGGGCGGCGGCTTCGAGATCGGAATCCGCGAAGACGACGTTCGGCGATTTGCCGCCGAGCTCCAGCGAGATTTTCTTCAGCGTCTTCGACGCGCGAGCCATCAGACCCTTGCCCACTTCAGTCGAACCGGTGAAGGCGATCGCGTCGATGCCGGGATGGTCGACCATGGCGTTGCCGACGACCGATCCGCTGCCGGGGATCACATTCAGCACGCCCGGCGGCAGTCCGCATTCCTTCGCGTACTCGGCAAACTTGAGCAGCGACAGCGACGTATTCGACGCCGGCTTGATGACCACGGTGTTGCCGCACGCCAGCGCCGGCGCGATTTTCCAGACCGCCAGCATCAGCGGGAAGTTCCATGGCGTGATGGCGCCGACGACGCCGACCGGCTCGCGCAGCGTGTAGGTGAAGGCGTTGTCGGCGACGGGGATCGTCTCGCCGGTCACCTTCCCGCTCCAACCGGCGAAGTAGTACAGACATTCGGCGGCGGCGGGCGTATCGACGAACTGCGATTCGAAGATCGGCTTGCCGTTGTCGATGGTCTCGATGCGTCCGATCTCGGCGGCCTTCGCGCTGAGCATGTCCGCGATGCGCCAGAGGATCTTGGCGCGGTCGCGCGGCTTCATCTTCTGCCACTCGCTGCCCGGCTCCATCTGCGCGCGCGCGGCTTTCACTGCAGCATCGACATCGTCGACGCCGGCGGATGCCACATCGGCGATCTTCTCCTCGGTGGCTGGATTGGACGTGGCGAACGTTTGCCCCGAACGGGCGTCGACGAATTCACCGTTGATGAAGAGCTGGTGCTGGATGTCAGGCATAGGAGGCGGATGCTACCAAATCCCCCTACGCCGGCACCGCTTCTTCGACATACGGCGTGATGTCGAAGTTGCGTTCGTACATCTCGTGGATCTGTTCCATCTCCACGTCGCTGAGCGGCGCGTGCTCCGACGCGGCGGCGAACTCGGCGATCTGCTGCTCGTTGTAGATGTTCGGGAGCGCCGAGACGATCGACGGATGCGCGTAGAGCCAGAGCAGCGCGAACTGGCCGAGGGTGATGTTGCGCTGCTGGCGGAGCGGTTCGAGGCGTTCTACTTTCTGGAGGCCTTCCACCATCCACGAGCGCGGGCGATGCGAGCGGTGGTCGGTCTCGTCGAACTTCGTATCGAGCGTGTACTGACCTTCGAGCATGCCCGAGGAGTGCGTAACGCGGATCAGAAACTGCGGCTGCGGATCGACTTTCCACGCGCGGAAATTGGCGTCGAACGCGGATGACGTCGCGCAGACCTTTTTGCCCGTCTCCCCTCTCATCGACTCCGGTACGCCGCCGTACGACGGACCTTTTTCCGCGGCCAGGATGAACTCGCGTCCCGGATCCTGCTCGAGGACGTTGTAGATCATCTGCGTAACCGGCGCGTGGCGGACGGCGTTCGCGTAGATGCCTTCGTCGCGCCAGCCGATGGCGGGGCCCAGCGACGGGCCATAGGAGAGAATTTTTCCTTCGCTCTTCAGCGCCTCCAGCGTCTCCCAATGCTCGTCTTCCATCAGCGTAACGACGCGCGGATTGTGCGGCTGGTAGATCGCCACGTGATCGACGCCGAGGCGCTGGAGGGATTGCTCGATGGCGAAGCGGATGAACTTCGGCGACATGTCCTGCGGCAGTTCACGCTGGCCGCGAGGGCGTTCGGGATTGTTGTAGAAGTCGTAGCCGAACTTCGTCCCGACGATGAGGTCGGGATGATTTTTCAGCAACGGCGCGAGCATCGTCTCGCCGCGGCCGTTGCCGTACGCGTCGGCGGTGTCGATGTAGTTGATACCGGCGTCGAGCGCGATTTCGATCAAACGCCGTGCTTCGTCATCTGTGTAAATGCCCCACCAGCCGGTGGTAAGTGTCCAGGTGCCGAAGCCGAGTTCTGAGAGTTGGAGATTGGTGCCATGGAGATTTCGATAACGCATGGCTGGTAACGATAGCAGACGGTGCCTGCCGCCGATGATCAGTGCCCACGGACGGCGCGGCTTCTTGTCGCAGGCCTGATCGTAAGCAATCCGACCAGTTCGACCGAAGCGAACGAGCGAACGACAACGGCGTAAAAGCCGGGCTGCAGTGAGGTGATCCCTACGAATCCACGCCCGCATGAGACGTCAGGGTGCCCTGGAAGTGGATCGGCGATGGCCGAGGGTTGATCGATCGTGATCAGCCCCCCACTGATTGTCACGGAAGGCGGCTGGATAAATCCTCGGCCCGCAATCGAGTAGGCGATCGCAAATGGCTGACCGGCAATCGGCGCCGGCGGTTGGAACTCCATGCCGCCGCATGGCGCAGTCTCGGGGACGGTGAAGGCAAACGGGAACGTGGCAGCTGGCGGCACCGGACCGGGCGACTCGAGGGCTTGGTAGTTCCAAGTGATGGTGTACGAACCGGGAGCGAGATCTCCAACTGAAACGGACTGGCTGTTGCAGTTGCCGGCAAATTGGTCCGCGCGCGACGGCAACTGCCATGCCGCAATCTCGTGCCCGACGACCGTCACTGATGGTGGCGTGAACATCGAATTCGTTGTTTGCTGGAACGACAGAAGAACGGGGCTGCCCAGCACGACGGCGAAGATCGGCGGATCCTGAATCCCCGCGGAACATGGTCCCGTAGCGGCCATCGCGGAGGTCGAAAAAAACGCAATCGTGACGAAAAGCACTCGAACCATATTCGCCTCCAAAACAAAAAGGGTCTTCAGGCACCCGGCCTGAAGACCCTTTGCTGTGAGCACGAATTCTACTACTTCCCTGCGAACTGTGGCTTGCGCTTCTGGTTGTACGCGGCCAGGCCTTCCTTCGCGTCGTCGCTCTGGAAAAGCTGCTGCTGCAGTTCGCGCTCGATGGCCAGGGCGGACTCGAACGGAATCTCCCATCCGCTCTGCACGGACCGCTTGATGCGGCCAACCGCGCGCGCGGCCTTGTTCGGCGGGCAGAAGCTCCACGCGTACTCCATGACGCGGTCCCACCACTTCTTGCCGTCCTGCTCGGCCGGCCAGACGTAGTTGACGACGCCGAGGCGAAGCGCTTCTTCGAAGTCGAAGAGGCCGCCTTCGACCATCAGCTCGATCGACTTCGTCTTGCCGACGAGGCGCGACAGCCGCTGCGTTCCGCCTGTCCCGGGAAGCACACCGAGCGTGACTTCCGGCAGTCCGACTTTTCCGGCGCCTTCGAGGGCGATACGGATGTCCGCAGCCATCGCGATCTCGAGCCCGCCGCCGACGGTATGTCCGTTCAGCGCGGCGATGACCAGCTTCGGCGTCTGCTCGAGGCGGTTCAGCGTCTCATTCGCATGCAGGCAGAAGTAGTACTTGAACTGCGGCGTGACCTCGGAGAGCATCTTGATGTTCGCGCCGGCGGAGAAGAACTTGTCGCCGGAGCCGCGGAGCACGATGACGTAGACGTCGTCGTCCATCCGCGCATTCAGGATGCACGTATCGAGCTCCTTGTTCATTTCGTAGGTGTAGGTATTGGCCGGGGGGTCGTTCAGCTCGAGAATTGCGACGCCTTTTTCCACCCGGTAGTCGATGAGATTTCCAGCCATGTTGTCTCCTGTTCGGTAAACGCGGCGCGCATTGTATGTGATGGGTGGGATGCGAGGAGTAGGCGTGGCGAACTCGGCTGTCTGGTTCTGTTTTTCACGGGGAGCC
>DASYJY010000070.1:0-2975 GCA_035995985.1 Thermoanaerobaculia bacterium | reverse complement strand
CTGTCGGTGATGAAGTGATAGGAGATGTTCGCGTCGATCGGGTAAACCTCATCCATGTAAGAGACAGACACGGGCAGTTCGCCGCCGGAGCTGAAGGTCGAGACATACCGGCGGAACGTTTGGTCACCGATATCTCGGCGGACACGTGTTTGTTGAACAGGTGGTCGAACGCCGCTCCGTAACTGACATCCAACCTCGAACCGGATGAAGCGGAACTCGTCAACGCAACGTCTGAGACGAAAACTGAAACGGAATTGGCAGGACTGCTGGGTTGGGCGAACGTCGAAGCGGTGACGAACAACAACGAAACTGCAACGAGCATCGATTTCTGCATGACATCCTCCATCGATTATTCGACGGAGGTTCGGCACGCAAGTCACAAACCGTCACACCCTCTCGATGATCATCGCCGCCGCCTCGCCGCCGCCGATGCAGATCGCGGCCATGCCGCGCTTCTTGTTCTGCGTTTCCAGCGCGTGCATCAGCGTGACCAGGATGCGAGCGCCGCTCGCTCCGATCGGATGCCCGATGGCGACCGCGCCGCCATAGACGTTCATCTTCTCGTGCGGGATGTTCGCGTCCTTCATCGCCGCCATCGCCACGACCGCGAATGCTTCGTTGATTTCGAAGAGGTCGATGTCGTCGACGGTCATCCCCGCGCGTTTCAGCGCGATGGCGATCGCCTTCGCGGGCGCGGTCGTGAACCATTCCGGCTCCTGCGCCGAGGTGGCCTGGGCGATGATGCGCGCCATCGGCGTGCGGCCGTTTTTCTCGGCCCACTCCGCCGATGACACGATCAGCGCGGCCGCGCCGTCGTTGATCTTCGACGCGTTCGCCGCCGTCACCGTGCCGCCCTCTTTCTGAAACGCCGGCTTCAGCGATCCCATCTTGTCGAGCGGCGCCGCGAACGGCTCTTCATCGTCGACGATCGAAGTCGACCCTTTTTTGCCCGGCACTTCGACGACGGCGATCTCCTTCTTGAACTTACCGGTGCGCACCGCATCCTGCGCGCGCCGATACGACTCGCGCGTGAAGTCGTCCTGCGCCTCGCGCGTGAACGTGTACTTCGCCGCGCAGAGCTCCGCGCAATTGCCCATGTGCTTGTCGCCGTACGGGTCCCACAGGCCGTCGTGGATCATGATGTCGATCATCTTGCCGTTGCCCATGCGATAGCCGCTGCGCGCCTGCGGCAACGCGTACGGCGCGTTCGACATCGACTCCATCCCGCCCGCGACCGCGACATCGTATTCATCGCAACGGATGTCGTTAGCCGCGTACATCACCGCCTTCAGTCCCGAGCCGCAGACCTTGTTGATGGTGACCGCGCCCGCACCGACCGGAATGCCCGCGCCGATTCCGGCCTGCCGCGCCGGCGCCTGTCCGACGCCCGCCTGCAGGACGTTGCCCATGATCACCTGCTCGATCTGGTCCGCCGAAACACCCGAATTTTCGAGCGCGCAACGGATGGCAATCGATCCCAACTTCGGCGCCGCCATCGACGAAAGTGTTCCCTGAAACGATCCGATCGGCGTGCGTGCGCCGCCGAGAATGACGATGTCTTTCATGACACTCCTTGTACTTCAATTTCATCGGCAGATGACGCAGATGTCCGCAGATGGATATGATCGCAACGCTTCTGAGGAGCCTTCTATGTCCATTACCGCCATCACGGACCGGCGCGTCCACATCCAACCCAGCGACGTCCACAACGTTCTTGCCCGGCACATGCTCGCCGACGGTTACGACGTCGTCATGGATCTCAACCGCTCCAAAGGCTCCTGGCTTTTCGACGCCCGCCGCGGCCGCGCGGTCCTCGATTTCTTCACCAATTTTGCCTCGATACCGATCGGATACAACCATCCGCGGCTCGACAATCCCGAGTTTCGCGACCGCATCGCCACCGCTGCCATTAACAAGCCCGCCAACTCCGACATCTACACGACCTACATGGCCGAGTTCGTCGAGACGTTCTCGCGGCTGGCCGTTCCCCCATCCCTCAACAAGCACATGTTTTTCATCGAAGGAGGCGCCCTCGGCATCGAGAACGCGGTGAAGACGGCCTTCGACTGGAAAGTCCGCAAGAACATGCGCAGAGGAGCCGGCGAGCGCGGCACGCAGATCATGCATCTGCGCGAAGCCTTCCACGGCCGCACCGGTTACACGCTGTCGCTGACGAATACCGATCCGAAGAAGACGCAGTACTTTCCGAAGTTCGACTGGCCGCGTATCGAGAATCCCAAGTTGCGGTTTCCCGTCGATGACGATGTCGAGCAGCGCGAACAGGCTGCGATCGCCCAAGCGAAACAATTTCTCGCCGAGCGCAAGGACGATGTCGCCGCGTTCATCATGGAGCCGATCCAGGGCGAAGGCGGCGACAACCATTTCCGTCCCGAGTTCTTCCGCGCGGTCCGCCAGCTCTGCGATGAAAACGACATGCTGCTCATCTTCGACGAGGTGCAGTCCGGCGTCGGCCTGACCGGCAAGATGTGGGCGTTCCAGCACTACGGCGTCGAACCCGACATGTTCTGCTTCGGCAAGAAAACGCAGGTCTGCGGCTTCGCGGCCGGCGAGCGCATCTTCGACATCGACGACAACGTCTTCGCTGTCAGCTCGCGCATCAACTCCACCTGGGGCGGCAATCTGACCGACATGGTCCGCTCGCAGCGCTACTTCGAAGTGATCGACGAAGAGGGTTTGGTCGACAACGCCGCGAACGTTGGCGCGTACTTTGTCGGCGAACTGCAGCGCTTCGCGGAGGAGTTCCCGAATCTCGTCTCAAACGTGCGCGGACGCGGACTCATGGCCGCCTTCGACCTCCCCAGCGGCGACGTTCGCGACGCCGCGCTGAAATCGTTCATGGCCAACGACGTGATGGTCCTCTCCTCCGGCAATCGTTCCGCACGATTCCGTCCGCCCCTGAACCTGTCGATGGACGAAGCCGCGGAAGGCATCAAACGGATGGAGAAGGCGCTGCA
>DASYJY010000069.1:0-34682 GCA_035995985.1 Thermoanaerobaculia bacterium | reverse complement strand
CGGAACGACTGCGTGCCGCCCCAGCAGAATCCGGCCACGGCCACCTTGCCGTTCGCGGCGGGAAGTTTGGAGACGTAATCGGCGACGGCGTTCAGATCGGCGGTGATCTGGTTCGGCGGAAGATCGCGGATCGCTTTGCCGACCGCGGTGCCGTCGGCGAAGCTGGC
Source organism: Thermoanaerobaculia bacterium (assembly GCA_035995985.1). Classification (GTDB taxonomy): domain Bacteria; phylum Acidobacteriota; class Thermoanaerobaculia; order Gp7-AA8; family Gp7-AA8; genus JADGNZ01. The sequence continues at coordinate 34,515 of DASYJY010000069.1, read as the reverse complement.
CGTGCCGCCGCCGTCCGGCCCCATGCCGGACAGCAGGTCGGGAGCGATGGCGATGTTGCCCGCCTCCGCCACTTCGTCCGCGAGCATCTGCACCCAGTCGCTCATGCCGAAGATCTCGTGGATCACCACGACCGCCGGCGCCTTCGCCTTCACCTCGGGATAGACGACGAACGCGCTGACCGTGCGCGTGCCTGATTTCACATTCACCCACTCGTGATGGCGCGGTGACCCGTCCACCTTCTTCTTCGCCCAATCCTGCGACACGCTCGTGTTCGCGGTTGGTAGGGCCATCGTGGCCATCTGGTGCTCGGCATGTGGGTCTTGCGCGAACGCGGCGATGGCGAGCAGCAAGGCGGCGGTGGTGAGAAGCAGTCGTTTCATCAGGTCCTCCGGTCGGCGGATTCTACGAAAAAAGATGGGGCTCTGTATTTTTTTGACTCTCCTCAGGCACTTACTCACCGAAGCAGTCAAAAAACGATTGAGGAGAAACAAAATGAAGAAGATGTTTGGTGTTTCTGTCGCAGTAATGATGTTGGCATTTGCGTCCGTGGCTTCGGCCGATACCGCCAGCGGAACGCTCACGGTGACCGGCACGGTCGAGAGCTCGATCAGCCTGACCATCGAATCCGCGGGCGGCACGACCAGCGGCACCGGCACGGCGGCGGCCACGAGTGACCTCGGCAACATCAGCAAGTTCGGCTCGGCGCCAACCGGCTTCACCCTGGCGCGTGGCGCGTCCAACTGGACGCTCTCGTCCACTGTCGGCGTGAAGGTGGCCAAGGCCAATCTCACCAGCACCGACTACATCCTGACCGCGCAGCTCGGATCGGCACCCGCCTCCGGCGTGGCTTGGAAGCTCAACGGCAGCACGCTCAGCGACTCCGCCGCGACCACGCTCACCTCGACCGGCACGTACGCCTCCACCGGCAGCTACTCGTGGGACATCGTGGTCGCCGACAGCGCCGCGGCCGCGGCGATCGACAACGCGATCAACTTCACGGCCACCTCCAACTAACGCACACGATAGACAGCCGGAGCCGGAGCGTGGCGACACGCTCCGGCTCCGGCCCGAGGTGATCATGAAACGAATCATGACAGCGGTACTCGTTCTCCTGGTTTCGGCAGCGTTGCCGATCCACGCGGAACGCCGCCGCGCCGCCGCGCCGCCCGAAGAGACGCTGTCGATCGTCTTCGTCGAGGCCGGATCGAGCGACGGGTCGCTGAAAGCAGCAGGCAGCGAAGCGTGGCTCGATCTGGACGCGGTCAGTCATCAAGGCAGCTCACGCAGCACGCGGCTGCGGCGGATGTTCGGAATCCGCATCGAACGCGCCGGCAACGCCACCGCCGGAACGGCCGCCATCGTGGCGCGGCTGGAGTCGTGGGACGGCAGAGCGGCGTACCGGCTCGATGGCCACCCGCTTACCGCCGCGCCGTTCGTCGTCGATGCGCATGCCGCGGTCGGAACCATCACCGTCCATACGCTCGACATCGAAGTTCCCATCGAAGCGGCGGCGGGCCCGCTCTCCGCCTCCCTCGCCTGGGAAGTGACCAGTAACTGAAGGACCCTATAATGCATAAGTTCGTAATGATTGCCGTAATGCTCACGTCTGCTTCCGCCTTCGCCGCTTCGGGATCGCTCTCCGTTTCGCCGGCCGTCGTAATGCTGCAAGGCACGCCGGGACAAAGCACGACGCAGACGCTGACCATCGTCAACACCAGCGACCAGCCATTCGCGTTTGACATGAAAGCCGAAGACGCCGTGGCCCGCAACGGACAGCGCGTCTACGTCGAGGCCGGCGAACTGGCAGGGAGCATCGCCGCGACGGCGGTGTTCTCGCGCAAGTCCGTCACCGTTGCGCCGGGCGAACGCGCCAACGTCACGGTCACCGTCACCATCCCGCCGAATCCTGCCTCGCGGGCGATCATCGCCCTCTTCCACGGCACCACCAGGATGAAGAGTGCGGGGATGAACGCGACCGCGTCGATCGGGACGCTGATGACGTTCGCCCTCTCCGGCAACGCCACGGCCACGGCCACGCCGCTGTCGATACGGCCGCCGACGCGCACGGCGAATCTCTCCGTTTCGCAGCGACTCATCAACAGCGGCAGCGAGCCGCTGCTGGCGCGCGGCGTCCTGGCCATCGTCAATCCAGCCGGCACTCTGGTCGCGAAACAAGCGCTGCCCGCGCGCCGGGTTCTGCCCGGCGAAGCCTTCGCCATGAACGCCGAATACGGCGGCGAGCTGGCCGCCGGCCACTATCGCGCGTTCGTCACCTACGACCTCCAGAACAGCAAGAGCGTCACGTCATCCGCGGAGTTCGATGTCCGGTGAGACGCCTCGTCATCGCTGCCGCCGCGCTTCTTCTCGCGCGAATCGCGTTCGCCGACAACGTCACGTTGCGGGTGGCGGAAACGGTGACGATCGAGATCGCCGGAACCACCGCCGCCTACGCGGTCGATCCTGCCATCGCTGACGTCACCACCGCATCAGGCGGCCGCGTCACGATCACGGGACGCAGCGCCGGGACGACGCAGATCATCGCCATCACCGCAAGCGGCACGCGCGCGTACCTGATCACCATCGCCGCGCCGGCAGCACAACGTCTGCCCGCCGCGCTTACGGCGAACGCTCCGGTCGCCCGCGCGGACATCCGCTACGCCGGTGGCGCGCACCAGGTGCAAAGCTCGGTCGACGTCTTCACCACCGACGGCGAACGGCGTTCGCAGTTTCATCTAATGAACGTCCACTACCTCGCGGACTCGCTCGGTCGTTCGACGAACGCAATCCCTTCGGTCTACTACCGCACCACCTCGGGCCGCCGCGAGCTGACGCTGTTCGACGACGTCATCGACCTCTCGCCGCTGACGGTGCGTTCGACGCAGGTCCGCGGCATCCATCTGCTCGACGGTCCGCTCGAACTCCATGCCGGCTACGCGGCGTCGACAATGTACGAGGACCTCTTTCTTCCCGCGGACCGCCGCTGGATGGCGAGCGCCGGCTACGCCGTCGACCGCGGCCGCTTCCGCTGGATCCCCTCGGCATACGCATTCCTCTCCGAACCGCGCGGCACGGCGGCACGGCGTGGCGCGGTGGCGTCGCTGGCCACCGAGTATCGCAATGGCGAGGCGCTTTTCGCGCGTGGCGAGATGGCGGCGGGCCGAGGACTGGCGGGGTCGGGGGAGGTGCGGTATCAGACGGAGCGGGATCAATTGCGCGGCCGGCTTTTCTACAAACCAAACGACTTTCCCACGCTCGGTCTCAGTGATCTCCCCGGCGTTCACGGAGAGATCGATTGGAGCCGCCGCGCCACGCGCCGCCTCAGCATCGATTCGTACGCGACATTCGACCGCACCAAAATCGCCGCGTTCGATCAGACGGTCGGCGTCGCGAATGTCGCGATGCGCTACGCGCTGACTCCGCACATTTCCGCGTTGACCGGTGCGGACAGCAGCGTCGTGCGAAGCGGAACGAATGCATCGATCCGTACGATCGGCATACCCGCCGGTGTTTCCTACGACGCGCAACGCTTCGGCGCCGCCGCGTCGTATCGGCTGCTCGACAACTCACAGACCAGCCGGCGCGGCGATTCACTGCGCCTGAGCGGACGCGCCGGCAGTGGCGGATTTAGGGTCAACGCCTGGGTGGAACGGCAACGCCGCGCGCCGTCGCTCGATCTCATCTTCCACGACACGCCCGGCCTCGAGCTCGCGCTGCTGCGGCTCGGCATCACCGTGCGCACACCGGAGGACCTCTCGCGCGTTCTCCGCGACAATGCCGCGCTCATCAACCTCGGCTACATCGACGGCGTCACCGTCAACCTCACGCCGCGCCGCGTGCAAAGCGGAGTCGACGCCGCATTCAACTCCGCCGACACCCGCAATCAAGTCCGCTTCCATGCCATCGTCGGTCGCAGCGACGGCGTGGCGTCGACGCAGGAGTCGATGCTGGCTACGCTGTCGTACACGCGCCGGCTGATGACATCGACGGATGTCTACGGTTCGTACTCGCGTTGGCGGACCAGCTTCGCGTCGCGCGCCGTCGACGGCTCCTCGGTCGAAGGAGGCGTGCGCCATCGCTTCGATGGACTGCCGCAATTTCTGCAGCGCGCCGGGACGATCGAAGGCTTCGTCTTTCTCGATCCGCAACAGCGCGGCGCGCATGATGCGACGACCACTCCGCTCGCGGACATCCTGATCATGCTCGACGACTCGCGCTCCGCCCGGACCGAAAAAAACGGCGCATACGCATTCCGCGACGTTCCGCCCGGACCGCATCGCGTCTCGGCGAAACTCGGCGCATCGAAGCCGGCCTACTTCACCACACCATCGACAGCGGAGTTGAGCGCGTCAGGCCGCGCCGATTTCGGATTGGTCTGGTCGCCCGCACGGATCATCGGCCGCGTCGTGAGCGACGCCAACCTCGGCATCGCCGGCGCGGCCATCAACGCACGAACGACGAAAGGCGCAGACATGAGTGCCACAACCGATTCCGAAGGCGGCTTCGTGCTGGCAGGGCCGGCGGGCGAATACACGATCGATCTCGCGGCGGAGTCGCTTCCGGCCGGCTACACGATCAAAGAAACGAAGCGCGTCGTGACCGCGCCGGCCGATGTGCCGAAGACGATCGCGTTCGAAGTCGAAGCGCTGCGCAGCATCGCGGGGACGGTCGATGGCGGTCCGGCCGAGGTTCGCATCGAGCCGCTGGGCCGGACAGTCATGACCGACGCCGCCGGCAACTACGTCTTCCGTTCGCTTCCGGCGGGTACGTTCACGATCACCGCGCGGCGCGGCGACCGCGTCGCTTCGCGCAGCGTCACGGTGCCTGTCGAGCCGATGGTGCAGAAGGCGGCGGCTTTGGTACTCAGCGATACCGCGGCCGCGACGCCGCGCGTGCCTGCCGCCATCCGGGCGTTCTTCGTACAACTCGGCGCATTCCGCGAGGCGCGGAACGCCGCGCAACTTGTCGATCGCGTCGCACGAATCGGGACGCGCGCCGAAAGCGTGCAACGCGATCAACTGATCGTCGTCCGCGTCGGTCCGTACGCGTCGCGCACAGCGGCTTCGGAAACGATCGCGCAGCTTCGCCGGAAAGGCTTCGAAGCAATCGTCACCCGATAGCGTGTCCGCTATCATGGCGCGCCTGAAAACTGTGATCCTCGCCGGCGGACTCGGCACGCGTCTCAGCGAAGAGACGGTCATTCGACCGAAGCCGATGGTGGAGCTCGGCGGACGCCCCATCCTCTGGCACATCATGAAGCTCTACTCGCACTTCGGCATCAACGACTTCGTGATCTGTCTCGGCTACAAGGGCTACACGATCAAGGAGTACTTCGCCAACTACTTCCTCCACAACTCCGACGTCACCATCAACCTGCGCAACAACGAGCTGCAGGTGCACCAGAACAGCTCGGAGCCGTGGACCGTGACGCTGGTCGATACCGGCGACGACACGGCCACCGGCGGACGGCTGCGCCGCGTTCGTCAACATGTTGACGGTGAGACGTTCTGCTTCACCTACGGCGATGGACTAGCAGACGTCGACGTCACCGCGCTCATCGAATTCCATCGCCGGCAGAAGACGCACGCCACGTTGACCGCCGTGCAGCCGCCGGGACGATTCGGTGTCATTCACATCGAGCAGGACAAGATCCACGACTTCACCGAGAAGCCGCCCGGCGACGGAAGCTGGATCAACGGCGGCTTTTTCGTGCTCGAGCCGGACGTGTTCGATCTCATCGATGACGACGTGACCGCGTGGGAGAGAGGGCCGCTGGAGACGCTGGCGCGGACCGGACAGCTTTCCGCGTTCCGCCACGCCGGCTTCTTTCATCCGATGGATACGATGCGCGACAAGATCTATCTCGAGGAGTTGTGGTCGTCCGGCCGCGCGCCGTGGAAGATATGGCCATGACTCCCGATTTCTGGCGGGGCCGGCGGGTCTTCGTCACCGGACATACAGGATTCAAAGGCACGTGGCTGACGCAATGGCTGACGATGCTCGGCGCCGACGTGACCGGGTATTCGCTGCCGGAAAATGACGTGCGCGATTTGTCGTCGCTGCGCAATTCGATGCGCGCCGCACGGCCGGAGGTGGTCTTTCACCTCGCGGCGCAGGCGCTCGTGCGCACGTCGTACGACGATCCGGTGACGACGTTCACCACGAACGTGATCGGCACCGTTCACGTTCTCGAATCGCTGCGCGGCACACCCTCGGCGCGCGTGGCCGTTCTCGTCACGAGCGACAAGTGTTATGCGAACTCCGGCCAGCGCCACGCGTTTCTGGAAACCGATCTCCTCGGTGGCCGCGATCCGTACTCCAGCAGCAAAGCGTGCGCGGAGATGGCCATTGCTGCATACCGCGATTCGTTTTTTACCGGCGACGCGTCGCCGCGGATCATCAGCGTCCGCGCCGGCAACGTCATCGGCGGCGGCGACTGGTCGACCGATCGCCTCGTGCCCGATCTCGTGCGTTCGTTTCGCGAGCGGAAAGAGGCGCGCATCCGCCATCCCGACGCGACGCGGCCGTGGCAGTTCGTTCTCGACGCACTGCACGGATATCTGCTCGCCGCTGAATGCGCATTCGAGCGGGCCGACCTCCCTCGCGCCTTCAACTTCGGACCGAGCGAGCACGAAGCGCGCACCGTGGGCTGGCTCGCGGCGGCGATGGCGGCGCGATGGGGCGAGGGCGCGTCCTCGCTCGTCGAGCAAGGCCAGCATCCGTACGAAGCGGCGACGCTTGCCCTCGACAGTTCCCTCGCCAGGCAGGTGCTGCACTGGAAGCCGCTGCTCGATATCCCGACCGCGGTCGTTTGGACGACGGACTGGTATCGAAGCGAGCGCGATCTCACCAATTCTCAAATCGAAGACTTCATGGAGCGTGCAACCGCATGACCGTCTGCCGTTTTTGCAGCACCAATCTCACCGAGGTTGTCACCGACCTCGGTGTCCTCCCACTTTCAAACGCTCTCGTCTCCCCCAACGACCTCGGCGCGCCCGAAACCTTCTATCCGCTCGTCATCTTCATCTGCCATCGCTGCTTTCTTGTGCAGACGCCACTGGCGGAAACACCGGAACGCATCTTCAGCGACTATCCGTATTTTTCGTCGTACGCGGATGATTGCGTGCGATGGGCGCGCGAGTACTTCGAGGCCATTCGAACGCGTCTCAATCTCGGGCCGCAATCGCAGATCGTCGAGATTGCGAGCAATGACGGCTATCTGCTGCAGAATTTTGTCGCGGCCGGGATTCCCGCGCTGGGAATCGAGCCCGCCGCGAACGTTGCTGCCGTAGCGCGGGCGAAAGGGATCGAGTCGCGAACTGAATTTTTCGGATCGGCCGTAGGCGCCACCATCGGAGGCCGCGCCGATCTCCTCATTGCGAACAACGTTCTCGCGCATGTTCCCAACATCAATGACTTCGTCGAAGGATTGCGCCTCGCGCTCGCGCCCGGCGGCACGATTACGATCGAGTTTCCGCATCTGCTGCAGATCATCCGATTCGTGCAGTTCGACACGATGTATCACGAGCACATGTCGTATCTGTCGCTGCAGGTCGTGCAGCGGATTCTCGATGCGCATGGTCTGACGGTGACCGACGTGGAGGAGATTCCGGCGCTTGGCGGCTCGCTTCGCGTGTACGCGCAACATCGCGGCGCCGAGGCGGGTCCGCGCGTGGAAACCCTCCTGGCAAAGGAGCGCGCCTTCGGACTGGAGTCGCTCGATGCGTATCGCGCATTCAGCGAAGACATTGCGCGCTGCCGCCGCTCGCTGCTGCGCTTTCTCCTCGACGCGCGTGAAGCGGGAAAGAGCGTCGCCGGCTATGGCGCACCAGCCAAGGCGAGCACGCTCTTCAACTACTGCGGTGTGCGCTCCGATCTCGTGTCGTACACCGTCGATCGCAATCCGCACAAACAGGGGCTGTATCTTCCGGGTGTGCGCATCCCGATCTTTGCACCGGAGAAGATCGCAGAGACGCGGCCCGACTACGTCCTGATTCTTCCGTGGAACCTGCGGGACGAAATCGTCGCGCAGATGGCTCACGTACGGGAGTGGGGCGCGCGTTTCGTTATCGCCATTCCGCAGATCGAGGTGCTGGCGTGAAGCTGGTGGAAACGCCGTTGGCGGGAGTGATGATCGTCGAGATCGAGCCGGCTCGCGATGACCGCGGATACTTTGCGCAAACGTACGCGCGCGACCTCCACGCATTGCTCCCGAAGATCGCGGAAAGCGCGGTTGCGTGGAACGAGGCGCGGGGAACGCTGCGGGGTCTGCACTTCGAGCACGCGCCGCACCAACAGGCGAAGCTCGTTCGTTGCAGCCGCGGGGCGATTTATGACGTGACGCTCGATCTGAAAACCGGACGCTGGTTTGCGCACGAGCTGTCCCGCGACAACTTCAAAATGCTCTTCATTGCCGCCGGTCTCGCGCACGGCTATCTCGCTCTCGAAGACGATACCGAGGTGTCGTATCACTTATCCGCCGACTATGAACCGGCAGCAGCCGGCGGCGTTCGCTGGGACGATCCCGCATTCGCCATCGAATGGCCGTTGCAGCCGCTTCGGATGTCGGAACGCGACCGGACTTGGCCGTACGTGACGCGATGACCGGCGAACCGTTGCACCGCCTCGGCGAAGATGCGGCCACACGCTCGCGGATCATCGCCGCACTGCAGGATTTCGAGCGGCTGCCGCAAAACCGCTTCACGACCGTCCGCGACGACGTCACGGGGCCGATCGCCGACGCGCTGCACGCGTCGATTCCGGTCGTGCGCAAAGAACTGAGCAATGGCCTCGTCTTCGAGTTTCCATACCGGTCGAAGATCGCCCGCGACTTCGTCATGTCGCGTCCCGGGAAACCGGACCACGTGTGGGAGCCGCAGACGACGAAGCTTCTCGTGCATCTGGCGGGCAAGGTCACCGACGTCGTCGTCGGCGGAGCGTACTTCGGCGACCAGGTCATTCCTATCGCAAACGCCATGCGCGGTCGCGGAACGTGCCACGCATTCGAGGCCGATGCCGCGCAGGCGGCGATGATCGAGCGCAACGCGTCGCTCAACCATCTGGACAACGTCCGCGTGAACGCCGTCGGGCTTTGGAGCCAGCCGGCAAAGCTTCGACTGGTTGGTCACGATGCGCTCGCCGGCGCGGCAGAATCGGACGATGGAATCGACGCCACGACGATCGATGCGTACGCGAACTCCTTCGGTATTCGCGTCGGCCTGATCATGCTCGATCTCGAAGGCGGCGAGCTGCACGCCCTGCGCGGCGCGAGCGAGCAACTCGCACGCAACGCGCCGTACATTGTGTTCGAAGTGCACCGTTCCTATCTCGATTGGTCGGACGGTCTGCAAAATACCGAGATCGTGCAGTTCCTCGCTGCGTTCGGATACACCGTGCTCGCGATTCGCGATTTTCAATCGAACTACGACCTTGGCGGACGGCCGATCGAGCTGGTTCCGATCGAGACGGCGTATCTCGATGGGCCGCCTCACGGTTTCAATCTCTTCGCCTTCCGCGATGCCGCGGTGCTCGATGACGAACTGTTTCGAATCGTCCCGAACGTCAGCCCGAAACTGCTGTTTCATCGCGATCCGAAACTCCATCATCCGGTGGGCGGGCTGTGATCACAGTTCTCGGATCATCAGGCTTCATCGGCTCGCATCTCGTTCGCCATCTGCAGGAAAACGGAATCGAGCACCAGGCGCCGGCGCGTCACGAGCGGCTGGCCGGGCGCGAGTTGGGCCACATCGTCTATTGCATCGGACTCACCGGCGATTTTCGCGACCGTCCGCTCGATGCCGTTGACGCGCACGTCAGCAAGCTGGTCGACACGATCCGCACCGCGAAATTCGATTCGATTTTGTATCTGTCGTCGATTCGCCTGTATCGCGGAAGCAGCGGCGTCGCGCGCGAGACGGATGAGCTGCGCTTCAATCCCTCCGACTTCGAGGACATCTACACGCTTTCGAAAGCGACCGGCGAAGCGGTGGTTCTCGCACTCGGCAGCAGAGGCCGCGTGGCGAGAATCTCCAACGTCTACGCGCCCGGTCATCGCGATTCGTTTCTCGGTTCGATCATTCATGACGCGCTCACCGACGGAGCGATCGCGCTTCGCAGCTCACTGGAATCGACGCGCGATTACATCAGCGTTGACGCCCTCGCGCCGCTTCTGGTGCGCATCGCGACGACTGGCCGTCAGCAGATTTACAACGCCGGGGGCGGCGAAAACGTGACGAACGACGAGTTGACGTCGGCGATCTCCGCGCTGACCGGTTGCTCGGTGTCGGTCGTTCCCGGCGCGCCGACGACCGGCTTTGCGCGCATGGACTGCAGCAGGATTCAGGAGGAGTTCGCGTTTTCGCCGCCGCGGATGCTCGACGAACTCCCGCGGCTCGTCGCCGGCGATGTCTCGGTAGAAAAGAGATCACGGCCGGACGATGATCTCGCCGCGTTCGATGCAGCGTCCGACCAGTGGCTCACCACCGCGTTACGGATGAAGTACCCCTACACGTTCACGTGGATGGGCCGGCCCATCATCCAGTTCCCGGACGACCTGCTTCGTCTGCAGGAGATCGTGTTTCGCATCCATCCGGACGTCATCATCGAAACCGGCATTGCGCACGGCGGCTCGCTCATCTTCTACGCCAGCCTGTGCAAAGTGCTCGGGCGCGGACGCGTCGTCGGAGTCGACGTCGAGATCCGCCCGCACAACCGCGCCGCGATTGAAGCGCATCCGCTCAAACCGTTCATCACGCTCATCGAGGGGAGCTCGACCGATCCCAACATCGTGGACGAGGTAAAGCGGCTCGTCGCGCCGGGCGAAGCCGTCCTGGTCATTCTCGATTCGAACCACACCACGGCGCACGTTCGCGCGGAGTTCGAGGCCTACTCGCCTCTCGTCACGCCCGGCTCGTTCATCATCGCGATGGATGGATACCTGATGGAGCTCGGCGCGCTCGATCGGCCTGGCGCGAACTGGGCCAGCGACAACGCGAATGCCGGTGTTCGTGCGTTCGCCGCCGATCATCCGGAGTTCGCCGCGGAAGATCCCGCGCTGCCCTTCAATGAAAGCCCGCTCATTCGTGCCGTGACCGGGTTCCGAGGTGGTCTGCTCAGAAGGATTCGATGACCGCCACGATCGCTGCATTGATTCCGACACGCAACCGCGCCGATCTCGCCATCGCCGCGGTGCGATCGCTTCTCGATCAGGACTGTCCGATCGAAATTTTCGTTTCCGATAACTCCACTGCGGACGACGGTCTGCGCGATTTCTGCCTCGGCCAGAAGAACGTCAACTATCTCCGGCCGCCCGCAGATCTCTCGATGCCTGCGCATTGGGACTGGGCGCTCAACCAGGTGCTGGAGCGCTCGCAGGCCACCCACATCACGCTTCACTACGACCGGAAATTGTCGAAGCCGCGCGAGTGGGGCGCGCTGCAGGCGATTGCATCCGCGCGGCCGGACCAACTCATCACGTTCAGCGCCGACTTCGTCACGATCGATCCGCCGCCGCGCCGTTTATGGCAACCGCCGTGGACCGGCAAACTGTATTCGGTGACCACGGCGCGCACGGCCCAGCTCCTCGCCGCGGCGCGGATTAACGACATGGGGCAGGCGTTGCCGATCCTGTCCAACTGCCTCATTCCGCGAACGATCCTGAGCCGCATGGCGCAGCGATTCGGCGACATCTGCAACGGGAACAGCGGCGACGCGCCGTTTTTCTGCCGCTTCCTCACGCTCGACGATCGCTATCTTCATTACGACCGCTCCATCGCCATTGGCTACGCGCCGCAGCGAAGTGCGGGATTCGGATATCTCCGCGGAGAAGGCGGCGACTTTCCCGACTATCTGAAAACGTGGGGCGAACGGAAGTGGCTGGAGCGCGCTCCGATCCCCGGACTCAACCTCGGCCATAACATGCTCTTTCACGAATATGAAATCGTTCGCGAACAGACCGGCGATCGGTTGCCGCCGATCGACTTCAACGCGTATCTCAATGCCCTCGGCGACGCGCTCCGCCACAAGACCGACGACGCCGAGCGGGAGCGGCTGACGCAGATTCTCCAGTCGTACGGCTGGATCGATCGCGCAGATCCGTCTCCTCAAGTCCGTACCACCAGGAAGCTCCGGCATCTCGCGGGACGGCTTCTTCGCCAACTGCGAATCGCTCCCGTACAAACAACAGGCTTTTCGTTTCGCGACGATGACGAAGCGATCCGTTTCGCGCTCGATCATCCGCTGCGTCCGACGTCGTACTCGCTCCATCTCGAAACGATTCATGCCGAGGAGGTCGCAGCGTGAAACTCGGCCTGGTGATGGCGACGAGGAATCGGCCAGCCATCGCCGCTGCGCACATCCGTTCGCTCCTGAGCCAGAACGAAGATTTCGTACTGGTCGTTTCGGACAACTCCGAAACCATCGAAGATCGCGACGCGCTCGAGAAGTCCTGCCGCGACGCTTCCGATCCGCGCCTGCTCTACATTCCCTCGCCCAAGTCGCTCACGATGCCTGCGCATTGGAACTGGGCGATGGAGCAGGCGTTGGCGCGCACCGACGCCACCCACCTCGGCATTCAATACGATCGACGGTTCTGGAAGCCTGGCGCGATGCGCCTCCTGAAAAAAGCGGTCGCCGCAGGTCCTGAAATGACGACGATTTACGGCTGGGACAGCGTCTTTGCCTCGGAGGATCATTCCGTGGCGTCGCGGCTGCGCGCCAGCGGCGGCCTGTACGCGGTCCGCACATCCGAGATCATCGAGCGCTGTGCCCGCGCCGAGATCGGCGAGCTCGATCAGGTCTATCCGGCGCTGGCGAACTGCATTGTGCCGCGCGGCACGTTCGACCGCATCCGCGAGACATTCGGCAACATCTGCGACTCAAACACTCCCGATGCCGCATTTCTTTTTCGCGTTTGCGCCGTCGACGAAGTTCTCCACCATTTCGATCGCGCACTGATCATCGCGTACGGCTACGCGCTCAGTAACGGGTGGTCATACCTTCGCGGCAATGTGTCGGGTTCGTGGGCCGACTGGATCAAACTGTGGGGCGACAAGCCCTGGATCGATGCCGCGCCCGTTCCTGGGCTCAGCCTCGGGTACAACGTGATGTTTCACGAATACAACATCGTCCGCCGCGTTGCGCCCGACCGCTTCCCTCCCATCGATCAGGATCGCTATCTCAATCACCTCGGCATCAGCCTCGCGTACATCTCCGATGTTGAACTGCGCTCGAAGATGCGCGACATCCTGAAAACGTACGGCTGGCGCGAGCCCGCTCCGCAGCCGGCGGTACCGAAGCCGCTCCACAAGCGAATTTTCGGTGCGCCGACGCGCCCGTTGCGGCGCATCGTCCGCGCCGTGAGGAGCAGGATGCAGCTCCGCCGCGGGACTGCTGATACCGCGGTCTTCACGAATGACGACGACGGTGTTCGCTATCTCCTCGAGCACCCGGCCACTCCCGACGCGAAGCACGGTGCGCGCCTTGCCGCGCTGCATGCAGTGCCGGTTGCATTCACCGAATGAACATCGTTCACGCCGCAGCGACGACGAACGGCGCGCCGTGGATGATCGCCATCGCGCGCGCGCAGAAAGCGCTCGGCCATGACGTCGCGGTGATCATCCCGTCGCTCGACGGCGACATCGCTCCGCAACTTCGGCGCGCGAACATCCCGGTCTACACCGCGCCCGTCGACGGAGTCCTCTACGCGCCTTCCTACATCAGCCGATTGCGTTCGCTCGTCCGTATCGTGCGCGTTCTCCGCCGCCTTCGTCCCGATGTCGTGCACAGCCACATCTTCGCCTCGGTCATGGCATCGCGCATCGCATCGTGGATTGCGGATGTCCCCATTCATCTCGGCGGCAACGTCCATCCGATCTCGCTCGAATCGACCGTCATGCGCGCGCTCGAAGTCGGGACGGCGTTCTGCGATACGAAGACGATTGCGTCGTCGACCTACACGCGCTCGCTGTACATCGAGCACGGCGTCCCTGCGGATCAGGTCGAAATGATCTTCTACGCCGTCGATCAAAGCGGCCACGATCCGGCACTTGTCGACGCGACCGTCGTGCGCCGCAACCTCGGCATCGCCGATCGCACGCCGGTCGTCGGCAAGATCGCCTACTTTTATCCGCCGTCGAAAAAGAATGGCACGTTGCCGGAGCTGCTGCGCGGCCGCGGCATCAAGGGTCACGACGTGTTTCTCCGCGCAGTGCCGGACGTGCTCGCGTCCGTGCTCGACGCGAAATTCGTCATGGTCGGCCGCGGATGGGGACCCGACGGTCCGGCGTACGAACAGACGCTGCGCGATCTCGCCACCTCCCTCGGCGTCGATCACGCCATCGTGTTCACCGGCGAAACGGCCGACGTTCCGGCGATGCTGGCTGCATTCGACGTCTCCGTTCATTGCTCGCTGAGTGACAACCTCGCCGGCACGGTCGAGTCGCTGCTGATGGAGCGGCCGATGGTCGTCTCCGACATCCCCGGCTTCGCCGACACCATCATTCACGAGGAGACGGGCCTTCTCGTGCCGGTCGATGATCCGCCAGCACTTGCCGCCGCAATCATCCGCCTTCTTCGCGACCGCGACCTCGCGCGCCGCCTCGGACAGCAAGGCCGCGCGCGGATGCTGAATCGATTCACGCTCGCGCGCACGGTGGCGGACTTAGAGGAACTGCTGTCGCGGCTTCCCGCCCGCGCGTCTGATCACTACCGCCTGACGACGACATTTGCGCGCACGCTCGCCGCGCCGTTCCGGCTGTTGCCTGTCGCGTTCCGCGCATGGCGCGCTCTCCGCGCGGCGCGTTCATGAGCGCACGCGCGCGGGCACGCCGAATGCGGTCACATCGTCGTGGACATCGCGCACGACCACCGCGCCTGCGCCGATGATGCTTCGCGCTCCGATCGTGATGTCCGTGACGATCGTCGCGCCGGCCGCGATGAGCGTCTCCTCGCCGATGTGCACATGCGCGCCGATCGTGGCGCCGACCGAAATATGGGCAAAGTCGCCGGCGACCGAATCGTGATCAATCGAAGCCTTCGTGTTCAGAATCACGCAGCGCCCAATCACGGCCCGCGGCTGCACGATCGCGCCGGCCGAAATCATCGAACCGTCGCCGATGATCGCCGAGGAAGCGATTGAGGTGAAGGGATGAATCGCCGTCGCCAGTCGCTCGCCCGCCAGTTTCTCGGCAACGCCGCGCCGCAGACGGTTATCGCCGATCGCGATGATGATCGCGTCATGCGGAATCGCGGGCAGATCATCGATCGTGCCGAGGACGTCCTTGCCGGGCGTGTCGTCGACGAACCCAATCGCCGGAGTGCCCGCACATTCAAGAATGTCCGCCACGATCGCCCCCTGCGCCCCGGCGCCAACGATCACGATGCGCTGCCCCATGGCGCGCGAGTGTATCCGCGCGACCGGTGAATCGAACAACACCGCTGCTAAGCTGCGCCGCCCATGCTTCGCGTTGCGCAGATCGCCTCGGTTGGTAATCACTCGCCGTGGTTCGCCGACATCTGCGGCGAGATGGCGCGGCGCGGCTACGACGTTTTCGCCATCATTGATTCCGCCGACGGCAACCTCGGCGCGCGCTTGACGTCGATCGATATCCGTCATTACAAAGTGCCGATGCATTTCGCGGAAACACTCGACCGCGCGCGGCTCCCGTTCTATCTTTTTCGCCTCCCCATCGCCGCGCTCAAGGTCGCGCGAATTCTTCGCCGCGAGGAGGCAGATCTCGCGCAATCGCACATCTTCGTCGCCAATCTCGTCACGCGCATGGCGCGCGTGTTCACGGGCGTCCGCAACATCAGCAGTGCTGCCGGACCGCGTCACCTCGAAGCGCCGCTGACGCGATTCGTCGAGCGCCTCACCTGGCGGCTCGACTCCGCAATCGTCGCCGGATGCGAATACACCGCCGCGCTCTATCGCGACGCGGGCGCGCCGGCGGACCGCGTCCAGTGCATCTACTACGGTCCTCCCGCGAAACGTTTTGATCCGTCGACTGTCGATGCCACCGCGTTCCGCCGCGACCTCGGCATCGCGCACGATGTCCCGCTGGTCGGACTGGTCGCTCACTTTTATCCGCCGATGCGCGGTCCGCAGGCGCCGCCGGTCACACGCGGCGTCGATCTGAAAGGCCACGATCATTTCCTCGCGGCGGCACGGATCGTCGCGAGGAGATTCCCAGAGGCGCGATTTGTACTCGTCGGAAACGGATCGAACGCGCTCGGTGAAGCGTATCGACAGTCACTCATCGACGAATGCCGTGCCGACGGCTTCGACTCACGCGTATTTTTTCCAGGTCATCGGGACGACATCGCCGAGGTGCTGGCATCGCTCGATGTGGCCGTGCAGTGTCCACTGAGCGAAACGCTTGGCGGAACGATCGAGGCGTTGTTGATGGAGCGGCCAGCCGTTGCCACGCGCGTCGGCGGGATCCCGGAATCGGTGCGCCATGAAGAAACCGGATTGCTCGTGCCGCCTGCCGATCCCGACGCACTCGCCGCCGCGATCGAACGCCTGCTCGCCAATCCTGAGGAAGCGCGCCGCCTCGGTGCCGCCGGCCGGAAGCTCATGCTGGAACGCTTCACGCTCGACCGAACGGGCGACGATCTTGCCGCTTTATACGAGCGTCTCGCTCCTGTATCGTGACGCTCTTTTCTTATGGCGAAAACGGTTCTGATCATCGACGATGACGCGCCTACCCGCGGCCTCCTCAAGGCTGTCATGGTCCGCGCCGGCCTCGCTGCGGTCGCTGCGTCGGACGGCGCGATGGCCATCGACATCATCAATACGCGCGATGACCTCTGCTGCATCGTTCTCGATCTGATGATGCCGGTCGTCGACGGAACGGCGGTGCTCCACCATCTCTCATCGGTGAAGAGCGACGTACCGGTCATCGTCTGCACCGCGGTAGGCCCACGGCAGACGCCCGAATTCGATCTGACGATCGTGCGCGCGGTGATCCAGAAGCCGTTCGATATCGAGCAACTCGCCGCCATGGTGAAGAGTCTCGCCGAATGATCGACTGATGCCATACGAACTGGCCCGTTTCGGCGTGACGGACATGATGGGTTGCCGCGGCCGCCTGCGGGGTCTTTTCGACGACGACCCTGGAAGCACTGCCGTCGCCGCGCAGCGCGTGGTGGAGTTCTTCTACCGCGAGCTCACCGACGCTCGCGGCGAGCCCGCCTGCGCGCTGGTTCGTTTCTTCAAGACCGAACGTTTCGATGCTCTCGATGCCGCGCAGCAGGAGTTCGCGTTGACGACCGCCGGCTCCGCGTCGCTCGAGGACGACGTTCGCTGCCTGACATTGCTCGCGACGATTGGTGACGAACCGTCGTGGCGTTCACCCGAGCAGTCTCGCGGACATCGCGCCATACCGTTAACGAGCGTCGACATGGTCGAGCAGGCTCCGATGATCGCGCAGCTCATCAAACAGCTCGGCCTGTCGGTGGCGAGAGTGATCCGGCCCGAAGCGGGACTCATTCTCGACACGGAAGGACGCAAGCAGAACGTCTTCTATGTTCCGGAGGCGCTCGGCAGTCCGCACATCGTTGCCCAGGAGGAGTTCGTCCGTCCGTACGGCATCGCCTCAGTCATCGGGCTCGGCGGCCTGATCACGAACGGCGACATGTTCGCGGTGATCCTTTTTTCCAAGGTGCCGATCTCGCGCGAGGTGGCCGACCTCTTCGGCGTGCTCGGGCTCAATCTGAAAATCGCCATCCTGCCGATGATCAACCGCACGCTTCTTCGTTCCTGACCGTTAGCTGCGATATCGTCCCGCTCCGTGTTTCGCAGTCCAATCCCTCTCTCCGCTACTGACCTCGGCGACGACGAGCGCCTCCTGGTTGAAGAAGTACTCCGCTCGGGCCGCCTTTCCAAAGGGCCGATGCTCGCCGACCTCGAGCGCGCCTTCGCCGATCGCTTCGGCGCGCGTCACGTCATCGGCGTCTCCAGCGGCACCGCGGCGGTGCACCTGTCCGTTCTCGCGGCGGGCGTTCGCGACGGCGACATGGTCATCACTACGCCGTTCTCGTTCATCGCCTCGTCGAACGCGATCCTCTACGAGCGCGCCATTCCGATCTTCGTCGACATCAATCCGCAAACGCTGTGCATCGATCCCGCCGCCGCCGTCGATGCCATCGAAACGCTGACGCGTCACCGCAGCGGATGGGAACGGCTCCTGCCGCCGGGCGGCGCGAAACCGACAGGACCGCTGCGCGCGATCATCCCGGTCGATATCTTCGGCCGGGTCGCGGAGATGCAGGCGATCGCCGCCGCCGCGCGCGCCGCCGGCATCGCGGTAATCGAGGATGCCTGCGAAGCTGTCGGCGCATCGCTCGACGGCATCCCCGCCGGCCGCTGGGGCAACATCGGTACCTTCGCGTTTTATCCAAACAAACAGATGACGACCGGCGAGGGCGGCATGGTGCTGACCGACGATGACGCCATCGCCCGCGAAGTCTCCAGCCTTCGCTCGCAGGGCCGCAGCGACGACCGCTCCTGGCTCCGCCATCAACGCATCGGCTACAACTACCGCCTCGACGAATTGAGTGCCGCCGTCGGCCTGGCGCAATTCCGCCGCCTCGACGAGCTCCTGCAGAAGCGCGAAGCCGTGGCCGCGATGTACACCGAGCGCCTGCGCGGCATCCAAGGCGTCGCGCCGCTCCCGCCGCCTCGCCCCGGCATGACCATGAGCTGGTTCATCTACGTCATCCGCGTAAGCGAAGGCATCGACCGCGACACCCTCGCCGCCGATCTCTCCAACCGCGGAATCCCGACGCGCCCCTACTTCTGGCCGATCCACCTCCAGCCCCCCTACCGTGACCGCTTCGGATTCGAGCCCGGCGCCTACCCCCACACCGAGTCCGCCGGCAACTCATTACTCGCCCTCCCGTTCCACGGAAACCTCACCGAGGACGAAGTCGGCCACATCTGCGAATCAATCGCGGCCGCAGTGGCGCAGGTGGCGGCCCCGCGGTAAGAGCGGTGACACTGTCCTTACGCGGAAACACCCGGGGGAGAGCGACTACGCCGCTAGATCGGTTCGCAACACGCTTCGCGTCACCGCTCCTCGATCTCGGCGAGCATCTCGATCTCGACGCACGCGCCGAACGGAAGCTGCGCGGCGCACATCGCGGTCCGCGCGTGCATTCCTCGCTCACCGAAGAGCTGTACGAACACTTCCGACGCGCCGTTGGCGATGACGTGCGGCTCCTGAAAGTCGGCCGTGCCGTTGACCAGCACGAGCAGCCGCACGATCTGTTTCACGCGGCTCAGATCTCCGGCTGCCGCGCGGAGCGTGGCGAGGAGCTCGATCGCCACGCCGCGCGCTGCCTCCTGTCCTTCCCGCACCGTGAGATCCGATCCGAGTTTGCCGCGCCACACCTCTCCGTTTTTCTTGGCGAGACGGCCGGAGAACGACAGGAGATTGCCGCTGCGCACGTATGGCGCAAAGATCGGCGTGTAGCCGGCGACGATCGCCGGCGGCACGTCCGGCAGCACGATATTCAACGCCGACAGCCGTTCGTCGATGCTCATCATGCGACGCTCCGGTGAATCTGATCGGCGAGCATCCCGATCTGCTCGACCGAATTGAACAGGTGCGGAGAGACGCGAATCTTTCCCTGCCGCAGGCTGGCGAAGAAATTCGCCGCGCGCAGTTCGCGATGGAGCACCGCCGTGGCATCGGCCGAACCGGCAGTGAACGAACCGAACGCACCGCGCTGGTCGTGGTCGAGCGGACTGGCGGGCGCGCAATGCGGCGGCAGGCGGTCAAACAATGTGTCGATAAGGTTGCGACCGTGGCGCAGCACCGTCTCCGGACCAATTCGCACGACGAGATCGATCGACGCGCGGAATGCGGCCAGGTTCAGATTCAACTGCATCGCCGATTCCGCGGCATCCCATCGTCTGGCGTCACGAGTTGGCTCCGGACCGTCGAACCGCAGAGACCTGAAATCGCTGATGTCTTGTGCCGTCCAGTAGAACGGTCCCGGCAGCAGTTCGTCGAGCCGCGCATCGTTGACCCAGAGGAAGCCGGTGCCGTAAGGACCGAGCAGCCACTTGTAGCCTGCCGCCACCAATGCGTCGGCGCCCAGCTCACGCACGTCGATCGGAACCGCACCGCACGACTGGCTGGCATCGAGGACGAGCCACGCTCCTGATGCACGGCATGCCGCGGCGATGCGCGGCGCGTCCAGCAGCGCGCCGGTATCGAAGCGCGCATGACTCAGTGACACGACGCGCGTCCTCGTGGTGATTGCGGCGATGACGTCGTCGGCCACGATCACGCCGTCGCGCGGCGCGACCACCGTCAACCGTGCACCGGCGCGCTCTTCCATCGGGTGCCACACCGCGTGATGCAGCGGGAAGTCGCCGCCGCCGATGACGATGCCGTCGCCGCGGCGCCAGTCGATGTGATGCGCGATTGCCTGCATCCCGGTGCTCGCGCCGGTCGTCAGCGCCACTTCGTGTGCGCTGCCGCCGATCAACGTTGCGATCGAGGAACGCAGTGCGTTCGGCACATCGAAGAAATTCGCGTCGTCGACGTGGTGCGGAAACCTGTTCGCCTCGATCGAGGATTCGGCTGCAGCCGCCGCTACGCGGGGCATCACCGCGTGCGCGGCAATGTCGAGGTACACCGCGTCGTCGATCGGAAACCATTCAGAGGACCATTCGTTTCGTTCGTTCATGACGAGCGCGATTCTGCGTCGCGCGCTACGAGCTGTCCAATAGATCGTTCGCATCGCTATAATCTCGATTTCAGATCGTATGGAAATGCGCCAGCTGCAGATGTTCGTCACGCTTGCCGAGGAGCTGAACTTCACGCGCACGGCGGAGCGGCTCAATACCGTGCAGTCGAACGTCACGTCGCACGTGCGCCACCTCGAAGAGGAGCTCGGCGTGCGGCTGTTCGACCGTTACCCGCGACGCCTCGTGATGACGGACGCCGGGACGCAGTTTCTCCCGTATGCGCAGCGGGTCCTGGCGACGGTGGAGGAGGCACGGCAAACGATGCGATTCGGCGACGAACCGGCCGGCCCGCTTCGCATCGGCGCGCCGGAGAGCATCGTCACGTACCGCCTGCCGCCGGCGCTGCGGCGTTTTCGCCAGCGGCACCCGCACGTCATGCTGATGCTGCGTCCGTACGTCGACTGGCCGCTCGCCGAGCCGCTGCAGAACGGCGAGTTCGATCTCGCCATCCGCATCGCCGATGCGGTCGGCGAGAAGACGCTCGGCTCGCGCCGCATCGGCGCGGAGCCCATCCTGCTCGTCGCCGCGCCGGAGCACCCGCTGCTTCAACGCGCCGCGGTCCGGCCGAGAGACCTCTCCGGACAACACCTTCTGCTGACCGAGGAGGGTTGCGCATATCGGAAGAAATTCGAGCGCATTCTCAACGCGCGCGGCGTCCGGCCGCAGGGCGTGGGCGAGTTCGGCAGCGTCGAGGCCATCAAGCAATGCGCCGTCCTCGGCATGGGCATCGCCCTCCTTCCGGAAGTCGCTGTGGCGCGGGAGATTCGCAGCGGAACGCTGTGCGTCCTGCCGTGGCGCGGTCCCGACGTCAGCATGTCGACGCACGTCGTCTGGCACAAGGACCGTTCGATGACGCCCGCCATGCGCGGCTTTCTCGACGCGCTCGACGACACACTCCCGACCCGACGTTGAGCGCGTTCGCGGCGCGGCGTTACGGCCGCAGACGTTGCGCGAAGAAGGCGAGGATCTCGTCGCGCGCCGCGAGCGTCGGCTGTCCCGCTTCATCGATGAGATGCGCGGTGACGACGCTGTGCGGCCCGATCCGTTGGAAGAACGGCGTTGTCTCGCGATTCGCCGCGGAGTCGGGCAGGACGCGCGCAACGAAGCGGGCGCCGAGTGCTTTCGCATACGCGCAGAATCGCTCCGCCGTGCAGAAGCGGTCGCCCTCGAAGCGATAGGCGAGGACTGTCAGGTCGTCGCGGTCGAGCCGCGCGCGCACGGCCGCCAGATCGTCCGGCGCGATCTCGAGCGCCGCGGGGTCGTTCAGCGGCAGTGATGGTTGCGACAGAACCGGAGCGAGCATCGCAGGCTCGAGCATCATCGTCAGCGCGAAGTTGCCGGTGACGCACATACCGATCGCGCCGACTCCGGGGCCGCCGCATTCTTCATGCGCCAGCCGCGCCAGTGCGCGCAGCCAGATGGTCACGGGACTCGTTTCGTTCGCGACCATGGCGCGGAACTCGGCGCTGACACAGGCGCGCTGCATGACCGGCAACCCTTCCTCCACGGTCGGCACCGCGCCGTCGCGGCCGAAGAGTGACGGCATGTAGACGGTGAATCCGGCGTCGCGCACCCAGCGGCTGAATCGCGCGACGTGAGGGCTGATGCCCGGCATCTCCGCCATGACGATCACGGCCGGTCCGCGCCCTGCGATGTACACCTTCTTCGTCACGTCGTCGAGCGTGACCTCGCGGCATTCGAAGTCGTCCAGAGGATCGTCTTTCCATTCGCGCATGGAGCGAGTGTCGGCGCGAACCGGCATTCGCGGAACTGTCGAATATGACAATATTCAAGCCGGAATGGACAATTGAAGCGGATCCTCGTTCTCGCGCTTGACGGCGTCATGGACTCGAGCCTCGCGATCACGCTCGATACATTGCGCACCGCGCAGGCGCTTCGTGGCCGCGCGAGGCGGGGTGAGTTGCAGTGGTCCGTGATCGGTCAGCGCCGGACTGTCCGGACTGGCGGCGGGCTGCGTCTGACGGCCGATCTCACCTTTCGCGACGTGCTGGCGGGCCCCGCGCGCGCGGAGTGGTTGATCGTGCCCGGCCTCGGCCTGACATCAGAGGCCGCGATTGCTGCGCGCCTTCGCCGGCCCGACGCACGCGCGGCAATCGCACTGCTGCAGGAGCGCCGCGTCGCGAAGTACCTCGCGGCCTCGTGCTCGGCGGTTTTTCTGCTCGCCGAAGCGGGCCTGCTCGCCGGCCGCTCCGCGACGACGACGTGGTGGCTTTCGCAGACATTTCGAACGCGCCACCCCGACGTGCGGCTCGACGAAGCGCAAATGCTCGTCCGGGACGGCGCGTTCCTCACCGCCGGCTCGGCGTACGCGCAACTCGATCTCGTGCTCGCCGTGATCGCGGCGACGGCGGGACCGGAGATCGCGCACCTCTGCTCGCGCTACATGCTGATCGATCAGCGTGCATCGCAGGCGCGCTACATGATTCCGTCGCATGTGCGGCACGTCGACGCCACCGTAATCGCCGCGGAGCGATGGATCGAAGCGAATCTCTCGGGTCCGATTTCCATCACCGATCTCGCATCGGCGATCGCCGTCTCTCCGAAAACGCTTTCGCGCCGGATCTCCGCCGCGACGGGCTCCTCGCCGATCCGCTTCGTGCAGCGACGACGGCTGCTGGAGGCGGTTCACCTCATCGAGACAACGCCGCTCACACTCGATGCCGTGGCCCAACAGGTCGGCTACGAGGACGCGACCGCGCTGCGGAAAATCGTCAGGAGAGAGCTGGGCACGACGCCGTCAGCGTTACGGCGGTAGCTGCTACGACGATTACTCCTTCCCCGCATCTTCCGCCGCAGCGGTTTCGTTCGCAACGATTGCGGCCTCTTTCGCCTCGAGCATGTTCGCATCCGGCTTCTTGTCCGCGGCCTTGCTCGGGACCGCTGGTGCGGCGTTCGGAAGTTTCTTCTCCTTGCGGGAGCCGAAGGTCAGCGCATAGGCCCAGGTGAACTCCGCGCCCAGGAGAAAGATCTGCGCGGAGTAGTAGACCCACACCATGGCCATGACCAGCGAGCCGGCCGCGCCAAACCCTGACGTCAGGCCACTCCTGCCGATGTAGAGCCCGATCAGCGACTTGCCGATCGTAAACAGCAGCGCGGTCACGGTGGCGCCGATGAAGACGTCCCTCCACGCCACCTTTACCCGAGGCATCACCTTGTAGATCATCGCGAAGACCGTCGTCGTCAGGACGTAGCTGAAGACGACGTTGACGACGGCGACCAGCGATTGCCAATCGGAGAAGCGCGGTCCCCACAGTTTCCCAATCGCCGCCAGCGCTGCGCTGACCACCAGCGAGACCATCATCAGAAAACTGATGCCGGCGATCGTGCCGAACGACAACAGGCGGGCGCGAAGCAGGCTCCAGATTCCTCTCCTGGACCGTTTCGGGGCACGCCAGATCCGATCGAGCGCATCCTGCAATTCGGCGAAGACCGAGGTCGCGCCGACCAGCAGCAGGACGAGGCCGGCCACCGCGGCGGCGATGCTTTCGGCCGGCTTGCTCGCGCTCTCGAGCAGCTTCTGCACCGCTTCCGCTCCCTCGCGCCCCATCAGCCCCTGCAGTTGCGCGGCGATCTCCCCGCGCGCTGCGTCGACGCCGAAGATCATGCCCGCCAGCGAGATCACGATCAGCAGGAACGGCGCGATGGAGAGCATCGTGTAATACGCCAGCGCCGCCCCCATGCTCTGTGCGTAGTCGTCGACCCACGACGATGCCGCGGCCTTCGTGAGAATCCAGGTGTTCTTCGCCGTCATGACCACTCGCTCGCGTTTTCTGGCCATGGGGAGAGTCTACGGCCTCGGTCGCCGGGGCGGGAACTGCGCGCCTCTGATCCGGCCTTCGATAGAATCGCCAGCGAGTGTTCGTTCCCAAGTCGGTCGTGTTTTCTGGAAGGCTATACACGTGAGACGCTGACGCGCGACATCATCGCCGGCGTCGTGGTCGGAATCGTGGCGCTCCCGCTCGCGCTGGCGTCCTCTTCGAACCGCTGGACGACACTGGACGACGCCCTCGACCGCGTCGCGACTCAGTAGCGAGCGGCGGACATCGCCGGCCGAGCACGCGTTGAATCGCTGAACGCGCACCGCGACTCATCCGCGGCGCGCCCGCGACATCCGTGCGCACACCGTGTTCCGCCGAATACGCGCTCCGTTGCGGTCTGCGCACGCTGTGTTTCGGCCGATGCACAGTGTGTTTCGCCCTGTGCACAGCGTGTTTCGCCCCGTGCACGCTGTGTTTCGGCGTGTGCACGCCGTGTTTCGCCCTGTGCACGCTGTGTTTCGGCGTGTGCACAGCGTGTTTCGCCCTGTGCACGCTGTGTTTCATCCTGAAGATTGCTCCGCAGCGCCTGAAGACTCGCAGCCGCTGCACTTTGCTGAAGCACAGACAGGAGTGTCTGTGCCCAGACGTGTCCAAATTAGCGGAACGCCGTCGCCGGAGGCGACTCGTAGGGTAGCCGGTGGTCGCTCGCGGAGCGAGAGACCACCGGAAAATAGCGCGGATGGTTTATCGACCCCGGCCGGGGTCGCGTATCAAATACCGAGCGGCGTGGATTCCCTCCGCGACCGCTGCCGCGGTCGGAAAATCGGGGCGCGCTCGTCAATCCGGTGGTCTCGCGCTTCGCACGCGACCACCGGCTACCGTACGAGCCACCTCCGGTGGCTTCGTGCCGCTCGCGGCAGCCCTGCAGGAATCCACGCATCGCGACTCCCAGCTAATTTGGACATCTGTGGTCTGTGCCACAACAGCTCTCGCCTGCACCCACATTTGGCCCAAGTACCTCCGGCGTCAATGGGGCATCACGGGAACCTCGCAGTCCACAGCGATGCTCCTGCCGGTACAGCCGGTGCCACAGACACACTCGTCTGTGCTGGCGGAATCTCGCGAGAACTGACACATATACGAGTCACAAAAAATGAGACTTGACTGCGCGGTCGACTCTGCCCATATTACTGCTTCGAAGAGCTGCTAGCGGCTCTTCGAAATGGGATCAGGCGCTCGTGAGAGCCCCTCGTTCCCGGCGGCCAACGGGTGAGAAGGTGCGCTGGATAGTGCGGTTCTCATCCCTGCGGGAGTCGAGCGTTGCTCCTCCTGCCGTGGGCACCCGAAGTGTGCGCACTTCGGAAAAACATCAACCGGATGAGCGGCGCGTCGCCGTCTCCTCCAGCCGGTGGCCGCCTGCACTCGTGCACAGGGTGCTCGTCGGTTTCCTCCGGCCTCAACCTCGGTCTATAGGAGGACCAAACGATGTCTACCCATCAGGAAGTCGCGAATACGGCCGCCGCCGCGGACATCCCGCAGACGGCACCAACACTCACACCCGAGGCAGTCGTGGAGGGGTTGCGCGCAATGCGTGCGCAGATCGGCGAAGTAACGCCGTTGACGCCCGCGCAACGCGCAACCCTGCGCAGCCGCACACGGACGTCCAATCCGATTCTGCAGGCCTCGGTCAACGTCATCGGAGCGCTCGACAACGTCTCGCAAGCGGTCGGACAGCCGGCCGACGACGTGCGTCAGATGATCGACGAGGCAAACCGCTGGACGGCGGCGGAGGACGAGTTCCGGACGATGCTCAGCGGCATCGCCGGGGCGAACCTCATCCGCCGCCAGCGCATCGCGCTGATCGCCTCGCAGGCATTTTCGATCGGCGCGCAGCTGGCGCGCGACCCGGCCCACGCCGTCCTCGTGCCCCACGTGCAGGAAATCCGTCGTCTGAAAAGCTTCAAACGCCGCAAGAAGGCGGCGCAAGCTCCCGGTACGCCGCCGCCTCCGGCACCGAAGGCTCCAGTGACGCCGGCAGGTCCCCAAATCTAATGTGATGGGCGGGAGGGAGACCGGGCGCGTGCAAGCGCGCCCGGTCGTTTCCTCCCGGTCCGTCGAGGAGAACAGAAATGAGACCAGGTCACCGCGAAATCATCAGCTACGAAACCGGCTGGCGCCTCGAATCGCTGCTCCGCCGCTTTGCCGCCGAAACGCGCCGATACCCCCGGCTCGCCCCCGGCGTAACGCACGCCGAAGTCCGCCGCACCATCAACCGCCTCCGCTCCGGCGCGATCCACAGCACCGAACCGGGCATCCCCTCGCACGTCCTGGCGGACATCCTCGAAGGTGCAATCGCCCAGGACCAGCTCATCCGGGATGTAGTAGCCGACATGCACAGCCTGAGGGAACTGGAGGAGAGATTGCGAAGAAGGGCGAGGTGAACCCCCAATCACGCCAGACCGCTGGCCGTCCCACGGAGCCGTTCGTACCGCAGAAGGACGACCCCGTTCCCAAAGGCTCGCGTCTCGACGAGGCGGAGCGAGACCTTCTCCTTCGAAGGAGGAAAAAGGCGGTTCCCCTCTCCGATCTGAATCGGATGGACGTAGATCCGATATTCATCGATGAGGTCCTGGTCCATGAAGGCCGCTCCGAGCTCTCCTCCCCCGACGATGAGATCCCCCTTGGCCTGGAGCTTGAGCGCCTCGACCTCCTCCCGCACGACGTCACGTGCAATCGTGGTGTTCCACCCCGCCGAGGTGAGCGTCTTCGAATAGACCACCTTCGGCATCTCCCGCCAGATCCGCGCGAACTCTTTCACGACAGGAGGGCTCGCAGGGTCGGCGTCCGCGGTCGGCCAGTATCCGGCCATGAGCTCGTAGGCAACCCGTCCGCTCAGGAAGCCTCCCATCGTCTTGAGCACCTCGTTGACGTGGGCGTGGATCTCGTCATCGACCATACTCCAGTCGATCTCCTTCTTCGCCCCTTCAAAGAAGCCGTCCAGCGAAATCTGGACGAAGAGGATCACTTTTGCCATCGCGAGTTCTCCCCTGCTCAGCGAGTCATGATTCCGCAAGAACGATCGTTCTGACGCAAGCGTCTTCTACGAACGAGAATACGTCACAGTAGCGCGGCGTGCATCTTCTCGCAGGGCTCTCCCTCAGTCCCGGCGGCGATCTCCCGGCAAGGAACTCTTTTCACCCGGCCCTGAACTTCGTTCCAGTCGTAGGAGGCGTCTATGAAGCCGTTGTTGAAGTGGTCGCCGAATGAGACTTCCGGCGCGTTCTCTTCCTTCGAGATTGGATAGCTCATGAGCGCGAGCGGCCAAAGACATGCGACAAGATCGGGACCGCTGAAAACGCCGACCATCCGACCGTTGTAGAGCACCGCGCCACCGCTCATTCCGTGCGGAAGTCCGCTCGGGAAGTTCGTTCTGACGCGGAAGCATGGGAAGTTCGCAAGCCGATAAAGATGGGGGAC
Organism: Thermoanaerobaculia bacterium; assembly: GCA_035995985.1. GTDB lineage: Bacteria > Acidobacteriota > Thermoanaerobaculia > Gp7-AA8 > Gp7-AA8 > JADGNZ01. The sequence continues at coordinate 6,503 of DASYJY010000069.1, read as the reverse complement.
GTAGATGATTTCCTCGACCCACGCCGGCTCGACATGCAGCTCGACCGTCCAGTCATGGTCATGCCGCCCTGGTACGTCAGCGTTCTCTTCGATCTTGATCTTCTGCTCCGGCCACCCATAGACCCACACCAACGAGCCGACCTTCGGCGGCAGCAATTGCCATGGAAAGTATCGAAGCCGCGGCGCCGCCGCTTCCGCGGCTGGAGATCCCGGTCTCACTACCAGCGCAGCAATGTCGGTGTCGGCCGATCGCCAACCAACGTCAGCGTACCAGGACATCAACTCGTCCTTATACGTCGGCATCTGGTAGGCCATCGTCGCGAACTCGGTGACGACCTTCGTGACCTTGTACTGATCATCGAGCGGACTTCTGCGCCTGCTCAGGGCGTCGAACTGCGAATCCAGATGTTCGAAACCGTTCGCCACGTGCTTCGCCGTGAGACCGAGTCCGGGCGCAACGAAAGCTCCGCTCCCGGCATCCTTCACCTGATTCTTCTCGAAGCCTTCCTCGCCTTCTTTGGCAAGTCCGTATCCGTCATCGGTCCAAGCGTAGTAACCGAACGCCAAGTCCTTCATCCTGTTCGTATTGACCAGGTCTTTCGCTCGCACTACGAATGCCATGGAGAATCGTCAGTCCCCGTAATACGGCTCGGATTCATGGTCCGGCGGATCATAGTCGTAGTCGGCGTTGTCCCATGCCGCTTCGCGCGCTTCCTGAGCCATCTCACAACGGCCTTGGGCGTTGTAATCAGTCCACGACACGTAGCCATTGAGGATTTTGAGAATGGCATCCATTTTCTCGGCGAATTCGAAAAGGTTGAATCGTACGAACTTGTTGCCCATCGCAGGCTGACGCTTCGTGTTGATGGGGAATCGAACTTCGAGGTGGTCAAGGTCTTCCAAAAAATTCCGGAAGTCTTTCTTGGTTTTCAGACCATCAATCCCGAAGTCGAAGGGAACCTTCAAGCGATCGAAAGTACGGTCGATCTCCGGAAAGAGTTTCGAGAACGAGTGGCCTCCGCAGAACACACGATCGTTGATGCCCGGCTCCCCGAGAGCGAATGTCAGCGCCGGCTCCGCCGCCATCAGTATGCCCTTCAGGTACAACTCGAGCGCGTGACGATAGGTGTACACCACAGGTACACCCGCGTAGTTCGAGCCGATCGAATGCCACTGGTACTCGTTCGGCCGGGTCTCACGCGGCGCAGCGATGTACGCCTTCGCCATCTCGTGGAACTCTTCGCCGAGCAGCTCGAACTCGTGCGTCTCGCCGTACATGTATAGCGAGACGTCCCCCGGTCCCATCCCGCGATCGGGAACATGCTCAGCTCGACGTGCGTCAGTTTTCCCATGTCGGTACCTCACTTCAAAACCGGCACGGTCGAACACCCGAAACTCTGAATAAATTCTGTGCGAGGGCGAGATAACAAATGGGGTCAGGCCTTCGCTCTTCGGTTTTCGTCCCGGCGGATCAAAGGTCTGTCGTCTGGCGCCCAAGTATTACGGTTGCGCATGTCGCGAGCGGGTGACCTACTTTGGCAGGAGCGGGCGAATGTCTGTTCTGTCGTATGCGCCGACCAAGTCCATGTAGCGGCAGATCGCCGCGCAAGCCCAAATGCACGGGAAAGATGCGCCGCGATCAGGTTCTCACCAAGTTCGGAAAGACTCTCCGCGCTTTGCAGACGGCGCGCGGACTGTCGCAATGGGCGCTCGCGGACGCCGCCGGGATGGATCACAACTACATCGGCATGATTGAACGCGCGAATGGAATCCGGCAGTCGTCAACGTCGTGAAGATCGCGAAGGCGCTAGGCGTGCCGCCGAGTGAACTGTTCCGCGAGTTCAAGTAAAGGCTACTTCGGACGGTTCGCCGGGTTTGGCTTCAGAACATTCAGACTCATCGTCACCCGCGCAGATGTTGGCGTGCTCAAGAGAGTACCTGATGCGACCGTTCGCCAAGCCTTATCGGCTGCCGCTTCGATCTCGCGCAGATTGTCCATCTGCTTATCGAGCTGATCTTCCGTAAGGACCTCGGTCGAATACGCCGTGTGTGTATAAAGGTTGAGCATACTAAATCCCTCCTCCCACTCCCCCGGCCCCTTCTGCTATTTCAAAGGCGATGCCCTCAGCTTCGAGTACCGGAAGAATATTGTCAACTGGAACAGCTCGCCCCACGTTCAAAAACTGGTGTACCTCGGCTGTCTTCCCATCGCCAACCGGCAGGCGTGACTTGAAGTGCAGCGGTAGATGAGCTGTGTGCGATTGGATGCCCCAAATGGTGCCTTGCCGATCGAACAGGGGGCCACCGCTTTGGCCGAGAAGGCCCGGTGACGATGTCTCGTAAAACATCGCCGGGTTCCCTTGCGGTGCCCATTGCTCGACAAAGTTACGCGCATAGATACCTTCGTTCGGAAAGAAACAAATGCCGGAGCCTGTGAGCGAAAACTTGCCCGCATCCGCATCCCATCCGCAAGAAAGAGAGTTGAACGGGAAACCAAGTCGGCACAGGCTGCTGCCGATTTCCAGCGTGCCGGGTGTGCCAAATTTCGGATACGTCTCGATCCACGACGGATCAAATGGCACCAAACGGCCAACGGCGAGATCCAACTCTGGGAAGAGTTTGAATGTTACCGGCGTATCGATGGACGATCCGTCGTTTGCCGCCATCCAAGCGAAAGAGTAGTTCGTAACCCATTTCGGATTCGGATGGAGCCTGTCTCGCTGCTTCTTCTTCTTGCGTGCGTCCAGCTTCGCATCAGCGACGATCGCGGCAGCGCGCATGTTGTAATCGTCTAGCGCCGGTTGGTGTTCTTGCCACGCGAACATCGGCCCCAGCACATGCATTGCAGTCAGGAACCATCCGTCCCGATTTATCACGGTGAATGCTGCCGGGCCGCCCTCCACGCTGCCGTCGAGGAAGCGAACTGACGCGACAACCGCCCGGGTAAAGCCTCTCGCCATCCTGCATCCCTCTGCGAACATTCCGCCCTTGCCCTCTACCCTTAGAGTGTCCGACGAACGGATTTCCCTACCCGTTGCCACTTGATAAGGTAGTGCGGCGGCGGTTGACTTCGTTGCGCGGAGACGCATGAACCGCGAATAACTTTCAAACTGACCCACTACCCGGCGTCGAGGCGATGGGACGCTCTCCACGTCGCAGCGGCGGCATTCACCGGCGCGCGAATTCGTGCAGCGCGTGCTCGGCTCGATCATCATCGGCGGCCTGGGATTGCCCGCCGAGGCCACGAACGCGTTAGTGATCGGATTCCTGCGGCGCGATTACGGCGCCGCAGGCTTGTACGCGATGCGCGCGCCGAGCATCTCAACCCGAACCAGGTCGTGATCGCGCTGACGGTCATCACGTCTTGTAGCTCGCCGCGTGTATCCTCCGCCGGTGTCAGAAAGCGGCGATCGTTTCCAGCGCATTGTTCGGTCGCTGCCGCTCGCGCTCGCCATCCTCTTCGTCCTGGCCGTCTACGCCTTCTTCGCAGGCGACGGCAGATTCGACTTCCGCCGTCTCGGATTGTGGCAGGAATCGAATTACGCCAGTCTCGCGCAGGGATTCTTTCAAGGACAGCTCAATCTGGAGAAATGGGTCAATCCCAAACTCGATGCGTTGCCGTATCCGTACGATCCGAAGGCGCGGCAGGGCATTCACTACGAGTGGGATGCGAGCTATCTCAACGGAAAGTACTACCTCTATTCATCGCCGCTGCCCGCGATCCTCGGCTACATGCCGTTGCGGATTCTGCGGCGCGGCTATCCGCCTGATTCGTTCGTAGCGCTCTTCTTCACCGCCTGGGCGTTTCTGGCGTCGGTCGCGTTTGCACGCCGCGCACTGAAGCCTCCATTGAACTTCCCCTTTCCGCTCTGGGTGCTCTTCATCGGTCTCGGCAATGTGGCCACGTTCGTTCTCGTGACGGTGCACATGTACGAGATCGCCATCGTCTGCGGAATGGCGATGACGGCGATGTGGGCGCTGGCGCTCCTGCGCTACAACGAGTCTCCGACGCCCGGCCGCGCGGCGTGGATGAGCATCTGGCTCGCGCTTTCGATCGCCGCGCGTCCGAACCTCGGCGTGCTGCTGCTGGTCGCCGCGCTCGCGATGAAGTGGACGAGGAAAATGGTTGTCGCTGTCCTTGCGCCGCTGGCAATCGTCGCCATCGCCATGCTCTGGTACAACGCCGCCCGTTTCGGCGATCCATTCGAATTCGGCATCCGGTATCAGCTCACGCACGTCGATATGGCTGGCCAGAAAGTCTGCAGCCTCTGCACGTTTCCGGAACTGGGGCGCCTCGCCAACAACGTGCAGCTCTACCTCTTCGCGCCGCTGCACATTTACAGCAGGTTTCCTTTCATTGATGCGAACCCGGCGCGCCTCGATCGCGCTGTGTCGTGGCCGACGCCGAATGGGGTGACGGAACAGATCATCGGCATCGGACCGGTCGCGCCGCTGATGCTGATCGGGACTCTGATCGCCGTTCTCATCGCGCTGATGCGTGGTCCCAAAGATCCCGCCACGCGAACGGCGCTGCAGGTGATGTGCGGCGCGTGGCTGATCCTGCTCGGCCTCTCGACCTGCTGGTGGATCGTGTCGCGTTACTCGCTCGATTTCATGATGCTGATGAGCGTGGCCACCGTGGTGTGCATCGAAACGATCGTGACATCCCTTCGCACGACGACGATTCGCATCGCTCCGCTGCGCGCAATCGTGGCGGCGTTGGTCTGCTACTCGATCCTCACCGCGATCCTCCTCGGCTTCAGCGGCGGCGGCGACGGATTCAAACGCGCGAATCCGGTGATGTACGAGCGGGTGTCGGGCTGGTTCAAGTAGACGCTACCGCGCACCGTCGGGCCGCACGCGCAGGAAGAACGTGCACGCCTTCCCCGTCTTCGACTCCACCCACACCGACCCCGCATGCGACACCGCGAACTCGCGCACTTTGAACAAGCTGCGGCCCGTGCGTTCGGACGATTGCGGGTTCCAGACGAAGCCCGGCTCGAAGATCGCCTGGCGCAGCGCCTCGGGGACGACCGGGCCGTTGTCCATCACGAAAAAGAGCAGCAGCGGCTTGCCTTTGTGCTCCATCCAGCGCACGCCAACCACCACCTGACCGCTGGGCGGAACGTAGTGCAGCGAGTTGTCCATCAGGATGCCGAGGGCGTCGACGAGTTGGTCGTGATCCCTGAAGCGCTCTTCGAGCTCCGGCACGTCAATCTGTAGTTGGATATTTTTCAGATCGGCGAATGGACCGAAACGATTGGCGACGGAGTGAATGAGATCGACCACCCGCGGAGTTCGCGCTGCCGGCGGCGGTTCTTCGACTTCGGGCGCCATCTCCAGCGACGACAGAATCTGATCGATCGTGGCCGCCCAGTCTTCGAGCAGGGGATCGCGCTGACGCGTCCGCGATGACGCCAGCACCGACTCGCGCAACGATCGCAGCGGCGTGAAGACCGTCTCGCGCACGAACGACACGAACGATGCGTGCGCCGGATTCATCGGATCGGCTTCGCGGAACATCAGTACCGCGCCCATCGCGCCGCCGGAGATCGGGACGAGCGTGTAGAGGATGTTGCGATTGCGGATGCGCAGCGCCATCGATGTCGGAACGGAGAGCTCACCGATGCGCGCGCCGCACTCCATCTCGATTTGCTTGACGGTCGAGAGATCGGATTGCGGCACGCCGAAGAGTTTCTTCGCTTCCTCGGTGACGAACTTCACCGTTCTATCGGCGCCGAGAACGATGGCAGGCGCGCCGGCGGCCATGATCACGTTCGCGACGCTGGTGATGGCAGGCGAGGCCGACTCCACCGGAAACGGCAGCAGCGGAGCCTTCGGAAACGGCTCCGGCTCGGGAGCAGGCGCGGCCGCGGTCGCTGCTCCGCCCGAACGGCGCGTCGCGGTGCTCTCGCCAATAGGTTTCGAGGCGGGAGGAGGCGGCGGAGGCGCCGCCGTTTTCGCGGCCGACTGCTTCGGCTTGCGCGGCTTGTCGCACTTCTCGCAGAGGATTCCCCGCGCAATCGCCGCACCACACATGAAGCACTTTTGGGCCATGAACCGATCTCTGGACTGGTGATCTTACGCCCGCTTCTTGTGCTGCCGCAACGTGATAGCGTTCGCCGCGGTTTTTGGGGAGTCGGGAGTCGGGAGTCGAAGAGGTGCGCCGAACTAGCGAGCGTTCTCCGACCCCCGAACCCCGACTCCCGACTCCCGCTCAAGGAGGCCCCATGAAAAACATCGTCGTCATCGGCGCCGGCACGATGGGAAACGGCATCGCGCACACCGCCGCGGCGTCCGGCTTCGACGTCACCCTCATCGACGTCGCCGAGGCCTTCCTGGAGCGCGGCATGTCGACAATTTCGTCGAATCTGCAGCGCGGCGTCGACAAAGGGAAGATGACTGCGGACGAGAAGCAACAGATCCTCGGCCGCATCCGTGCCACGAGCGATGTGAGCGCCGCCGCGGGCGCCGACATCGTCATCGAAGCGATCATCGAAAAC
>DASYJY010000068.1:0-31450 GCA_035995985.1 Thermoanaerobaculia bacterium | reverse complement strand
GATCGAGTACGCGCCCTTCACCTGCGACAAGGCGTCGACGAGCGCGCCTTCCAGATCACTCGCCTTCGAGCGCGCGATGAGATGCACGATGACCTCGGTATCCGACATCGTGTTGAAGATCGCGCCGTCCGCCTCCAGCCGCCGCCGGATGGCCGCGCCATTCACGAGGTTCCCGTTGTGCGCGAGCGCAATCGGCCCTTTGCTCGTCGACGCTACCAGCGGCTGCGCGTTACACAGCATCGAACCGCCCGCCGTCGAGTAGCGGACATGGCCGATGGCGATGTCGCCCGGCAATCTCTTCAGCCGTTCCTCGCTGAAGATCTCCGCGACATATCCCATCTCTTTCTCGGAGTGGATCTGCTGCGTCCCCGGCGCGATGATCTGCTCGCCCGCCCCGCTCGACCCGATCGCCTCGCCAATGTTCGTCTCCGACCGCCGCCGGTCCGAGGACACCGAAGCAATCCCGGCACTCTCCTGCCCCCGATGCTGCAGCGCGTAAAGGCCCAGGTAGACGATGTTCGCCGCGTTCTCATGGTTGAGAACCGCGAAGACACCGCATTCGTCGCGAAACTTGTCGAACATCGAATGCAGTCTAGCGCAGAGAAAAACGGACGGGTCTAGGGAGGTTCTTGCAGGTTTTCGAGTTTCGTTCTGGCCTCATCGGCCCACGGAGAAGAGGGATCAACGGCGAGGTACCGTTGAAAAGCGGCGATGGCCGCCTTCGGATTGCTGTGTTGAAGCGGAAGCGCCTGATTGCTGTCGCGAAGCGCAAGCGCCTGGTTGAACAGTGCTTCAGGATTTCGGGGATCGATCGCGAGCGCTTTTTTTAGATGTGCGAAGGCAAGATCGCGGCTGTTCTTGTCGCCGACTGTGAGAAGCGCGGCGGCGAGGTCTGTCTGATACGCAGCATTGTCCGGTGCGCGATCGGCTGCGGCCTGAAGTAAAGCTACGGCATTGCTTCGCTCAGATCGGATTTCATTCGGCTCCTTCGCCGTCGATGCTGCGAGGAGATGCGCGATGCCCTTTGCGTGCAACGTCTTTACGTTATCTCCTCGTCGATCGAGAACGTCTCCGATTTCCTGTTCCAGTCGTAGCGATGGGATATCGATATCAGATTCCCCTCCGCCTCGCTTTCGATTCAGCGCGACGTATGAAAATCCGGTCAGGCGTGCTTCGGTAGGCCTTGCCGAGAGATGAGAGGAAGCCTCGATCATAGGCGCGAGAGGATCTCGCGATAAGTACCAGAACGATGCAACGCTAACCGCAACGACGACGGCGGCCGCGATTTGCATCCACCAGCTGTGGCTTTCGGTCTTCGCCGGCTCGATGAACTCCGCCGCGTCGACGACGAGGATGCGGCAATCGTCGCAATCCGCGATGTGCTGGACGATCGCTGCGCGCTCGGATTCGTCGAGCGTTCCTTCGACGAAGCGGGCGAGGCTTTCGGATTCCGGGTGAGCGAGGAGCATGGTCATTTCTTCACGTTGCCGCCAGCGGTGTCGGACACGGCGAAGTCGATGTCCATCGTGTCGGCGCCGTGGGTGAGCATGTCGCCAATGTCGCTCATCGCGATGCCGGCGGCAAGAAGCGCTTTGCGCAGCATCGCCACGAGGCGGTCGATGCGGCGGTAGAGCTGCTTCTGATCGGCGCGCAGCATTCTGGCCATCGTCGAAACTTTCATCGCATCGATGAATCGGAGCTTCATGATCAATCTGTCCTCAGGTGCCAGGCGGTCGAGCTCGCGGCTCAGCACCGCACCCGCGCGGCGGGCCGCGACTTCACGTTCGCCGCGCAGCAACTCCTCTTCCGCCAACGCCTCTGACGCGGGCTCGCGCATCTCCTCCGTCCGCTCAACTTTTGACTGTCTGCGCGGCTGCCGTACCACGATCGTTGCAGCCAGCCTTTCCAGCGCTCGGGCATCGAGCTCTGTGAATTTTTGACGGACAATCGTCGAAGCTTCCGCCATTCCGAGGCCGTCGCGGCTGATCAGGCGTTCCAGAAAAATGGCAGCGTCGCCAGCCTGCCGCGCTCGCATAGACGGCCGCCACTTGCCCCACTCGTGGATCTTCTGATCGAGGTAATGGCGGCCGACCACGATCGTCAAATACGTGGCAAGAGACGACTTCTCCTCGAATTTGCGCAGCACCGCGTAGTTGTCTTCGATCAGCTTGAGCTTCGATGCCGATGCGAAGTCTTCGGCATCCGCACCCGAGAGGCCGTACTTCCGGCAGACGAACGCGGCCACCTGTTCGATGAGCGAAAGATTGTCGAGGAAAAAGGATTCCCAGTTCATTGGACGATGCCGCGAGCGGCAACGATGCGTGTCTTAGACGGTGTGGCGATTCTAGACGAAGTGCCACCGTTGCCACTCACAGGAATCGCGGAGATACGGCAGAACCGCCGGTCTACTTCTTCGCCACGCCGGGCATACGCTTCGACGTCGTATCGACAAACGACACCGGGACGCCTTGGTGGATGCGGTGCGACACTTCCTCCGCGTCCCAGTTCGTGAGCCGCACGCAACCGTGCGACGACGCGTAACCGATCGAGTCAGGATCGGGCGTGCCGTGCATACCGTAGTGCGGCTTGCTCAGCGCCATCCAAACCACGCCGACCGGCGAGTTCGGGCCGGGATTGAGGTGCGCGTCCGGCTCGCTGTCCGGCACCTCGTGGTAGAGCGTCGGGTCGTAGTGGAAGTGCGGCATCCTCGAAATGGCGACCACGTGCACCGTCTCGTCGGGAGACGGATCGTACGTCGATCCGAGCGTCGTCGGCGCGTGGAAGACGATGTCGCCGTTCGCATCGAATGCGTTATAAGAGTTTCCGGCGATCGAGATGACCACTTTGGCGATGTCCGGTTGGTCCTGCGTCATCAGAAGGCGGACATTCGGCGCGTTGATCGGCGCCCCGGCCTGCAACTCGTTGACCTTCACGCCGGGATTCAGCACCTCGAGAAAATCCTCAGTGCAGTGGAAGCGCTCCGCCAGCTCTTCGCGCAGCGACTCATAGCAGAGGCAGTCCAGCTTGGCCTTGTCGTACGGGCTGTCGGGGATCTGCACGAACGGACCTTTCAGATCGTCCGCCGTCAGCGTGTACGTCTCAATCACCGGCGCGTCGCCGGCCGCCTGGGCGATCGAGTGAAAGGTCGCGTCGTCAACATCGCCCGTCGTTTCCAGCCCGTGCGCCTTCTGCCACCACCAGACCGTGATCGCTGAATTGCGGCCCCAGCGTCCATCGATCGCGCCGACCGAGAAGTGCGCGCGGTCGAGATACACCTGCGTGCGAAGAACCGAGGGGCCGCGGACGTCGCCGGTGATCGGAAGATTGACCGGGGCGCTGTTGATCGCGTTCGCGTCCACCGCTTTGAACGACTCCTTTCTTCCGTGGACGATCTGAACGTTCAGCGGCTGCGTAGATGTCTGCTGCGCCGCCTGTTGGGCGGCAGCCTGTTGCTGCTGGGCCGCTGCCTGTTGCGCGCGGAACGACTGCAGCTGCCGCCACTGCCGATCGAAGCGCTGCTGCTCGAGTTGCTGCTGCGTCGGCGCCGGCTCCTTGCCGCCGAGCGGCGTTGACACATCAAACGTGTCCGACACCTTCTCCGCCACCTTCGTCGCCGCGTTCTGCGCCCGCGCCTTCGTCTCATGCGCCTGCTCGCGATTGCAGGCAATCAGGACTGCCGTCGCGAAAAATGTGACCACTGTCCGTCGATTCATGCGAGTCACCAAAGCAAAGTTGAGGCCGGATCGCGTCGCAGAACTACTTCACGAAGAGGGAGAAGTTGCCATGAATGGACCGAGTGTTTTGAGAGCTACGTTTGTTTCGATCTGTCTGATCCTATCCGTAGTTGCGATGTGCGCTTTTGGACAAGCATCTACCGGCACGCCTGGTTCGACGGGCACCAACGGGACGACGGGCAGCACAGCAACCACTGGCAGTACGGCATCGACGACCGCAGCTGTCACGACCTATGAGCTGGGTTCTCCATTGCCACAGCTACGCCCTAATGCCAATCAGATCGACGCCATTACTATCACCGCTAAAACTGGCGCTGATCCAGAGAAGGGAATGCGAATCAAAGCCAAAGTCGTCGGCGAGGATGTGTTGGTTTACTCAGAAGACGGTAAACAAGGACCGACAGCTGTGGCGACGACGAATTCGTTCGGTGTCGCAAAGTTCTCCGTCGTCACCGTCAACGATCATCCGGCGAACACGCAAGTGCAGTTAATTCCGATCGGCAAGGACGCAAATGCGGAGCATCCGGACATCGATCACATCATAACTGCGTCACTGACCGCCTCTGCTTCTCACTTAGACACACTCGGAAGCAAGCTTTCTTATCTTCAACTTTTCACCGGCACTACATTCACAAACAACTATGACGATACTGGCAAAAATATAGGCTTTGGCAACGGTGGTCCAATCATTCGTCTCACGTTCGACACGATGTGGAAGCACCAGAGGCGTCCTTCCGAAAAGAATAAGCACATCTGCACAGACGCTGAGGCCACAGATCAACAGAGAATTGATGCGCGGTGTAATCCTAATCACACTTGGTCAGATGGGGCATGGCATACCGATCTGAACATCGAGTTCACAAAGTTTCCATTTGGCCTTGCGCCGAAGAAAGATCAACCCACCGTTAATGGGCCGCTAGAGAACGCCTTTTCAGGCACCGTCGGCGCAACGTGGCAGCCAAACCGCTGGTCACATTACGACGAACGGGACTCGATTGCGGTCAATGATAAGTTCGATCCCGCGCACTACGACGCATACCGCTGGGAACTCTTCGGCAAGACGGGCGTAACGACGCGTGCAGAGAAAAATAAGTCGGGCGATCAGACGATCGACCGCATCCAAATCGGCGCTCGTTTTACACATAGGCGTTCATTCCAGCCCGATGCAGCCCATGAGGATCGAAATCTTGAGCCGATTCGATTCATCGAAATCTCGGGCGGCGTGTTTTCAAACTGGCAGGGGAAACACGGCGTTCCTCGCGTGATCGTTGACGGCGGTCTTCGTCTTGGCGCGTTGAGCAACGATGTCTTTCCGATCTACCTCGGCGCGCACCTCAACACCGGGCCCGGCCCTGACGATCTACGCGTGTTCATCGGCGTCCTGATGAAGTTGGACAAACTCGCGAACCTTGTACGCAACGCCGGTGTTCCGACGTCGGAATGATCTGAGTCGGCCGGGAGGTAAACTCTCCCGGCCGCATGATCACCTACCTCAAAGTCCGCAATCTCGCCATCGTCGAGGAGTTCGCGATCGAGCCGGGGGCGGGGTTGAATGTGCTGACGGGGGAGACCGGGGCGGGGAAGTCGTTGCTGATCGACTCGCTCGAGTTTCTGCGGGGGGCGCGCGGGTCGACGGAGATGATTCGCGGCGGTGCGGAGCGGATGACGGCGGAGGCGGTGTTTGATGTGCCGCGCGCGGCGGGAGATGCACTCGATGAGATTGGCGTCGACGCGGGCGAGGCGGACGTCATCGTCAAGCGCGAGATCGCTACGAATGGGCGCGGGCGCGTGCTCATCAACGGTTCACCGCTGTCGGTGCGCGAGCTCGGGGTGGCCATGGACGCCTTTCTGGAAATCCACGGGCAGCATGAGGCGCATGGACGCGTCGCAGGACAGGGATATCGCGAGCTCCTCGACGACTACGGCGATCATGCGGCGCTCGCCGCCGCCACACGCGAGGCGCATGAGGAGTGGCGCGAAGCCGCGAATCAGTTGCGCGAGTTGACTGACGCGCAACGCGACCGGACCCTGCGGCTCGACCTGCTGCGCTACCAGATCGACGAGATCTCCGCGGCGAAAATCGATCCGGGCGAAGAAGAATCATTGCGCGGCGAGCGGAGCATGCTCGCCAATGCGCGGCAGCTCGCTGAGGCCACCAGCGGCGCGTTTGCGCTTGTCGATGACGACGAATCGTCGGCGCTCGCGCAGCTTTCGCGCGCTCTCCACCTCGTAGAACCGTTGGCGAAGGAGATCGCCGACATCGCCACGATTTCCGCGGAACTGACCGACGCCATCTATCGGCTGCAGGAAACCTCGCGGGGACTTTCCCACCTTTCCGATTCGGTGCGCCACGATCCGGCGCGGCTCGAAGAGATCGAAGACCGCCTGGTCACGATCGAACGTTTGAAAAAAAAATACGGCGGTTCCGTCGAAGCCGTCCTCGCGCACCTCGGCGGGATCCAGGACGAATTCGAGCGCCTCAGCGACTACGAGACCAGCGTCGACAAGCTGCAGCGCATCGAGGAACAGCGCTTCGCGGCATGGCGGAAGGCCGCCGAGGGGTTGTCGGCCGCGCGGAAGAAATCCGCGAAGAAATTCGAGAGCGCGATTCAGTCGGAGTTGAACGATCTGGCCATGGAACGGACGACGGTCAAAGTCGTCGTCGACGCGAACGACGCCTCGCGCGAGCACGCCGCAACGCATGGCATCGACCGCATCGAAATTCTGATCGCGCCGAATCGCGGCGAGGAGCCGAAGCCGATGCAGAGGATCGCATCCGGCGGCGAGCTTTCGCGCATTCAACTCGCCATTGCGGCGGCGCTTTTCAAAGCGTCGAACAAAGCGGCAGCGGCGACGCTCGTGTTTGACGAGATCGACGCCGGCATCGGCGGACGCGTGGCCGAGGTCGTCGGCAGAAAGCTGCAGGAGCTGGCGGGCGGCAATCAGGTCATCTGCGTCACGCACCTTCCGCAGATTGCCAGCTTCGGGACCACGCACTTCTTCGTCTGGAAGGAAGACACCGCCGGCCACACACGTGCGCGCATCCGCAAACTGGAATCGGAAGACGAGCGCGTGAACGAAGTGGCGCGGATGCTCGGCGGAGAAACGATCCCGGCCTCGGCCGTCATGCACGCGCGCGAGTTGCTCGATGGCGCGCGGGGCCGGCCGGCAAAGGCGCGGCGATGAAGCGCTGGCGCGTCGAGGGCGAACCGTCCGATGACGTGCTCGATGCGATCGCGGACGTGCTCCGCGTCGGCGGCGTAGCGCTTCTGCCGACCGATACCATCTACGGCCTGCACGCATTGGCGACAAACGAGGCGGCGGTGGCGCGCGTCCGATCGATGAAGGAACGCGGCGATCGCAAACCGTTCGTCATCATCGCCGCCTCGGCAGAACAACTCGAACAGCTCGGAGCGACGATTCCAGACACGCTGCGCGAACTCTGGCCGGCGCCGCTCACGGCGATTCTTGCGTCAGGCGAAACAACGATCGCCGCGCGCGTGCCCGACTTGCCGTGGCTGCGGACGCTTCTGGACCGGACCGGCCCACTGATTTCAACGAGCGCAAACCGAAGCGGCGAGTCTCCGATTACGACACCTGGAATGCTCGCGGCCGACCTGCTCGAAGCGCTCGATGTCGTGCTCGATGCGGGCCCAGGAGACGGTCAACCTTCGACGATCGTGGACTTTACCGGCGTCGAGCCGCGCATCGTTCGCGAAGGCGATCCGGGCTTTTCACAATTTCTGCGGAAAAGGCTGTGGAAAGCCCTGTGAAAAAGTCGAAAGACCGCGCAGAATGCGCGCTTTCCAGCGCTTTGCACAACTCCGTGGGCGATATCGGCTAAATGCTGCCATCAAAAGGATTTAGTTGAATTCAGCCCCATCCGTAGCAGCGCCTTTTGGGCAGGTTGCCCAAGCGGCTTGGCAGTTTCCACGTCCGCCTTCACATGGATGGCGTTGCAAGTGGTGCAAAAGTGTGGACTTACGGCCGTGCTCGCCTCCGTCCGACGCACATTTCAGGTAGAAAAGCGGGGAGACGTTCGCGTGGAGCGGCGGGACGTACTCCAGTCGTCGCACCGATTCAACGCCGAGTGAGAAATCGTCGGCGGGTGCAATTACGAAAACGCCGGGACCGATTTTCTTGACGATCAGGCTTTTCACAGATTCTGCGGAAAACCCTGCGGAAAGCCCTGTGCAAAACGCGAGAGAGTGCGCTAAATGCGGGCTTGCGACCGCTTTGCACAACTCCGTGGGCGCTTTGATCTAAGTCGCTGCATCAGCGTTGTTTAGGTGAATTCAGACACATCCATAGCAGCGACGTTTGTGCAGTAGCCCAGCACGGTTTGCACTTTCCACATGGCCTTCTTGACCACCGACAGGTTTTTTGATGGCTGTAACGAATCTGTGCAACTCACGCAATCGGGTGAACTTACGGCTGCGCCTGCCTTGCAACGACTACGAAAGTCTTTTATCACTCGCGGTAATTGGCGGTTCGGCATCGCCGTGAAGAGCGCTAGAATCTGGCGCCATGACCACCATCACCGAGCCGCAGACTCAGCCCGCGCCGGCACCAGCCGCCGCGCCCGCCCGCCAGTTCGTCAACTTCATGTTCTTCAAAACAGACCGGTCGTGGCGGCGCGAAAGTGCCGAGGTCAAAGCGGAGGCGAAACGGGAGTTTGCGGAGATCGTCCGCCGCCATACCGGCCCGATGATGGTGCTCCCCTACTCGACGGTCGGCATCAAGCCGAATACCGACTTCATGTTCTGGCGCATCGGCTACGACCTCGATCCGTTCCAGCAGATGGCCGCCGACATCAATAAGTCGATCCTGGGCCGCTACCTCGACATCCCGGTCTCGTATTTTTCGATGACCAAGCACTCGCAGTACGTCGATGAACATGTCCACGAGGGACAGGAAGGGCGGCGGCTGCGCATCGTTCCCGGCAAGAAGCCGCTCCTCTTCGTCTACCCGTTCGTGAAGACGCGCGACTGGTACCTGCTGCCGCAGAGCGAACGGCAGCGCATCATGAACGAGCACATCGCCATCGGGCACAAGTACCCGCGTGTGAAGATCAACACGACCTACTCGTTCGGCCTCGACGATCAGGATTTCGTGGTCGCCTTCGAAGCCGACTCCGCCGCCGAGTTCCTCGACCTCGTGCAGGAGCTGCGCGAGACGGAGTCGTCGAAGTTCACGCAGCGCGACACGCCGATGTACACCTGCCGGCGCGCGACGGTGGAGGAGATTCTCGATTCACTGGGCTAGCGCGTTGATCCTGCGCAATGGATGCGCGCGAAAAAAAGCCCACATTTCGCTCGTCGCATCCACACCACTGCTCGCCGGCCCCACGAACCATTCAGGGAAGGATTCTCCGCCGAACCACTGGTGACCGGCTCCGTTGACGCTGAAGAGCATCACCGTCGACCGATCGGCGCAACCGGTGTACTCGCGGCGCGTGACGCCGGAGGCGAATCTTGATTCGATCGGCGTCGACGCGCACCGATTTCGAGCGGCCCATTTCGCGGCCCACGCAGCGACATCCGGAAAGCGCAAAGCGTCCGGCGCAATCGGCGAGATGCCGCCGTTGTAGGGCGCGAATGGATCCGCTGTGCCATGAAACGAGATCATCGGCACCGGCCGCGGGTCCGTGTACCAGTCCCACGGCAGCGTTTGCGCGGCGCCCACCATTCCGACGGCCGCGATGCGATCGGAGAGCGTGCACGAAAGGACGAAGGCCATGCCGCCGCCGTTCGAAAAGCCGTTCGCGTAGATTCGCTCCGGATCGATGTTGTAGGACGCTTTCAATTTGTCGATTAGCTCTGCGATGAATCGAACGTCGTTCACCAGCTCGGGTTCCCGCCCCACGTGCCAGATCCTCGGGCCCGGACCGTCCGCTCCCGATGGATAGACAACGATGAACCGTTCGGCGTCGGCGAGGCGGTTCCACCTGGTCATGTTCATCTGCTGCACCGCCCATCCGCCTGCGCCGTGCATGCTGATGACGAGCGGCGTCGCCTTCGTGCGGTCATAGCTGCGAGGAACATAGATCTCGTACTCGCGTTTTTGGCCGGACGAGACGATCGAGCCGTTGGCGCGATTGTGCAGGTAGAAGTGGACGGCCTCTCCGAGCGCAAAGAACGCCGGCAAACTGATGATGAGGAGGATTGTGCCGAGAACGGCGCGGCGGCGATTGATCATCGGTGCCGGTTCCAGGCGAGCGCCAGCGGTGCCGCCGAAAGTCGCGCCAAAGGGACCGCGACGATTGTGACCAGCACGAGAACGTAGCGCCGCATCAGCACCTCCGGGAAGGTCCAGGCCAGAATGCCGTAAACAGCGAAGACCGTCGCCGACCAAAGCAGCGCGCCGAGAACGAGAGCACGGTCAGTGAGCAGCTCTCTGTCATAGAGCCGGACGGCGATCGACGCGGCGGCGGCGAGTTTGACGCAGACCAGAATCGCCAGAATCCAGCCGCCCGCGTTCCACAACAACGCAATCAACCCTTTGTTTGTAATCACCCAATGACCGAGCGGCACGAACACGGCGAGAAAAAACAGAGCTAGGAAGAGGCTGCCCTTCACGAGCCATTCGCGTCCGCTCATTCCGATGTACAAACTCTGCACTAGCTGTTTCCAGGTCGCGGCGACGAGTGCCGCGAAGACGAGCAGCACCGCCGCGGCCGCGTGCGGAGCGCCAACGACTTCGACAAACCGATGCAGTCGTTCGATCACGAGGGGCGACGTGCCCGACAGTTTCAGGGCGAGCGCGATTGCAATCAGCACCAGTAGCCACGTCACAAGAGTGCTCCGGATCGTCACCTTCAGTTTCGCGGCGATCAACGATGCGCTGGTAAGTGGGCGCGTAGCGATGAACCTCGTCAGATTGGCGCCGCTGATCGTTGCCGCGGCGAAGGTAGCCATGAACGGCGCTGTAAGGAGCGTCGCGATCAGCAGTTCGTAAACGAGCACCGGCGTGTCGCGGAAAACGAATAGCAAGGACAACGCGAACGGCAGCACGATGCCCACCAGCGCCGGCAGCGAACGGCCGTGCTGCCGCCACTCCAGCCACGTCTGCGCGCGGGCCGGCGAACGAAAGTGCTTGCGCCAACGACGAAGAACGACGATGCGTCGCAGTCTAAGAAACAGGGGACGCCAGTCGGGTTCGTCGCCGCGCCGCGCGCGTGCGATTGCGAATCGAGCGGTGACAAATGCGAATGGAACGTGCGGCGCGAGGATGGCCAGCATCACCAGCTCGGACGCTTTGCCGTAGAGCGCGACCATGACGATGGCGTCGATCGCCGCCAGCCACAGGACCGTAATGATCACGCGCAAACCGGGTAGCGCATACGGCATCCACGTCAGAGCCTGCGTCCACGCCAGGAGCGACGCCGCCAGCAGCGCGGGCCAGATGACAGGCACGACGGCGCCGGATGGCCACACCGCGAGGAGTCTCGTCGCTGCCCACAGCATGACCATGGCTACGGTGCCGTACAACATCGGCCACGCCGCGAGCGCGCCGTTCGTGACCGGCAACGCGAACATGCGCGCCGGGTACATCGATCGCCGCGCCGAAAGGTCGCCGGAAAGTCCGAAGCTGAACAGCGCCAGGAAATACATGAAGGTCGCGGTCAGAGGAACGACCACGACCAACGCGAAACTCTGCGCGTCGTCGATGTGAACGCGGTGAATGACCATTCGGAGCGCAGCAATGACGAGCAGATACGCGGCTACCGCCGACAATCCCCAGCGATGGCGCCGGCGAAACTCCCAGGCAATCGCAGCGGCGGCCGATCGCATCGGCTATGCGTCCGCCGCGCTCGAAGCATGCGCGATGAAAATCTCATCGAGCGTCGGGACGTGTTCGCCGTCGCGATGAGACTCTTTGATCTCGTTCAGTGCCGCGCTGACTACGATCCTGCCGCCGCTGATGATCGTGACGTGATCGGCGACCTGCTCCACTTCCTCCAGCAAGTGCGACGAGAAGAGCACTGTCCGCCCCTCCTCGGCCACGCTGCGGATGACGGCGCCGAGGATGTCGCGGCGGACGATCGGATCGAGTCCCGAGGATGGCTCGTCCAGCACCAGCAATTCCGGGCGATATGCGAGCGCGATCAGCAATCCGGCCCGCGCTTTCTGTCCCTTCGAAAGACTCTTCACCTTCGCCATCGGATCGAGCGCGAACATCTTGCGCAGCTCCTCGGCGTACGCGCCGTCCCACGCCGGATAGAAAGCGCGCGAGTAACGAATCAGCTCTTCGACGCGCATCCAACCCGGAATGTCATTTTCTTCGGAGAGATAGCCGACGCGCGACAGCACAGCAACCGGGTCGGCGACGGGATCATGACCGAAGACGCGCACCGAGCCTTCCTGCGCGCGGAGCAGACCGAGGATGTGTTTGATGAGCGTCGTCTTGCCCGCTCCATTCGCGCCGACCAGTCCATAGACCGCGCCGCGAGGAAGCGACAGCGTCACCGACGCCAGCGCCGTCCTGGCGCCGAAGCGGCGCCTCAGCTCGGAGACGGCGATGACGGGCTCACTCATGAATTGGATCGAAGGAGTGTACGTCAATGCCTCGCCGCGCGCCGCCGCGACGGCGGACACGGGCCCCGATTGATGACGACCGAGACGGTGTGATCGTCGTTCGCGGTGACGATGTCGGGATAGCCGTCGCCGTTTACGTCGGCGAGGTCAAATACGTTGACGGGGCCGCCGACGTCGATGGGAATCCCTTCCGCGAAATCGCCTGCGCCGTTGCCGCGGTAGACGTGAAGAGCCGTCGACTGGAAATCGCTGACGACAATGTCAGCGTGGCCGTCGCCGTCGAGGTCCTGCACGCGCATCTGCGCGGGGAGACTGACCGTTCGCGCGTGCGGGAGCTGCCTTCGCGTGCGAAACGTTCCGTCGGCGTTGGCGAGCGTGACGAAGACTGGTTCGGAGGCCGATTCGAGCAGACCGGTATCGATGATGTCGCCGATTCCATCGCCGTTCACGTCGGCGAACGTGGCGCTCAGATCGAAACCGGGGCCTGCCGCCACCCTCGATACCGTCAGCGCGCCGCTCGTGTAATGGAGGATGCCGAGGTTGCCCGAGCGCTCGCTGACCAGGATCTCCAACGCTCCGTTGATCGTCCGCATCGACGGCCAGTCACCGTTCGCCAGCTGCGTGTCGAAGGTCGCCTTCGTCGCTAACGTGCCGCCGCCAACTCCTCGAAAAAGGTGCATGCGAACCGGATTGCCGGAGCCGAAGGAAAGACTGATCACGTCCGGCGTCCCATCGTGATCGTAATCGGCGATCAGTGACGGACCGCCGTGCGTTGCTGTGTCATATCGAGCGCCTTCATCGAACTGGAGAGCTCCACTACCGAGGTAGACGACGATGCCGTTACTCCAATAGTCGGAAGCGAGAAGATCGGGGATGCCGTCATGATTCAGATCGCCGACGTCCTGCAGCTCCTCGCCGAATCCTCGGACGAGCAGCCGCTCCGCGGCAAACGTGCCGTCACCGTGATTCGAAAAGATTGAGTAGGCTCCGAGCTCCTCGACGTGATTGCCAGAGACGATGATGTCGGGCGCGCCGTCGCCGTCGAGATCACGGACGAGCAGCAGTTTGTCAGCGGACGACGCGTATCGTACCGGCGCGCGAACGCCAGCCCAGCCGCTGCAGTCGGTCGCCATCGCCTTAACGGCGATGAACGAGACAAAGGCGAAAAAAGGCCACAGCCGTTTCATGCCGCGCGAAGTCTACGCACGCGATGTAAACGCCTCGATGACCCTTCGCGAACGTTTCGTGAGAAGTTGCGCTTACTTGCCGGCGATGATGTTGTGCGTTTCGATGACGTCCGGCGTTCCCGGATCGACGCCAACTTCCTGCAGAATCGGCATCATGGTCTGTCCGAAGCGATCGAAATTCTCCATCGTGTCCCAGATGTCCGAAACACGAAGTGCGTCGAGCGATCCGAACGCTACGTGAAAAATTCTTCCCTGCGGCGAACCCGCGCCGGCGGCATCGAGGCGTTTGATGACCTCGTCGTATCGTGAGGACGACATCGATTTTGGAGCAAAGCGAACGACGAATGGCATGCGAATCTCCTTCTCTCTTGACGATGTACGCGGCCACCGTCCGTCCGGTCGTATTCGCCGCCTAACTTTCGTCGCGATGCGCCGTTTAATGATCTCAGGAGGCGGCTGATGCGAAACATGATCTTCGGCATTGTGGTGACGGCGATGGGTCTTTCCATGCCGGTGCGTGCGCAGGAACCGCGTGCCGAGGTGCTGGTCCTCGGCGTCTATCACATGGCCAATCCGGGACATGACATCTTCAACATGCCCGCCGATGACGTGCTCGCGCCGGGACGCCAGAAGGAAATCGCCGAAGTCGCAGAAGTGCTGAAGAAGTTCAAGCCGACGAAGATTGCGCTCGAGAATGATTCGCAGAAGAAACTGAACGAGCGGTATGCGAAGTACCTGGCGGGTGAGTACGTCCTGACTTCCAACGAAATCGATCAGATCGGACTTCAACTGGCGAAGGAATTGGGACATACCGCGATCTACGCCGTCGATGCCGACGGCGATTTTCCGTTTCCGCGCGTCGTCAATTTCGCCAAGGCCAGCGGACAGTCGCCCAAGCTCGATGCGCTCATGGCAGACATCGGAGTGATGGTGAAGGCGCAGGGCGAATACCTGAAGAGCCACACCGTACTTCAGACGCTGCTCTACATGAACGCGGATGCGAAGGTGGCCGAGGACGTCGGCTTCTACTATCGCGAAGCGCACTACGGCGAGCCCGGCGACTACGCCGGCCCCGACCTGCTGACCGAGTGGTACCGACGGAACATCCACATCTTCAACAACGTGACGAAGCTGGTGACCTCACCCAATGACCGCATCCTCGTGATCTTCGGTGCCGGCCACCTCGGCTGGCTACGACAGGATTTCGCCTCCGATCCAACGTTGCGGCTCCGCAAATTGGAGGAGTTCGCCGTGCATTGATTTTCAGAGGGAACGCGTTTCACGCGGAGGCGCGGAGAGGCGGAGTTTTTCCGCCTTCCGCGTCGGTGAATCGTGAAGACTTATGGCTCGACGGGGTCGAACCACGGCAGCACGGTGACGACGAACGTGCCGTTGGACGTGTTCCGCGCGCTGTCGCTGGACGAGCAATGCACCGTCGTCGTTCCGGCGGGAAAGAGAGTGCCGGACTCGGGGTAGCACGTGGCGACCGTCTCGCCATCGACGCCATCTTTGCCGTACGCCGAGTAGGTCACAAATGCGCCATCAGCCGATGGTGCCTGCGCGGTCATGTCGCGCGGGAGCGCGAGCGTCGGCGCGGTCGTATCGCCGACGGTGACGTTGAAGAACTCCGTGATCGAGAATCCGTTCGAGCCGAAGGCGGTGCATTTCACGGACGTCACGCCGATCGGCAAAAGCTTGCCGGAGGCCGGATCGCAGGCGACGTCGACCGCGGAGCCTTTGACGTTCGTGCCGGTCGGTTTGTACGTGACGATCGCGCCGTCGCGGCCCGTCGCTTCCGCGAAAACGGCAGTCGGAGCGACCAGCGCCGGCGTGTCGTCGCTGCCGACGTGTACGCGGAAGTCCTGCGAGCTCGTGTTGCCGAAGCGGTCGCTGCTCGTGCAGCTGATCGAGGACGTTCCGATACGCAGGAACGATCCTGACTCCGGCTTGCAGAAAACCTTCGCGTCGGGATCGACGAGATCGGTCGCTTTGAAATCGAAGGTCACGATCGAGCCGTCCGGCTTCCCGAACCAGAGCAGATCGGTTGGCGTGCTGATCGCGGGCGGTGTGTTGTCCGCCACGCTGACATTGAACGAGTCCTTGGCCGAGTTGCCCAGGTCGTCCGTCGCAACGCAGTCAACGGCCGTGGTCTTGTACGGAAAAAAGTCGCCCGACTTATTCGAGCAGTCCACGGTGACCGCCTGGCTGTAAAGACTCGTCGCCGTCACATTGAACCGCGCGATGCCGCCGTCGAAGCTCATCGCCTCGGCCAGCACGATCGGTGGAATCTGCAGAAACACCGTCGGCCCGATGATGTGCAACGTCGCGGCGTTCGAATCGAGCGCGTGCGACGCCCGGACGATGACCGAGTAGTAGCCGGGAACGTTGACGATTTCCAGTGGCACCCAGACCGCCATGGTCGTGTCGGTGGCGGCGCTCGGCGTGAGCGCAAACGTGCCGGCCGGCCCGGAGAAGACGATGCTCACCCCCGCGGTGGGGAGAAAATGCGTCCCCTGCATGGTCATGAACCACTCGCCGCTGTTCGTGTGAAGCGCGTTCGGGGTGATGGCGCTGATGGTCGGGGTTTCCCGCGCCATCAGCGGTAATGCAATGAGAAATATCGCAGACGACATTAGTCGTGACAGACGCATTGGACGGCCTCCTCGCTAAGCGCAGCAAGGTAAGGACATAAAGCCGCTTCGCCTGTGATCCGGCTCACCGCCATTGCGAATGGATGGCGTGCACAGCCATTGGTGCCGATACATAATCGACGCGTGAGCAACGATCCGGCACCAAACGGCGATCTCTTCGCAGCCATCCTCAATGGTGCGGGAGTAGGGATCGCCGTTCTCGATCCGCAGCGGCGCATCGTCGTCGCGAACGCGGCCTTCTGCTCCCTCCTCGGATGCGCGAAAGAGAATCTCGACGGGATCGATGAGCGCGATCTCACCGACGACACCGACGCCGATCTGTTTGGCGAGCTGTTCTCCGGCGCCAGGCCGCGCTACACGATCGATAAACGCTATCGCTACAAAGACGGCGCCGGCGTTTGGGGACGCGTGACGATGACGATGCTTCGCGGCGAGTATGCGATTGCCGTCGTCGAGGACATCACCGCGAAGCGCGACATCGAACAGGCGGCCGACGAAGCGCGGCGCGCGCATGAGCGATACGCGCTCGTCGCGCGCGCGACCAACGACGTGATCTGGGATTGGGACGCCGAGCACGGCACGATCGTCTGGAACGACGCGCTGCAGACGATGTTCGGCTACGCGCCCGATCAGATCGACAACCGCTTGCAGTGGTGGGACAGCCATCTGCATCCCGACGACCGCGAGCGCGTCGTCTCCGGCATCAACGGCATCATCGAGAAGGGCGGCTCGTCGTGGACGGACGAATACCGCTTCGAGCGCGCCGACGGCAGCTTCACCGAGGTGCTCGATCGCGGATATGTGGCGCGCTCGGAGGATGGGACGCCTGTCCGGATGATCGGCGCGATGCTCGACGTGACGGAGCGCAAGCGCGCCGAGCGTGTGGCCACGTTCATGGCCGAGGCGAGTGCGGTGCTTGCGTCGTCCCTCGATTACCACGCCACGCTCGCACGCGTCGCGGAGCTGACGGTTCCGGTGCTCGCCGACTGGTGCATCGTCGATCTGCGCACCGGCAATGAAACATACGAGCGGCTGGCCGTCGTGCACGAAGACGCGACCACCGCATCCGACGCATTTGCCGAGGACGTTCGCGAAGTCATCATCAGCGGCACGCCGAAGTTGATCGAGCGCGTCACCAACACGCTCGATATTCGCTCCGCGCTGATCGTGCCGCTCGTCGTCGTGGGCGGCGACCGCCCGCTCGGCGCGCTCACGCTGGCCATGAGTCATTCGCGGCGGGTGTTGTCGGAACGCGATCGCCCCGTCGTCGAAGATGTCGCGCGCCGCGCCGCCATGGCCATCGAGCACGCGCGCCTTTACGACGATGCACAGAAAGCGAATCTGGCGAAGGATGAGTTTCTGGCCATCCTCTCCCACGAGCTCAGCACGCCGCTGACGATCATCCTCGGCTGGTCGGGCATCCTCAGACGCGAAGATGTTTCGCCGGAGGAGTTGCAGCAGGGCGTGGAGAGCATTCGCGCCGGTGCGCTGGCGCAGGCGCAACTCATCGACGACGTTCTCGATCTCTCGCGCGTGACGACCGGCAAGCTGCGCCTCGACGTGCAGCCGGTTTCGATCGGACAACTCGTCGCCGATTCGCTGACCGCCGTTCGCGTTGCCGCCGCCGCGAAACGGATCGCGATCATCGCTCCCGACACCACCGCCGCCGGCACGGTCCTAGGCGATGGCAACCGGCTGCGCCAGGTGATCTGGAACCTGTTGACGAATGCGATCAAGTTCACGCCGGCCGGCGGCAAGGTGACCGTGGAGTTGGAGAATACGCCGAGCGCTGTTCGCCTGATCGTGACCGACACCGGCAAAGGCATTGCGCGCGATTTCCTGGCGCATGTCTTCGAACCATTCCGCCAGGGCGACGCTTCGACCACGCGCGCACACGGCGGCCTCGGGCTCGGTCTCGCCATTGTCCGACACCTCGTCGAAGGCCACGGCGGAACGGTGGCAGCGTTCAGCGATGGTGTCGAACGCGGCGCGCGCTTTGTCGTTGAGCTGCCGTCGGTTCCGGAGTCGTCTGCGACGTCGAAGCATGTGCATTCATCCCGCTCCGAATTAGCCGGCGTGCGCGTGCTCTTCGTCGACGATCAGGCCGATGCGCGCGATCTCGCGCGCGTGGTCTTTTCCAACGCCGGCGCGGAGTCGACGATCACGTCCTCCGCATCCGAAGCGCTCGAGGCGCTGGACCGATTGCCAATCGACATCGTCGTTGCCGACATCGCCATGCCCGAGGTGGACGGCTATGCGCTGATCGGGGAGATCCGCCGCCGCGATGCGCTCGCGCAACGCCACACACCGGCGATTGCCGCGACGGCGTATCGGAGCGACGACGATCGCGCGCGCGCAATCGCCGCCGGCTTCGATGCCTACGTGAAGAAGCCGATGGACGCGGCCACGCTGACGTCGACCGTCGCCGGCGTCATGGCCGCGCGCACGCGCTGACTACTCGATCCGTTTGCCCGGCGCGTTCGCACCGTTCTGGTGCAGGACCATGCTCGTGGCGCGGCCAGTTGCATCGACGACGAACGTGATCTGTGCGTCGACGACTTTGTAGAAAAAGTCATAATCGTTCTCCGCGAAGATCTCAAAACGCGGCTGTGCGGTGGCCTGTGCGTAAAGATGATCGCCCTCCCGCGTCACGGTGACGATGAACGTAGGAGCGAGCGCGTACCGCCCGACATAGCGATCGAGAACCGCAGGATCGACCGTCACTTCCTTTCGCTGCTTCGGCGCCTGGAGAAGCGGCACGGTGGGATCGAGCAGATGCGCGCCGATGTCATCGACACCAGCGGTCGTCGACGTGTTCGACAGGACGACGACGCCGGTGCGGCTCTTCGGATCGAAGCCGATCCACGTGCGGTAGCCGCCGGTGCCGCCGTTGTGCCAGACGATCTCGTGGCCATTAATCGTGGAGATGTGCCAGCCGAGCGCGATTTCGAGGTTGGGCACTCCAGTTGGACGCCGCGTGGCGAGCATTGCGGCCATCGACGTTGCCAGGGGCGATTTCGTGAGGCCGATCGTCGCGGCGACAAACGCCAGCAGGTCGTTCGCTGTTGACCGAAGTGCGCCGGCGCCAGCGAGCACACCGAAATCCCAATTCGCTACCGGCTGCAGGCTTGCGTCGTGACCGACGGCAAGCCGATCTTTTGCTCTTGAGATGCTCACCGTGGTGCTCGTCATGCCGAGCGGATCGAGAATCCTTTTCTGCACGAGCGTGTCGTAGTCGGTGCCGGCGCGGCGCGCCAGCACGTGACCGAGCAAGCCGCCGCCGAGGTTCGAGTATTCGTACTTTGAACCGATGTCGCGCGTCAGTTCGGCCGACGAGAGGAACTCGTAAAGCTGCGCGGCGGTGTAGTCGGCGTATGGATTGGCGGGATCTTTCGGCTGCATATTCGACGGCAGCCGCGGCAGACCGGACGTGTGCGTCGCGAGATCGATGAGCGTGATCTTCTTCCCACCGCGCTCCGGCACCTTCACGTTCGGCGGGAGATATTTCGAAACGGGATCGGTCAGCGCCACTTCGCCGTGCTGCACCATGTCGGCGAGAAGAAGGGACGTAAAAACCTTAGTGACTGAGCCAATTTCGAAGACGGTATTCGCGTCGACCGGCTTCCCGTCTTTGGACCTGTTTCCGTACGCGATGACGCGCCGTCCCGACGCGTCAATGACTCCCACCACGATCCCGACGCCTTGATGCTGCACATCGATGCGATCGGCAAGAATCGCGCGGATGTCGGCGTCGGATACGACCGCCGCCACGGCTCCGTGGGAAACAAACAAGAGACTCAGAACGACTGCGATGCGCTTGATCAAGCTTCCTCCTGAAGACGCGCCAGCGCGTCGATCTGTTTTTGGTAGCGGCGCGCCATCCACAAGTTGAGCGGAATCGCTGAGAGCGCGAAAACTACGAATGACACAACTTCGAAGCGAATCATACGGATGACTTCCGGATGCGCCTGCGCGAAGCCGGCGAAGAAGACGAGCGGACCGGGAACGATGAACAACATGCGCCACCAGAAGCGCGAGCCCAACCGATGAAAATCGCGCTGCCGCCCCAGCTCGTTGCGAAGGTGCTCCAGCGTGCCACTCGCATCGCTCGAATAGGATCGAAAGCGGTTCGCCCGGATCTGCCAGGCAACGTAGCCGTAGCCGATGATCGTGAGTACGGCACCGATCGCTTCCAGCTTGTTCCTGTCAACGAACATCCAGCCGCCTAAAAAGATGGTTATCGTCGCAAAGATAAGATAGCCGTCGATGGTGCGCCGGCGCATCTTGCGGTCCATGGTCTCAATCCTGTTCCGGATCTCCTCGTTGCTCATGCGAAATCCCTCACTGCTCTGCGCCCGCCAAAGCGCGGCGACATCGTCATTTTCCATGGCGGTCTCCCCGGCCGAAACGGCCGGCCAGAATCTTCTTGATGCGATGGATCTTCGTGGCCACGTTGCCCGCGGAGATGCCGGTGATCTCGGCGATGCCCACGGCGTCGGTCCCTTCGAGGTAAAGGAGGATTACCTGCCGCTCGAGCGGATTGAGTTGCTGGATGAATTCGCGCAACCGTTCCAGTGATTGCTGCTGGTCGAACGCGTCGCCGGAATCGGCACTAACCGTCAGGTCGTCGACGTCATCGAGACTCACCAGCGGACGTTTGCCGGCGCGCCGATGCCGGATCGCATGCGAGGCCGCGACGTTGTGGGCGACGCGATACACCCACGTACGCAGCGAACAATTGCCGGCGAACCGTTCGAAGCTGCGCCAGATGGCGAGGTGAATGTCCTGCAGGAGATCGCGGCACTTGTCGCGATCGAATTCATACGAACCTGCCAGCCGCTCTAGCGCGGCGCTGTATTCGCCGGCAGCCTCCTCGTACAACGCATCCTGCGACGCCATCAGCGGAAGTGTCCTCCGAATGAGGTAGTCGGCGAAGAAGCGCGTTTCTTACAGGCGGCTATCCCCGCGTCCAGGGAACGTCGGCCACGCCGTTCTTGTGATTCGCGAAGCGCGCGGCGACGAAGAGGAAATCCGAGAGGCGATTGAGGTACGTGATCGACGCCTTCGTCGCTTCGTCGTCATCGTTCAGCGCGACTACCAACCGCTCCGCGCGGCGGCAGACGGTGCGCGCGACGTGAAGCTGAGCGGCGGCGAGGGTGCCGCCGGGAAGGATGAACGTCTTCAGCGGCGCGAGGTCCGACTCCATCGCGTCGATGTCGTGCTCCAGCGAGGTCACGCGGTCTGCCGGCGGTCCCGCGAAGCGCGACGTCCCGGGCGACGCGAGGTGCGCGCCGATGTCGAAGAGGTCGGATTGGATCGCGTGAAATTGTCCGTCGAGCGATGACGCCGGCCAGCTCGCGCGCGCGACGCCGAGGACGGAGTTGAGCTCGTCGATCGTGCCGTAAGCCTCGATGCGCGCATCGTCCTTGCGAACGCGCGCGCCGCCGAACAGCGAGGTCTCACCGGTGTCGCCGGTGCGCGTGTAGATCTTCACGAAACCTCCGCGCCTCCGCGTGATCACGCCTCGGCTTCGAGCTGCCGGATCCGCTCCTTGACGACCATCTCGGCGAGATCGGGAATCACTTCCCAGGCGATGTTCCGCACCACCTGCTCCGACATCAGCTGCACGACACGGCGGGCGATGCGGTCCACCTGCTCGTCTGTTAGATCGGTGATCTGCGGATTGACGTCGGTAATCTGCGAATTGACGTCATCGGTGATTTGCGAGTTGACGTCATCGGTGATCTGCGAGTTCACATCGTCCGTGATTTGGCTGTTGACCACCGTGTCGGCAAATGCCTCCGGCGCTTCCTCGGCCGCGAACGGCGACGCGGCCGGCGCCGATTCCGCGAACGGATCGATGGCCGGCGCCCACGCAGGCTCGCTCGATGACGACGTGGACGCCATCTGCTCCATCTCTTCGAAACTCATCTTCGGAAACGCGCGCGTCTCGCCGCCGAACGCCGGCGGCGCTTCATCCCACGGCGACGCTTCCGGTTCTGCAGGCGCGCCGAGCGTTTCGAACGGCGGCGGCTCGGACGGCTGTGCGGCCTCGGCCATCTGCCGCATCTCTTCAAAACTCATCTTCGGAATCGCGCGCGTCGACGCATCGTCCTGCTGCGGCTCGTCCCACGGCGACGGCTCGGGAGCGGGCGGCGGCGTTGGAGCTGGTTCATCAAACGACGGCTGCGACGCCGACGCCATCTGCTCCATCTCTTCGAAACTCATCCGCGGAAATGCGCGGGTTTCGCCGCCGAATGCTGCCGGCGTTTCGTCCCACGGCGATGTCTCCGGTTCGTGTACCGGCGGCTCGGGCATGGCCGGCTGCGGCGCGGTCGGCGGCTCGTTCGCCATCTGCTGCATCTCCTCGAAACTCATCCGCGGAAATGCGCGCGTCTCGCCGCCGAATGCAGGCTCGTTCGGCGCGTCGAACGGCATGTCGGACGCGAACGACGGCGCCGCAGCGGGAGCAGCATTGAAGATGTCGTTGTCGTGCGTGAATGGATCGGCGGGAGTGGACGGCGCATCGAATGACGGAGCATCGTTGAACAGCGCTGCCGGTTCCGGCTCAGGCTCGGCCGGCACGTTCTGGCTCTGCTGAATCAGCTCCTCGACCTTGTGAATGAGGCTCTGCGATTCGAACGGCTTCGTCACCACCGCATCGCATCCCGCCTTGTCGGCACGGTCGGGATCGAACGGCTCGAACGTTCCCGTCAGCAGGATCACCGGAATGTTGCGGTACTCGGGATGCGACTTCACGTACTCGCAGACTTCGTAGCCGTTCTTCTCCGGCATGATGATGTCGGAGAGGATGATGTCCGGCCGCATCTCCGACAGCTTCTGGATCGCCTTGGCCCCGTTGTTGACCGCGATCACCTCGTAGTCGCCGTCGGAAAACGTCAGCTCGACGACCTTCTGAATGGTGATGCTGTCATCCGCGAGGAGGATTTTCTTCGCCATGGAATTCACTCCGATTGGATTTCCGGGAACTGTAGCAGTTACGCGGGATGCTGCTGCTTCTCGCGTTTGAAGACCATGCCGATGTGATCGGTTGCGCCGGTCTTGAAGTTGATCGAGGTGATGCTGACCAGCTCCCAGCCGTCATCGCCGAGGCGGTTCAACTCCTCGGCGCGCCGCGGATCCATCGAATAATTCTCCGACCGGACGTTGATGATCTTGTACTCCCAGGTCTTCATGGGTCCGCCCCTCCCAAGTGCTGAACGCTAAGAGCGAAAGTGTAGCAGGCTTTGCGGTTAAGGCCCTACAATCGCCCGCCGCAGCAATGACCGACCGCCCGTTTCTCATCCTCATTGTCCTCGACGGCTTTGGCTGCCGCAAAGAAATCGAATCGAACGCGATCGCCGAGGCCGATACGCCGTGCTTCGACCGGCTGTTTCGCGAAAGTGCGTGGACGACGCTGGACGCCTCGGGGCGCGCAGTCGGCTTGCCGCGCGGACAGATGGGCAATTCGGAAGTCGGCCATCTCAATATCGGAGCGGGACGAATCGTCGATCAGGACATCGTCCGCATCGGCAAAGCGGTCTCACGGCACGAGCTCGAGGCGAATCAAACGCTGGTCGATGCCGTGAAGCACGGCGGCGCGATTCACCTCGTGGGTTTGCTGTCCGACGGCGGCGTGCATTCGATGCAGACGCATCTCCACGGCCTGATCGATGCCACGATCAACCTCGGTGCGAAGGATGTTTTCATCCACGCCATCCTCGACGGCCGCGACACGCCACCGAAATCTGCCGAGAAATACCTCGGCAATCTCCTCGCGCACATTGAAAACAAGCCGCAGGCGCATCTGCCAACGATCATCGGCCGCTACTTCACGATGGACCGCGACAAACGATGGGACCGGGTGCAGCGCGGCTACGACCTGATGACGCTCGGCGTCGGCACGCAAACGAAGGAGCCGCTGGAGACGCTGCGCCGTTTCTACGAGCAGAACGTGACCGACGAATTCGTCGAGCCGATCGCCGTGCTGTCAGCCGAAGGCGCGCACCTCCGGCGCATCGAAGACGGAGACGCGGTCGTCTTTTTCAACTTCCGCGCGGATCGCATGCGCCAGATCGTCACGGCGTTCAAGGATGATCACTTCGACGAATTCCATCGCGCGGTGCAGCCGAATGCGCATCTCGTGACGATGAATTCGTACCGCGAAGATTGGACGCTGCCCGTCCTCTTCCCACCGCAGGAAGTCCGCAACCACCTCGGCGAAGTTCTTTCGCATGCGGGCCTGAAGCAGCTCCGCATCGCCGAAACGGAAAAGTACGCGCACGTCACGTTCTTCTTCAACGGCGGCTCCGACACGACGTCGCTTGGCGAAGAGCGAGTCCTCGTCCCGTCACCGAAAGTGGCGACCTACGATCTGAAGCCGGAGATGTCGGTGTTCGAGCTGGCCGACAAAGTCGTCGAAGCGATCGCCTCGAAGAAGTTCGACGTCATCATCATGAACATCGCCAATCCGGACATGGTCGGACACACGGGCGTGATGAAAGCGGCAGTCGAAGCCGTGCACGACACGGACATCGCGGTCGATCGAATTCTCACTGCCGTCAAAAGAATCGACGGCGTCGCGCTTATCACCGCCGATCACGGCAACGCGGAGTTGATGTTCGATCCCGCCACCAACCAGCCGCACACTGCGCATACGACCAATCCCGTGCCGCTGATCCTCGTCGATGCGCACAAACGATTGGGTTCACTGCGCGGCGGCGGCTCGCTACAGAATGTCGCCCCGACGCTCCTCGACATCCTCGGCATCGACAAGCCGGCGGAGATGACGGGCGAGTCTCTGCTGGAACGGAGTAACCCTTGATCCTCGAACAGATCACCGAACAACTTACCGAAACTCTGACGTCGCGTGTGCTGACGCTCTTCGGCCATGCCGTCGACCGCGTGGTGCTGCAAGCGCCGCCCCGCCTCGCCATGGGCGATCTCGCCACGCCGCTCTGCCTCGAACTCGCCAAAGCGCTCAAACGCAAACCGCGCGAGCTCGCCGATGCAATGGTGAACGGATTCGCGCTGCCGATGTTCGTGCAGTCGGTCACCGTCGAAGGAGCCGGCTATCTCAACTTTCGTTTCGACCGCGGCGCGTTCACCGCGGCGCACATCGGCAACGTCATGGCGCCGGCTGCGTCGACCGGCGAGGGCGTCATCGTCGAGCACACCAACATCAATCCCAACAAAGCCGCGCACATCGGCCACCTTCGCAACGCCGTCCTCGGCGACACCTACGTCCGTTGCATGAAGTGGCTCGGCCATCGCGTCGAAACGCAGAACTACATCGACGACACCGGCGTGCAGGTAGCCGACGTCGTGGTCGCGTTCCAGCATCTCGAGCCGAAGTCGCTGGCAGAGGTGCGGGCGATGATCGACGATCCGTCGGTCAGGTTCGACTACTACTGCTGGGACGTCTACTCGAAGATGGCCGCGTACTACGCCGCCAATCCCGATGCGCAGCAATGGCGGCGCGACACGCTGCACGCGATCGAGAAGCACGAAGGCGACACGTTCGAGTTCGCGTCGACGATCGCCCGCGCCATCGTGATGCTCCACATCAAAACGATGCTCCGACTCGGCATCACCTACGACCTGTTGCCGAAAGAGTCCGACATCATCGCGCTTCATTTCTGGGACCGCGCATTCGAGCTCCTCAAATCCAGCGGCGCCGTCATTCAGGAAACCGAGGGCAAACACAAAGACTGCTGGGTGATGAAGCTCGACGAGAGCGCCGAGTTCGAAGGGATGAACGAGCCGGACAAGATTCTGGTCCGCTCCAACGGCACGGTCACGTACACCGGCAAGGACATCGCTTATCAGCTCTGGAAGTTCGGCCTGCTCGACCGCACCTTCAACTTCCGCCCGTTCTCAACATACGACGATGGCCACATTCTCTGGGAGACGACGTCCGGCGAAGGCGATTCAAACGCGCCGCGCTTCGGCGGTGCACAAAAAGTGGTCAACGTCATCGATGTCCGCCAGTCGTATTTGCAGAAAGTCGTCAAGGAAGGCGTGCGCCAGCTCGGCCATATTCGCGAGGCGGAGAATTCGATCCACTATTCATACGAAATGGTGGCGCTCACGCCGGCAACCGCGAAAGTGCTCGGCATCGACGTTTCCGAGGAGGATTCGAAGAAACCATATCTCGAGATGTCAGGGCGGAAGGGCCTCGGCGTCAAAGCGGACGACCTGCTCGACGCGCTGCAATCGAAGGCGGCGGAATCGGTCCGCGAAGGGAGCAAGCGCGAAGGTTTGTCCGAAGACGATATCGAGCAACTCGGCCGCGAGATCTCCGTGGCCGCGCTCCGCTACTTCATGCTCAAGTACGGCCGCAACAAAGTCATCGCCTTCGATTTCAACGAAGCGCTCACCTTCGAAGGCGACTCCGGCCCGTACCTGCAGTACTCGACCGTGCGCGTCGAAAACATCTTCCGCAAGATGGCCGAGCGCGGCGTCGAATCCAAACTCGATCCGACCTCACTCGACGCGCTCACGCTCAACGAAGGCCTCACCGACGAGATGTGGGAGCTGGTCCGCCTGAGCGCCGAACTACCGTCCGCGATCCGCCGCGCCACCGAAGCCCTGGAGCTGTCGATCATCACGCACGACCTCTTCGTCCTGGCGCAGAAGTTCAACAGCTTCTACCACAAGTATCCAATCCTCAATGAGCAGGACCCCGCCGAACGCCAGCGCCGCGCGGTCTGCGCCGAGGTGTTCCGCCAGACCATGCGCTCGACGCTGGGATTGCTCGGGATTCCGGTGCCGGAGCGGATGTAGGCTGAGAACCGTTTGCACCACAAAGACACAAAGAACACAGAGGCTCTTCGTGTCCTTTGTGCCTTTGTGGTGAAAGCGGTTTTTCCGCCCCCTCTGCTACACTTCCACCCTGCGGCGCGTCCAAACGCTGCACTTACATCATGCGATTCGATCTACAGGACGTAGCGTTGCGGACGCTGATCGTTGTCGCGGGCGGACTCGCGGCTGTGCTCCTTGCGCTCAAAGGACAGGGGCAGGCCCTTCCCGCGCTCGCGGTTGGGGGCACGCTCGGGGCCTGCGTGATGGCGCGTTTCGGGCCTGACGAACAGTAGGCGCGCGGCGCTCTACGCTTCGCCTGCGCGGCGGACGTTTTCGGCCTGCAGTCCTTTCGGACCCTGCTTCACGTCGAACTCCACGCTTTCGCCTTCGTTCAACGTGCGGTAGCCCTGCGCCTGAATGGCGCTGTGATGTACAAAGACATCTTCGCCAGTGTCGCGTTTGATGAATCCAAAACCTTTATCATTGTTGAACCACTTCACTGTACCAACCTCGGCCATTTCAACCTCCGGCCTGGTTCGCGGTCCGTTGGCCGCATGAACCGGGCTGGCGCTGAATTCTGCAATGTTCAGGCCTTGCTCTGCGGCTCACCAGATCAGCGCACGATTCATCCCGATGCGCTGAAATCCGAGCCGCTCGTAAAGGGCGATGGCGGGATGGTTGAAGTCGTTCACGAAGAGCGTGACCGTCTTCCCCTTTCGCGCGCAATGACCGCACACCTCGCGAAGCAGCGCCTTGGCGTGGCCGTGACGGCGGAAGCGCGGATTCGTCCAGACACCCATCAGCTGCACGGTCTCGTTCGTCACGGCTGAGTACTCGCACTTCGCGGCGATCTGGCCGTCGACGACGTGAATCACGGACCGCTTTTGCTCGACGAGTTCTCGTACTCGCTCGCGGTATCCGGCCGCGTCGCGCTCCATCGGATCGATGCCGACCTCTTCGCGATGCATCGCCGCGCATGCCGGGATCAGCGCTTCCAGATCGCGCGTCGTGGCGTAGCGAGCCTCCTTCAGATCGGGAAAATCGAGTCGGCCGCGGATCGCATAGACCGGCTGATTCATCCGCACCACCGTCGGCGGATCGAGGCGGGTGCGAAGCCGCAACCAGAGCATCTCCACAAGGTGCGCCGGCGAGATGATGGCCCGCACCGGCAGCATGCGCGTGACGATGCGTTCGGCGATGACGGCGATGGCGGTTTCGGTTACGTCGTGCGGCAGCTCGCGGTCTCCGGCCAGAACGATGTTCGTCGCCAGCGACGCCACGAGCACGACGTCCCGGTTGTGCCGCACCTCCACCGTTTGCGTCGATGATGAAAAGCGTTCCTCGAGGATGCGCGAGATCAGATAGACATTGATCAGCGGATCGCGACGGAGGAAGGCCAGTGCCGAGGCGACGTCATCGTCCGCAACCGACTTGATAGACCAGCGTCCTTCGATCGGGAGTGTGGCCATGAGAAGCAGTAGATTAGTGGATTCCTGGGAACGCGGGCGTACCGCCCGCCGTGCTTGGCGAGGTCCTGCTCGACCGCGGACGAGACGCCCGCGTTCCCAGGGCTACAACTGCGAGCTCGCCAGATACGCCAGCCCGTCCTCGGCTTTGTGCCAGAAGCCGCGGTGGTTCCACTCATCGAAGTGACGTTCTTCGCAGAATTTCAGGTCGTCGTTGAAAACGCCTTTGAGCTGCGACGCCAGACCTGCGTCGAGCACGCCCATGCTCACTTCATCGTTCAGTTGCAGCGCGCGGCGATCGAAGTTCGTCGAGCCGACGCAGGACCAGACGCCGTCGACGATGATCACCTTCTGATGCAGCAGCGTCTTCTTGTACTCCCAGATGCTGATGCCTTTTTGGAGGAGCAATCCGTAGCGATGATGGCTTGCGTGCTGCACGATCGGACTATCGGTCGACGTGGTGGCCGGCACCATCACTTTTACGACGACGCCTCGCTTCACAGCCTCGGCAAGCGCCTGCAACGCGTCGTCGTCAGGAAGCAGATACGGGTTCTGGATGATGATCTCGTGCCGGGCGGCTTTGATGGCGAGGTAGTACAGAACCTGCACCGATGACACGCCGCCGGTGGGCGAGGTGTACGCGAGATGCGCCGGCGTCGGACCCGCCACCGGCAGATGCGGAAAGTACTTTTCGCCGGCCATGATCTCGCCGGTCTCCTCGATCCAGTTTTCGCTGAACGCTCCCTGCAGCCGGTTGACGATCGGACCTTCGACGCGCAGGCCGGCGTCGCGCCAGTGATCCCTGTCCTGCCCGTGCCCCGTCCACTCCTCGGCCAAACCAAACCCGCCGATGTAGCCGATGCGGCCGTCGATGATCATCTCCTTGCGATGGTCGCGATTGTTGAGACGCCCCAGGTTGGCAAGGGTGGGCCGGTGGAACCGGACGAGTTTCACGCCGGAGTCGAGCATCAGCTTGCGCAACTCCTTGTCCATCTTGTGGCCACCGGATGCGTCGATGAGCAGGCGCACCTCGACTCCTTCCTTTGCTTTCGCGGCCATCGCGTGGGCGAGCTGATCGCAGATCGTGCCCTTCCACCAGATGTACGACTCGACGTGCACGCTCTCCTTCGCCGCGGCGATGTCGCGCAGCAGGAGCGGGAAAAACTGATCGCCGTTTTCGAGAAGCTGGATCTTGTTGCCGGCGTCGAGACTCGATTGGGTCAGTCCGATGATCGACGGCACCAACGCGGAAAAATCGCCGGCATTTGTCACGTTGAGATGCGGATCCTCGCCGCGCTCAGCGGACCAGAGCACGATCGTCAATCCGATCAGCGCGAGGATCATCGCGCTGAAAAGAACGATGGGGACGCGGATGACATGCGAGCCGCGGCGTTTTTCGATCCACTTCAATTTCGACTTCGTCTCTTTCGTCAATTGCGGCTCCAGAAAAGTTGAGCGATGACCGGGTAGTGATCCGACGAACCGGTGGCAATGGCGCGCGATCCGGCCACGCGCCACCCCCAGTCGGCGAAGATGTAGTCGATCCGCTCGCCGAGCGTCGGGTGCGTGATCTTGATGTCCGCGCCGCACAACTGCGCCGCGTCTTCCTTCTCGAACTTCGCCACCTCGGCGGCGGCCGGCGGCGCATTGAAATCGCCGAGCAGCAGGTACGGATAGCGGCTGGTCCGGACGTGCTTCGCCAGACACTCCAACTGCACGCCGCGGCTTTTCGCATTAATGCTCGACCACGCCGTGAGGTGCGCGACATAGACGTTGAGCGTTGCGCCGTCGATGCGCACGACGGTTTCGAGGACGCTGCGCGGCTCACCGATGCTCGGCAGCGGATGCACGACCGCGGAGACAATCTTGCCGCGCGTGAGGACGGCGTTACCGAAGTCGCCGCCGAGACTTCGGTAGCTGCGGCCGTAGTAGCCGTTCATCCCCGTGAGGCGCCGGATCTCGTCGTACTGATTGCGAAAGCGCACCTGCCAGGTGTGGTCGTGCACTTCCTGAAGTCCGACGATGTCCGGCCTGAACTGCCTGATCGTCGCGGCGATCTTCGCGGCGTGATCAGGGTCGTACAACTCGTCATGCCCTTCGATGTTGTACGTCATCACGACCAACGGCCGCTGCTGCCGCGGATACCCGCCGCGCTCCGGAAACGACACCACCCTCCCCGCCTCATCGCGCGTGAGAATCCGCACCGAGGGATCGACCGCCTTCGGCTTGCACTCGCCCGAACGGACGGTGTAGACCGCGAACACGCGATAAAGAATGAAGAGCACGACGATCGAGAGGATCCCGAGGATCGGCCGCCGCACAGGAGCGTCATCAGACATGGCGTGCTGAGCAAACAGCGAGAACGATGCCGAGAGGGCGAGGGTAGGAAAAGTGATGCCTCGCGGCTCTCCTGACTTGGAGGAGCGCTATGCCGGTCTCGCAGCTCACCAATCCGAACATCATCTTCTTCATCACGGACGAGCAGCGGTTCCCGCAGCACTGGCCGGCCGGATGGGCGGAACAGAACCTGCCGTCGATGGACCGGCTAGCGAAGAACGGCCTCACGTTTCTGAACGCCTTCACCGCCGCTTGCGAGTGTTCGCCGAGCCGCGCCTCGATGATGACCAGCACGTACCCGCAGCAGAACGGCGTCGAAGTGACGTTCACGACCGCGCTCGATCCGAGCGATCCGAATCTTGCCAATGTCCTGGCCACTGCCGACCCGCCGTATCCGCTGATCTGGAAAGGGAAGTGGCACCTCTCGTTTCCGGTGAGCGGACAGAGTTGGTCCGAGGCCGACGTCGCCAATCTGGCGCAGACGTACAACGTGCAGCAGTGGAATCCGCCCGACGCCGGGACATCACTCAGCGGCACGGCCACGCTTGGCGGCGGCAAGGGTCAGAACGACCGGCGTTTCGTCTGCGGTCCGCCGCGCCGGGCATCCCCGCGGAGAGCGTCCTCGACTTCATCAACTACAGTGGAAGCCATCCATTCTGCCTCGTCGTCTCGCTCGTGAATCCGCACGACATCTGCGGACTCGACTCTGATGCCTATCCTGCTTGACGGGCCAAC
>DASYJY010000067.1:0-26084 GCA_035995985.1 Thermoanaerobaculia bacterium | reverse complement strand
GTTCTCGAGCTTCACGCCGATGTCCTCGGAGATCAGCTTGCCGCCGGTGAGGATGGCGATGTCTTCGAGCATGGCCTTGCGGCGGTCGCCGAAGCCAGGCGCTTTGACGGCAGCGACGTTGAGCGTGCCGCGCAGCTTGTTCACCACCAGGGTGGCCAGGGCCTCGCCCTCGATCTCCTCGGCGATGATGAGGAGCGGTTTGCCCGCCCGAGCGACCTGCTCGAGGATGGGCAAGAGCTCCTTCATGTTGGAGAGGCGCTTCTCGTAGATGAGGATCTTGGCGTTTTCGAGGACCGACTCCATGCGCTCCGGGTCGGTCACGAAGTACGGCGAGAGGTAGCCGCGGTCGAACTGCATGCCCTCGACGACTTCGAGGACGGTGTCGAGGCCGCGCGCTTCTTCGACGGTGATGACGCCGTCTTTGCCGACCTTCTCCATCGCCTGGGCGATGATGGTGCCGATCTCGTCGTCGCTGTTCGCGGAGATCGTTCCGATGTGGGCGATGTCCTTGCCCTCAACCGGCTTGGCCAGCTTGTCGATCGAATCGACCGCGGCCTTCACGGCGAGCTCGATGCCGCGCTTGACGTCCATCGGATTCGCGCCGGCGGTAACGTTCTTGATGCCTTCGCGGTAGATGGCCTGGGCCAGAACCGTGGCGGTGGTAGTGCCGTCGCCGGCGGTGTCGGAAGTCTTCGAGGCCACTTCGCGAACCATCTGCGCGCCGGCGTTCTCGATCTCATCCTTCAGTTCGATCTCCTTGGCGACGGTGACGCCGTCCTTGGTGATCGTGGGTGAGCCGAACTTCTTCTCGATGACGACGTTGCGGCCGCGGGGGCCGAGGGTCACTTTGACCGCGTCGGCGAGCTTGTTGACGCCGCGAAGGATGCCCTGGCGGGCCTCTTCACTGTACGTAATACGCTTTGCCATTGGTTTTTCTCCTTAGTTGATCTTGCTTACTCGACCACCGCGAGGACTTCGTCTTCGCGGAGGATGGTGTACTCGACGTCATCGATCTTGATGTCGGTGCCGGAGTACTTGCCGATGAGGACCGTGTCGCCGGCCTTGACGTCGAGCTTCATGCGCTTGCCGTCTTCGGCGAACTTACCCTCGCCGACTGCGATCACTTCCGCCTGCTGCGGCTTCTCTTTGGCAGTGTCCGGAATGATGATGCCGCCGCGCACCTGCTCCCCTGTTTCCTTGCGCGTAACGACAATTCGGTCATACAACGGACGAAGTTTCATAGCCATCTGTGACTCTCCTTTCACCCAATGCGTGGATTGCGTCGCGGCAGAACGCCGCGAGATTTGTTGCTGATTCGAGAGGTGAGTGTTTAGCACTCACGCTGCACGAGTGCTAACAGTATGCGGACGGCATTATTCTGTCAAGCGTACGGATTCGCGCACGCCTTAGTGGCGGGCGGCGCGGTGGCGAGGCGGGACTTGCGCGTCGTCGTTGACGATCGTGCAGGTCGCGGGCGTGGAGGAGAACGTGGCGTTGTCTGCGCCGGTGATGACGACGTTGAACGTCTCATCGGGCTCGTAAACGGTGTCGCCGACAATGGCGACGGTGAACGTTTTCACGGTTTCCCCGGGCTGAAAAAAAATGTCGGCATGCAGGGGGATGTAGTCGGAGTTGCCGGTGGCCGTGACGTCCTGCGACTGCACGCGCACGCGGGTCAGCATGGCCGACGAAATGTTCAGGCGGAGCGCGAACGAGGCTAAATTCAGGCCGCTGTTCCCTTCGTCGACAGTGACGTTGTCGATGCTGGCGAACGGAATCGGCGGACCGCCGTGGTCGTCGTCGACGATTGTGGCGAAGGCGGTTCCACGCTCGATCGCGGCGTTCACCGGGTTCGACAGCTGAACGGAAAACGTCTCATCGGCTTCTGCGAGCGTGTCGCCGATGATCGGAACGTTGAACGTTTTCATTGTCTCGCCGGCGCGGAACGTCAACGTCCCTTGCGTGGCGGCGAAATCGGAGCCGAGGTTGGCGGTTAAGCCGAAGGCCTGATAGTCGACCGTCGCCGTCACGATGGCGTTTGCGGGCTGAAGATGCACTGTGAAGACTGCCGGCGTCGTCCCGGCGTTTCCTTCGACGGCGGTAGTGTCATCGACAGTCAGCTTCGCGGAGGAGGGGAAAGTCGATGTGTTGTTGTCAGGCCGCGGATCGGTCGTCGTGCTCGACACCGTGGCGGTGTTTGTTACCTGCGCCGAGGCGTTGAGCGTGAGCTCGAAGATGGCGCTGATCGTCTTCCCTTCGACGCCGGGGAAGATGCCGATCGTGCAGGAAATCGTTCCGCTTCCGCCGGCGGCGGGCGTGCTGCAGGTGAACTGCGGACCCGAGGTCTGTGTCCATGACGCGAACGTGCTGCCGGATGGAATGACGTTGGTGAGCGTCACGCCAGCAGCGTCATTCGGGCCGGCGTTCGAGACAGTGACGACGAATGTGTCCGCGCCGCCCGTTGTCGTTACGGCAACATCCGCCGACGCGGTTTGCGTCGTCACGGTGGTCGTGCGGCTTCCGGTGTTGTTCGCGGAGTTCGGATCGGTCTCGTCGGCGGAGATGCTGGCCGTGTTGGTAAGGACCGTGCCAGCGCTGACGCCGTTGTTGATTCGAAATGTGACGATGAACGTGGGCTGATCGCTGGCTGAGCGGAGGTCGAAGGTCGAGGCGGTGCAGGTAATCGTCCCGCTCGTGCCGACGGCCGGCGTGGCGCAGGTAAACGCGCCGATGGGATCGGAAACCGCGGCCGCGACGAACGTGGCGTTGGCCGGGACGTTGTCGGTGAACTGCACGTGATGCGCGGTCGATGGTCCTTTGTTGGAAACGACGACTTGGAAGCTGAACGTCGAGCCCGAGGCCGCGTTTGATGAGCCGAGGATCGAATCGATGGAGAGGTCGGCCGAGGCCGACGAGATCGCGGCGATGCCGGTCGTGGCAGTGCTCGAATTGTCGGATGGATTCGGGTCCGTCGTCGCCGAAGTGATCGTAGCCGTGTTGCTGATCTGGCCCGAGGGAGCGCTCGGCGAGGTCTTCACCGAAATCGTGAAGCTGGTTTCGGCCTCTTCTTCGAACGCCGCCGCGGTGCAACTGACGGTGCCGGTGGTTCCGACGGCTGGCGTCATGCATGTGAAGAGCGTCGTCGACGCGTTGAGGGCGACGAACGTGGTGCCGGACGGCAGCGTGTCGGTGACGATCACGTTCTGCGCGGCGGCGGGGCCGGTGTTCGAGACGAAGATCGAGTAGTCGAACGTGTCTCCCGCGGAGACCGACTCCGGGGCACTCTTCGAAATGACCAGATCGGCCGTCTGTGCGCTCGCGGTCACCGCGAAGAGCACTGCCATGAGCGCGAAACGGATGCTGTGGCAGCGGCGCATGACGCGTAACTCTAAGTTGCCGGTTCGGGCTTGACTGTACCGAACATCACACCGGCCGGCTGTTCCTCGGCGACCGGCTGTAGCGCGGCGAATTCGTCGCCGATGGCGTCGCTATCGGGTCCGCCCGCGTGCGGCTTCTTCCGCAGCTTGTCCATGTAGACGTAGAAGACCGGCGTCACGAAGAGCGTGAGCGTCTGCGAGAAGAGCAGACCGCCGACGACCGCGAGGCCGAGCGGACGGCGCGACTCGGCGCCTGCACCGAAGCCGAGGGCGATGGGGATGGTGCCCATGAGCGCGGCCATGGTCGTCATCATGATCGGCCGGAAGCGCACCACGCACGCCTCGTAAATCGCCTCGGTCGCGTCCTTCCCCTGCTTCTGCGTCTCGAGCGCGAAGTCGACCATCATGATGCCGTTTTTCTTCACGAGACCGACCAGCATGATGATGCCGACGAAGGCGTAGATCGACAGATCGACGTGAAAGACGAGCAGCGTGAGCAGCGCGCCGAATCCCGCGAACGGAAGCGCGGAGAGAATCGTCAGCGGGTGGATGAAGCTCTCGTAGAGGATGCCGAGGACCATGTAGATGACGCCGATGGCGATGGCGAGCAGCAGTCCCAGGCCTTGCATCGATGATTGGAACGCCTGCGCGGTGCCCTGGAATGACGTGGATACATTCGACGGCAATGTCGACTTGGCAGCGGCGTCGATCTCATTCACGGCGGCGCCGAGCGAGACGCCCGGCTTCAGGTTGAACGAAAGCGTGACGGACGGCGACTGACCGGAATGGTTCACCGCCAGCGGACCGACGGTCGGAATCATCTTCGCGACGGCATCGAGCTGGACGAGGTCGCCCGACGAAGAACGGACGTAGAGCATCGACAACGCTGCCGGGTTCTTCATGAACTCGGGATCGAGCTCCATGATGACCTGGTAAGTGTTGTTGGGCGCGTAGATCTGCGACACCTGGCGCGTCGCGTACGACGAGTAGAGCGCATCCTCGACCTGATTCGGCGTGAGGCCGAGCGTGGCGGCGCGGTCGCGGTCGATCTGGACGTTGACGGTCGGGTTGCGCAGGAAGAGGTCCGTGTTGACGTCGACGAATCCCGGCAGCGTACGCATCTTCGCAAGCAATTTTTCGGACGCGTCGTAGAGCACGGCGGTGTCGGCGGATTGCAGCGTGTACTGATACTGCGAATTCGACTGACGTCCGCCGAGGCGGATCGGCGGCGGATTCTGGAGCGAGACGCGGTAGCCGGGAATCGCGTTCAGCTTCGGGCGGAGATCGTTCATCACGTCGTCGATCGACGCCTTGCGCTGTCCTTTCGGCAGGAGGCGCAGCGAGATCACGCTGCTGTTGCCGCCGCGGACAAACGAGAAGAATGTGGCCACGCGCGGATCTTTTGCGACGATGTCCATCGCCATCTTCTGGTGGCGCATGATTTCCGGGAACGACGCGCCCTGAGCGGCCTCGAGGCTGATGCGGACTTCGTTCTGGTCTTCGTTC
Source organism: Thermoanaerobaculia bacterium (assembly GCA_035995985.1). GTDB lineage: Bacteria > Acidobacteriota > Thermoanaerobaculia > Gp7-AA8 > Gp7-AA8 > JADGNZ01. The sequence goes on along the minus strand of DASYJY010000067.1, from coordinate 21,201 downwards.
GGGATGAAGCCTTTCGGTACCGCCATGAAGAGCCACACCGTGGCGGCGAGGATGATGATCGAGAAAATCAACGTGATCGCGCGCTGACGGAGCGCAAGGCGCAGGCCGCGCTCGTAAAGCGCGAGCATGCCGTCGAAGATCCGTTCGGTGACCTGATAGAGCTTCCCGTGTTTCTCGTCCTTGTGCGGACGGAGGAACTTCGCGCTCAGCAGCGGCGTGAGCGTGAGCGAGACGAAGCCGGACACCAAAATCGCGGCGCCGATCGTGACTGCGAATTCGTGGAAGAGCCGGCCGAGGATTCCGCCCATGAAGAGGATGGGAATGAAGACCGCCGTGAGCGAGATCGTCATCGAGATGATCGTGAAGCTGATCTCTTTGGAGCCGTTCAGCGCCGCTTCCATCGGCTTCTCGCCCATCTCCATGTGCCGGACGATGTTCTCCAGCATGACGATGGCGTCGTCGACGACGAAACCGACGGACAGCGTCAGCGCCATCAGCGAGAGGTTGTCGAGCGAGTAGTCGAACATGTACATCACGGCGAACGTGCCGACGATCGAGAGCGGCAGCGCGAGGCTGGGGATGATCGTGGCCGATACGTTTCGCAGAAAAAGGAAGATGACCAGGATGACCAGAAAGAGCGTCAGCAGCAGAGTGAACTTGACGTCGTCGACAGAGGCGCGAATGGAGTCGGCGCGGTCGCGATGTACCTGCAGATCGACGGAGGCGGGCAACTGGCCGCGAAACGACGGCAGCAGTGCGCGGACGCGATCGGAGACTTCGACGGCATTCGTGCCGGGCTGCTTCTGCACGGCCAGAATGAAGCCGGGCTTGCCTTTGAACCAGGCCATGGTCTGGTTGTTCTCGACGTCGTCCATGACTTTGCCGAGGTCGGCGAGCCGCACCGGATGTCCGTTGCGATACGCGACGATGACCTTGGCGTAGTCGGCCGCTTTGAAGAGCTGCCCGTTCGCCTGAACGGTGTAATTCGTGTACGGACCGGTGAGGACGCCGGCGGGAAGGTTGACGTTGTTCGCGCGGATAGCCGCCGCGACTTCGTCGATGCCGACACCGCGCGTGGCGAGCTGGCGCGGATCGAGCTGCGTGCGCACGGCGTACTTTTGCGCGCCGTACACCTGCACCTGAGCGACACCTTCGATGGCTGAGATACGCAGCGCCATCATCGTCTCGGCGTACTCGTCGAGTTGATACATCGGCATGTCGTCCGAGGTGATGGCGAGATAGAGGACCGGCGTGTCGGCGGGATTGACCTTGTTGTACGACGGCGGCGCCGGCATGTTGGGCGGCAGCTGGCGGCCGGCGGCGGCGATCGCGGCCTGCACGTCCTGCGCGGCGTTGTCGAGATTGCGGTTGAGAGCGAACTGGAGGGTGATCGACGTCGATCCGATCGACGACGACGAGACCATCGAGTCGAGTCCGGCGATGGTCGAGAACTGCCGCTCCAGCGGCGTGGCCACGGCCGCGGCCATCGTCTCCGGACTTGCTCCCGGAAGCGATGCGTTTACGTTGATCGTGGGGAAGTCGACGTTCGGAAGATCGCTCACAGCCAGTTGGCGGTAGGCCATGATTCCAAACAGCACGACAGCGAGCATGACCAGCGTCGTCATGACGGGACGGCGGATGAAGAGGGCGGCTATGTTCATAGTGGTTTGCTCGGATGCCGGTTGCGTGCAGTGTTTACAGCGACTTCTTCACGTCCACTTTGCTTTTCGGAGTCAATCGGACCTGTCCATCGGTGACCACGGTGTCGCCGGCGTTGACGCCGCGGCCGATGACGGCCTGCGTTTCGAGTTGCTGGACGACGGTGACGGGATGCATCTGCACGCCGTTGCCGTCGGTCACGACATAAACGTACTGCCCCTTCTGGCCATTTTGCACGGCCTGGAGCGGGACGACGATGGCGTTGGGACGATTGGACAGCGTCATGGCAACGTTCACGAACTCGCCCGGCCAGAGGACGCGGCCCTCATTCGCAAACGTTGCTTTCAACGTGATCGTGCCGGTCGTGGCATCGACGGCGTTGTCGACGAAGGTCAGCTTCCCGCCCTGCACCGGCGCTCCGCCTTGCTGCGGCGCGGCCGACACCGGCACGTTGCCGAGGCCGCGCGCGCGGACGTCGCCGAGCTGCGACTCGGGGACGGAGAACGTCACGTAGACGGGCGTGATCTGGTTGATGGTGACGAGCGGCGTGGTGTCATTCGCTTTGACGAGATTGCCCATTTGCACCTGTACGCTGCCGGTGCGGCCATCGAGCGGAGACGTAATTTCGCAGTAGGCAAGTTGCAGCTGCGCGTTCTGCACCGCGGCGCGGTCTGCCGCGACGACGGCGCGCGCGGCCTCGGCGCCGGAGACGAATTTGTCGTACTCCTCGCGTGTGACGTAATCCTTCTGCACCAGCCCCGCATACCGCGTGGCCTCGGCTTCCGCATTCCGCGCCTGCGCTTCGTCGCGCGCAAGGTTCGCTTGCGACTGCGCCAGTGTGGCCTGATACGGACGCGGATCGATCGTGAAGAGGCGCTGGCCTTTGTGAACGTCGTCGCCTTCGCGGAACCAGACGCGCTGAAGCTGTCCGGCGACGAGAGCACGAACGGCGACGGTCGAAATCGGCTGCACGCTGCCGATCGCTTTCACCTGCACGGGGACGTCGCGCTGTTCGGCCACGGCGACGGTGACGGGGACGCGCTCTTCGCGCACTTTTTCTTTTTTTTCAGCGCAGCCGAGGATGCTGGCGGCGATCGCGGCGCAAAGGCCGATCGACTTCATTCGAATCATCGTGATCACTTTCCTTGCGATGCGGCGGCGCGCGTCAATGTGCCGGTGTCGTGTGCGAGTTGTGCAACCGAGAGGAACCAGTCGGTGCGGGCCTGAACTTCCTCGGCGCGCGCATTTTCGAGCGCGGCCTGAGCCGTGAGCAGATCGAGGATGTTGCCGATGCCAGCTTTGTAGCGGCCCATCGCTACGTCAACCGATTCGGTCGCGTCGCGAAGGAGATCGCGGCTCGTGGCCACGCGCTGCGTCGCGGTCTGTAACGCGTAATAGCTGGTCCAGACCTGCAGTCCGACCTGCTGCTCGACGTTGCGCGCGTTTTCGGCGGCGAGTTGCGTTTCGATCTGCGCCGCGCGGATGTCGTACGTGTTGCGGAATCCGGTGAAGAGCGGCACGCGCAGCGAAATGGCGGCGGAGTACGGCGTCGTGCGCCGATTCAGTCCGTTCGTGAAGACGTTACCGGCGCTCGCGCCGACGCCGATTGACGGCATTCCCTCCGAACGGACGACCTGCACCCGTTGCCGCGCGCGCTCGACCTCGGCGCGTGCAGCAGCGAGGTCGGGCCGTTCATCGACGGCGCGCGTCATCAACGACTCGACTGCATCTCTGACCTGCTGCGCCGGTACGTCGGCCGGCAGATCGCCGAGGACGAACGGCGTTGATGCCGGCACGCCCATCAACGTGGCGATCGTTCCCTGCAACCGGCGGAGGTTGCCATCGATCGTTTCGTAGGTCAGCTTCGCCTGCGAAAGCGCGGTGCGCGCCTGCAGCACATCCGCGATCGTGGCGACGCCGGCCTTGTGGCGCGCGTCGGCGGAATCGAGACTGGTCTGCCGCTCTTTGAGCGTCGCTTCCTGCGCGGTGAGCAGCGCCTTCGCGTCGAGGTAGTCGTAGTAGGCCTGCTCGACGCTGAGGATGACGTCCTGAATGGTCTGGTTGTGCGTGAAGCCGGACGCGATGAGCGTCTGCCGCGCGGCCTCGGCGGCAGCATTCCGTCCGCCAAAATCGAACAGCAGGTAGTCGAGCGAGAGGTTCGGACCGCTCAACGTCGTGGCAGTCCCGGTGGCCGTACGCGAATGCGCGAGCGATGCGCCGAGATCGACCGTCGGCAGATACGCCGATCGAACGCTGCCGAGGTTGGCCTCAGCGAGACGCGCTTCGAGCCAGGTCGTGCGCGTGGCGGGATTGTTCGAGAGAGCGAGGTCGATGATCTGCGCGAGCTCGAGCGGAACGCCGGTTGGCGGAAGCACGAGATCGTTTGGCGGCGGCACTTTTGGCGGGATCGCGTTCGCCGGCGGCGTCCATGTTGCCGCGGGCGAGGCCGGAGTGCCGGAGCCGTGCGAGACGGGATCGACGACGTTGCCGATGTTGTGAATGCTCGCGCAGGATGCGGCGAGAAAAAGAAGGATCAGTGCTGGAAAGGGCTGCGTGCGCATTGCGTAGAAGCTCGTACGATTGATTGCATCAAGTTGCAGAACTGGTTGAGGTTACAAAGCTGTGGCGGATGGAAAAACGGCGCCACCTCATTGGTGGCGCCGTTCGAAAGAAGCGATGGAGAACGGCGGCTATTGTCTCTGCACGAACGCGCCGGCGATGGCGAGCGCGATACAAAGGAGCAGCAGCGATAGCGGCGAGATCATCGGGATGTTCGCCGCGGAGACGACTGTAATCGTCGATGTCGCGGTGTTGTTCCCGGGGTTCGGATCGGGGTTGGCGGCGGACGCGCTGACGACGGCTGTGTTCGTGATCGGACCGGGCGTCGATGGCAACGTCACGGTCAGTGTGAATGTGGCGCTCCCACCATTGGTGATCGTGCCCGCATTGCAGGTCACGACGGGCGAGCCTGAACATGCACCGGCCGGCGTCGAAGAGACCAGCGTCGTTCCGGCGGGCAAGGTATCTGTAACGGTGACGGAGGCTGCCGCCGACGGTCCGCCGTTGGTGACCACGATCGTGTAGGTCAGCGGCTGGCCTGTTCCGTACGGACCGGGTGCCGGAGTCTTGGTGATGGCGAGGTCGGCGTTCGGACTCGCGGTTACGGTCGTATTGGCCGAGGGAGTGTTGCCGGACGGATTCGGATCGGAGGTCGTGCTGGAGACATTCGCCGTGTTCGTAATCACCGTGCCGGTCGCAACTCCGGCGCCGATGTGCAGAGTGATCGAGAAGGTCGCTGAACCGACCGGGAACAAGCCGATCGTGCAGGTGATCGTGCCGGTGCCGCCGGCCGCTGGAGTACTGCAGGAGAACGTCGGTCCAGCCGTCTGCGACTCCGAGACGAACGTGGTGTTGGCCGGAACCGCATCGGTCAGCGAAACAGCCGTCGCCGCGGATGGTCCGCTGTTCGTCAGCGTGACGGTGTAGGTGATGTTCGTGCCGGCGTTGGCGCTGGCAGGGCCAGTCTTGTTGATGGTCAAGTCGGCGGACGCCGATACGGTCGCCGAGGCGGTCGCGCTGTTGTTACTCGTGTCCGGATCGGCATTCGTGCCGGTGACGGTGGCGGTGTTGTTGAGAGTTCCAGTGAAGGCGGGATTGATATTCGCGGTGAGCGTGAACTGGGTCGAGGCGCCCGCTGCCAACGGCTGCAACGAACAGTTCACGGTGCCTGAATTGTTTGCCGCGGGCGTTGCGCATGTTGCCGCCGGTCCGGTGTTCTGCACGAGCGAGTTGAACGTCGTTCCCGCCGGCAGCGTGTCGGAGAACGAGGCGTCCTGCTCGGTGTCGCCCGCGTTGTTGGAAACGGTGATCGTCCACGCGATCGTGCCGCCGGCCGTGGCCGTGCCTGGACCCGTTTTCGTGATGGCCAGGTCGGTGCTCGACACGACGGTGTTCTGCGACGATTGGTTGTTGTCCGGATTTGGATCGGGAGTCGGAGTAGGTTCCGCGGTCGAGCTGACGGCGCAGATATTCTGGAAGTTTGTGCCCGATGCGGTCCCCGGCGGAATGTGACCAATCAGGGTGAAGGTGGCCGTCGCGCCGGGTGAAAGAGTGCTGATCGTGCACGTTACGGTGCCGCCGGATCCGACAGCCGGTTGGCTGCTGCAATCGAAGGCGGGACCGGTGTTTTGCGCGATTGAGGCGAACGTCATCGTTCCTGGCAATTTGTCGGTGAGCTCAACGCTGTCTGCCGCGTCCGGTCCTGCGTTTGTCACGGTGATCGAGTAGGAGACGTCCGTGTCGGCCATCGCCGAGGCGGGGCCGGTTTTCACCACCGAGAGGTCGGCCTGCGGCGAAGGAACGCTTGTGATCCCAGTCGACGAGTTGTTCTCGTCATTTGGGTCGAATGTTGCCGTTGTCACGCTCGCGATGTTCGTGAACGTCGTCCCTGTCGGCGTTGCCGGCGGGATATTGGCGACGAAGGTGAAGTTCGCACTCGATCCCGCCGTGAAGAGCGCGATCGTGCAGGTGATCGTTCCGTTCACTCCCGCGCCAGGATCGGAGCAACTGAACGCCGGACCGCTGTTCTGCGTCGCGGAAACGAACGTCATGCCGGGCGGCAGAGGATCCTTGAGCGACACGGTCGTTGCGTCGTCCGGTCCGAAGTTGAAGACGGTGACGTCGAACGAGACGTCGCTGCCGGCGGCTGCGCTCGCCGGTGCATTCTTGACGACGGCGAGGTCGGCAGTGGTGAAACTGCCGGCCGGTTTGACCGGCGGACGAGTAGCGCTGTACATCGCAGGCACCAGCCCGAAAAGTACGATTGTGATGAGAGTGAGGGTATGGGTTTTACGCGTATTCACGCCCGCAGATTACAGTAACTTATCGAGGGCTGTGTATTCGCGTCCCTGCGAGTCGGCCACCGCTTTATAGGTGATTTTCCCGTCATAAACATTGACACCCTCGGCCAATCCGGGATCAGCGATGGCATCCTTAAATCCTTGCGACGCCAGCCTCCGCGTGTACGGCAGCGTGGCATTCGTCAGCGCGATCGTCGACGTGCGCGGCACCGCGCCGGGCATGTTGGCGACGCAGTAGTGGATGACGCCATCGACTTCGTAGACGGGATCCGAATGCGTCGTCGCGTGCGCCGTTTCGACGCAGCCGCCCTGGTCGATGGCCACGTCGACGATGACGGAACCTTTCTTCATGCTGCGCACCATTTCGCGCGTGACGAGCTTCGGCGCCGAGGCGCCTGGAATGAGGACGCCGCCGATGAGGAGGTCGGCGCGTTTGCAGGCTTCGGCGAGATGCGCTCCACTCGAAGCCCACGTCTGAACCGTGCCGCGGAAGATGTCGTCGAGCTGACGCAGGCGATCGAGATTGTTGTCGAGAATCGTGACGCGCGCGCCGAGCCCGACGGCCATCTTTGCCGCGTTGGTGCCGACCACGCCGCCGCCGATGATGACGACGTCGCTCGGCAGCGTTCCCGGCACACCGCCGAGGAGCACGCCGCGGCCGTTGTTCGGTTTGTGGAGGTAGTACGCGCCGACATGCACCGACATCCGTCCCGCTACTTCCGACATCGGCGTGAGCAGTGGGAGCGTCCGTTTGCGCTCGTCGGTGATGGTCTCGTAGGCGATGCCGGTGATTTTCTTTTTCAGCAGCGAGGCGGTGAGATCGGGCACCGGCGCGAGATGGAGATAGGTGAAGAGAAGTTGTCCGTCTTTGAGGCGCGCGAGGTCGGCGTCGATCGGCTCTTTGACTTTCACGATCATGTCCGACTGCTCGTAGACCTCGTCGGCGGTGGAGAGGATCGTCGCGCCAGCGGCGGTGTACTCCTCGTCGGCGAAGCCGCTGCCGTTGCCGGCGCCGGACTGGATGTAGACGGTGTGGCCGTCCGTGGTGAGGTCCTGCGCGCCCGAGGGCGTCATCCCCACGCGGTACTCGTTGTTCTTGATCTCAGCCGGTACGCCGATCCGCATCGCTTCGTTCTCCGTCAAACGTGATCCCGCGCGGCTCCGCGCGGCGGCCGCATTCTAGCCCCGAACGAGCGTGTGCACTCCTCGGGCCGACGCGGAAGCCCGTCCTCCCCTTTGCATCGATAAGCGGAAGTTCGTCAGTGTCCGCGCCGTCCCTGAAGGCGTGCGTGCACCTGGAACGCGCCTGGATTGAGCAGCCTCGCCGCGCCGTACGCGTCGAGGAGACCGAAGCCGAACGTAGTGTCTCTGCCTGCCGCGCCGAGGTCCGTCGCCGAATTGAAGAGGGCAGTCTTCACCGCGGAGGCGGACGCGGTTGGCGCGACGCTCCAAACCAGCGCCGCGACGCCGACGGCGTGCGGACAGGCCATCGACGTTCCGTTCAGGGTTTCGTAATCGTCGACGACAGTTGTTGCCGTGAGGGCAGAGCGCGAGGAAGCTGTGCGCAGCGCTTCGCCGTCCGCGTTGGAAATGCCGAGGTCTACCGGCCACGCGAACGCGAGATCGGCCGGGTCATCCTTGCAATTCGAGCTTGTGCCATTGTCACAGGCGGGATCTTTCTGACCGGTGGTCGCATTCACCTTTCCAATCAGTGTCCATCCGCTAGGTGAATCGTTGCCACACGTGGCCGGTGTCGCAGCGATCGAGCAGTTGTAGATGACCACCGCCTTCGCGCCTGCGGTGAGCGCGTTCCTGGTTTTTAAGTTGAACGTGGCGCTTCCGCGCTGAATGAGCGCGATGTTGCCCTTGACCGAGCTGGGAAAATCGGCGGCGGTGGCGCCGATGCCGCAGTAGACGTATTGACCGCTCTGTGTCCCTTTGGCCGATCCCGTCAGCGCGAAATTGTCGAAGGACGCAGCCGGTGTCGTCAGGAATGCGTTGACTCCCTGGCCGACGATGTAGGTCGAGAAAACGCCGACGCCCGGAGTCGCCACCGCGATCTCCGGACCCTGATTCGAAAAGGTGGCGATGGTCTTTGTCGAATCGAGTGCACCCACCGCGATGACGCTGGAAAATGCAGCCGGGTAGCTCACGGTGGCGACGTGACTCAAGGTGGAGTCATTGCCGCTCGCGGCGAAAACCAGCACCCCCGCGTCGGCGAGCCTCTGACATGCGGACTGCATCGTCGCGGAAGGGGTCGGAGAACATTGATCGCTCACGGATTGGTCGGTGCATTGGCCGAGTGACATGTTGACGATCCAGTTGCCGCCCAACTCCGTCTTTTTCGAAAGCACCCAGTTCAGCCCCGACGCGATCGTCGCGTTGCTTCCCGTCGCCTTGCCGCTGCCGTCCGGCGACAACACCTTCGCCGACCAGAGCTTCACATTGGGAGCAACTCCGACCACTCCGATCCCGTTGTCTGCCGCGCCGATCGTGCCGGCGACATGCGTCCCATGCCCGTCGTCATCCCGCGGGTCGTTCGTTCCGGTCACGGCATTAAAGCCGCCCTGATAGTGATCTTTGAGCTCGGGATGCGTGTAGTCGATTCCGGTATCGACGATGGCGACGTTGATCCCGTCTCCCTTCGCGATCGGCCAGAGGATGGGAGCGCGGACCATGTTGATTCCGTACGGCGTCACCTGCGCATTCGCGGGATGCGACAGCGGCGCGATGTGCTGCGCGGGCCCCGTCGCATCGAGCGCGAAGAACTTGATGTCGGCGCTCTCCACATACCGAACGGACGGATCGGTCCGCAGCGTCTGCACTTCGGCATCCGTCAGATTCGCGACGAACGAGTCGAGATATTGGAAGTCCTCGGTGATGCGGTCCGCGAACACGGCGCGCTTCGCGGCGTGCACGGCATCCGACTTCATCCCGACGATGTAGCGCTGCGTCTGCTGCGCGAATGCAGCCGATGAAACGGCCAGAAAAAGGACGGCGAACGTGATGCGCTTCATCATTGTGGTCCTCGCTTGAAATTGAGTCGGAAGTCTACCAATAAAAAACGCGGCGCCCGAAGGCGCCGCGTTCCCTTCAGAGCGTTATTGGCCAACAACATTGCAGCCATTCGGTCTATATTGGCATGGCATGCAGTTCTCCGGCGTCGTGACGTAGTCGCTTGGTGGTCGTTGTACGAAAAGACTCGGCGCGCCACGCAGATTGCCCGCAATGTGTTCATTGCTAGCATTAGCTAGCATTAGCTGTTTAATCTGAGCATTCGAGCTGTCCGGATACCTTTCGAGATAGAGAGCAGCCATTCCTGCTGTTAAAGCGGTGGCTGGTGACGTGCCATCCGTTCCCGGATTGCAATTGTAGTCACCATAGATCCAATGAGCTCCACCGACGGCTACCCCCGGAGCCAGGAGCGCTACGCAAGCTCCAGCTCCGCTAAACGGCGCGATGGCGTATTTATCGGTCTCGTACGCACCGGTCCTCTGAACTGCGGCAGCCACGATAACTTCAGGAATACGCTGAGGGCTAAGCTGGCATGAGTCTTGCGCGAAATTGCCTGCTGCGGTCACCACGACGGCCATCTGCGCCACTTTTCGAGCCGCAGTGTCTATCGCATTGCTTGCGCCCAACTGGGCCTCGATGAGTACAACCGCTCTAAACGATCCGCTGCGGGTCATGATGTCGGTAGCAACCCAGTTGAGGGCGGTGATAAGAGCCGAAGCGGACGTCACATTGTCCCAGGCTCTTACGGCAATTAGTTCGGCATTCTTTGCCGGCCCCATTTTTGTGCCCGCGGCGATGCTTGCGCAAGTCGTCCCATGGCCGGTCAAATCGTCGGTTCCGTGTCCATCATACACGAGAGAAACCCCCGAAACGAGACGCCCCGAGATATCCGCATGATCATGAATTCCTGAATCGATGCTGTATATTCTTACGCCAGACCCAGTGTAGTGATAGGTATATCCACCGTCCAGGTGGTTAATTCCTTGATACCCGTTAGGAGTGGTCCCCTCCGAACTGTCCATCGCATCCAGCTGCCACGGGATCGAGCCGTCAGCGCAAGTGCCGGAAGGGTAATGTTGTGTTATCGGACATACGCCTGGTGAATCACCAGCATCGTCTTGCTCAACGGCTGTAACACGGGAGTCCTGGGATAGTGTTGTAGCGACCTGCGTGGAGCTTTGCATCGCGAAGCCAAAAACAGCGTAATACCAAACGTCGGTAACGGTCCCGCCGAGCTGCGCGGCGTAGGCACGAACCGTGTCGATATCATAGGCTGCATTTACAGTGACGATGTATCGGCCCGGTACCGCATTGGCTTTTGGCACGATCTGGCCGTTTCCTGCGAATGCTGTTTGGACAAAGAGGAGACAACATATCGCTGGTAAGATTCGGTTCATTCTTGGTTCCTTGTTTTTGCTGAATGCGAGGGTTACCGGGGACAGTAGGACTTCCAGTGATGTGAGAACCACGAAAGAATCCGCTTCGCTCCTTTCCTTTGAAGTTGAGCGAACCGAAGTCTAACATCTGGAAAGATGTCCATGAAATGAAAGCGGCACCCGAAGGCGCCGCTTTCAGAGTTCACCTACACGAAGCGTCAGTGTCCACGGCGTCCGGCCATCCGGCCAGTGACCGGCCCGATCACCGGACCGGTACTGAATGCGGCCGGGTTGAGCATCTTGGCGGCGTCGAGGGCATTGACGAGACCGTAGCCGAAGACGTCGTCTTTGCCAGGAGTCCCGAGGTCCTTCGCCGTCTGCTCAAGGGCGTTTGCAACGTTGGCTGCGGTGGAGTTGGGAGAGGCAGCCCACACCAGCGCGGCGGCACCAACCGCGTACGGGCACGACATGGAAGTTCCCTGTTCGTACGCGAACTGCTCGAAGCCGGTGCTGAGAGTGAGCTTCACGTTCGGCGTTGCGAGGAGCGCCTGCCCGTCTGCCTGCGAGATCATGAGGAACGGAGCGGAGGCGTCGAGCTCCGCAGAAGTTGCTGCTGCAGTGGCGAAGACGGGCGTAATAGGTTCCTCGGCGACGTTGTCAAACATCACGATGGCGGTGGCGCCGGCTTTCAGCGCATTTTTGGCTTTGTCATAGAAGGTAATGGAATTGCCACGCGATACCAAGGCGATCTTGCCCTTCACCGATCCCGGGAAGTCAGTTGCGCCGCCAAAGCCACAACTCACGAACGTGCCACTGATCCCCGCGGTTGCTGGCGGGCAAGCCGCGAAATCGAGGGGGTTGGCTGCCGTCGTGGTGTCGACGTATTCGGCTCTGGTCGCAGCGAGATTGCGCCCGTCATCGATCGCAACCATCGGTGACACAAAGGTCGACACGATCCCCACCCAGGTGGTCGAATCTGCGCTGCTGCAGACCTCACAACCTGGAGCGACGAGTTTCAGATCTGCTCCTCGCTGCGAAAATGTGGCGATCGCGTTTGTCTTCTCGACGGCACCAACGGAAACCACGTTCGGATATCCGGCCGGATACGCGAGGCCCGTCGAGTCCGGGTAATCGTTTCCCGAAGCTGCGAAAACGAGGATTCCGGCATCGGTGGCGGTCTTGAACTGCGCCTGCTCCGGGTCGGATTTTTTGGTCGCGCCAAGCGAGAGATTGATAATCCAGTTGCCGCCGATCTCTTTCTTCTTGTCCACGACCCACTGCACGGCCTGAATGATGCCGCTAGTGGGCCCGCTGCCGCAGGTATCGAGAACCTTCAGCGAATAGATGTCGACGTCGGACGCGACGCCCACGACTCCCGCGCCGTCATTCGCGGCTGCGATGATTCCGGCGACGTGCGTTCCGTGGCCGGCGTCATCGAGAGGATCGCCTGTGCGGTTGACGAAGTTGAAGCCGCCCTTGAAAACGCCGGACAACTCCGAGTAGTTGTAGTCGATGCCGGTGTCGATGATGGCCACGTGAATGGCCGGTCCGTTCGCCAGCGACTTGCCGCGCGTCACAGGCCACACCGCTGTCGCGTTGACGCTGGTCATTCCGAATGGAATGGTCTGCTTGCCCGCCGTCACGGTGTCGATCAGCGCGTGGCGCTCCAGATCAGGCTCGATCGAGACGGTCGTGCCCGACGCTTTCAGCGCGGCGATTTCGGCATCGGTCAGGTTGGCCGCGAAGCCGTTGATGCCGGGCAGTTCGCGAACGTCGCGCTCATCGGCGCTGACGTTTGGATCGAGCATCGCCGACAGTGACTTCGCGGCGAAGTGCGTGCTCGGCTTCGTCATCACGATGACGGCTTGCGTCGGCGTTGAAGCGAACGCGGTGAGCGGGGCGACGAACAACAGGGCAACGAAAGCTGCGCGTTTCATCAGGTCGTGGACCTCACTTTTTTTGTGGATTGGACTCGGGTTGATCGCGAAGAACAACGCCGCGCCAATTTAGTTATTCCGTGGAACAACATCGCTGAATCACGATACGGTAGCTTACTTTTTGCTACTCTGCGCCGTCATGACCGACTGGAAAACAAACCTAATTAATGACGCCGCCGGGATCGCCGCCGTGATCCGCGACACAAAGACCATCGCTGTCCTCGGCATCAAGCCCGAGTCGCACGCCGATCAGGCTGGGTACTACGTCCCTGCGCACATGGCCGAGGCCGGCTACGACATCATCCCCGTGCCCGTTTACTACCCCGACGTCACAGAGATCCTCGGCAAGGCGGTGTTTCGCAAGCTGGCCGATGTTGGTCGCCCCATCGATATGGTCAACGTGTTCCGGCGCCCGACTGACATCCCGCCGCACGTCGACGACATCATCGCCGCGAAGCCGAAGAGCGTCTGGTTCCAGCTTGGCATCCGCAACGACGAAGCCGCGCAACGGCTCGCCGAGGCCGGAATCAAAGTGGTGCAGGACCGCTGTCTGATGGTCGAAGAGGGACGAATCCGGCGGTAATCCGCTACGTCGTCGGCAGGTCAGGCGGAAGCTTGCGCCGGCTGGCGATGCGATGCACAAGTCCTTCGACTGGCCCGCCAACGATGAGAATGATCAGCGCGAACGCGAGCGCGATCAGCGCCGCCACCCACTGCCCGACGCCGCACGCAATCCCGAGCGACGCCACCAGCCAGATCGACGCGGCTGTCGTAAGTCCGCTGACCATCTCATGCTCCGCCTTCAGAATCGCACCGCCGCCGAGGAATCCAACGCCGGCGATGATCCCCTGAATCGCGCGACTGATCGCGTCCACATGCACCGCCGCCGGATCGAACCGGACCACGACCAGCGTTACCAGCGCCGACCCAAGCGCCACCAGCGCATGCGTGCGCATCCCGGCCGGCTTGCGCCGCACTTCGCGATCGAGTCCGATACAAGCGCCGATCGCGGCGGCGGCGAAGAGACGCACGATGACTTCGATGGTGTCGGCCGGGAGATCGAACATCGCCGGCGATTGTTTCACAGCGCGCGGGGAGGGCGGCGGGAGGCGTGCCACAGCGCGAGGATCTCGATCCCCGGCGCGCTGTTGAGGTAGTAGACGTAGTACTCCGTTCGCGCGAGATAAACGCGACGCATGAACTTTCTCTTGCGAGTTGGCACTAGCGGGCCGATCGCCGGAGTCTCGAGCAACCGCTCGAAGGTCGCTCTGAGTTCTTCTGCGAGGGCTTTCGCAGCGTTGTCGCCAAGCTCGAACGACCGTTGCCGTGCTTCCGATGTTTCGCGGCGAGCGCACTCCGAGATTAGGAGCGGCCAGAGATCGTCATCGCCATCACGAACGCAAATTGCTCGAAACTCGGTGAGAAGGTCTTTCGCGGTTACGCACTCTCCGCGTTGGAGCTCGGCGATGCTCTCTTCCAAGGCATTTTCATCCTCCGGAGCGAGCTCGTACTCTCCATCGGGAGACGCTTCTTCGTCTTTATTTACCCCGGGGTCGCGCCAAGTTCCGGCGCGGAGCTGACGAAGAAATTCGAACGCGTCCATGCCTTCGCCGCGCTCGGCTTCTTCCATCCCTGCGTCGAGGTCCGCGCGCTCTTCGGGACTCAGCTCCACGTCTTCTTCGGCGTCAACTCCTGGTTGATTCATGACGTCGCAAGAGTACCTCGGCGCATCGACGGAATTGACTCGCGAAGGCGTCTGGTCAGAGTCCCCGCGGCGGGCGACGGGCCGTGTGTCGTATCGACAGCACGACCACTGCATCGTCGTCGTTCACCCGGTAGTAGATGTAGTAACGCACACGCTGGAGAGTCAACCGTCGCACATTCGAACGTCTTGCGCCCGCGACCGAAACACCGAGGGCCGGTTCAATGCGAAGCTCAATCAATGCGTCAGCGAGATCATCATCGAACGCTGACGGAACCTTGTATCGGTTATTGCGCCACCATTTCGAGGCGACCGCAATCTCACGCTCGGCGCGCGGCTCAAGGAGCAGTCTTCGCATAGTAGCCGGTGCGAAGACGCCGAATTACCTCATCGCCGTCGACGTACTCCCCGCGCTCGACGGCGTCGGCGCGGTCGTCGAGTTCGGCGATCTCTTCCGGCGTAAGCTCGACTACTTCCTCGGTTTCTGAACGCTTGTGTTTCATGACGCGCCCAATGGTACCTCGGCGATCGTCGCATTCGCTTTTGCGAGCAGCCGCGTCAGCCAGAGATTCGTCATCTTCTCGACGACGGTGTTTTGCCGCAGGCGCGCGCGGAGATTCGTGAAGTCGACGCTGTCGAGCGGCTGGTCCTGATTGAAGCAGGAGAAGACGAACGACTCCTTGCCGGTGATCGGATCGACGTGACGCTGGAGGCATTGCGCGCACACCTGTTTCATCATGCATTGCATCGGCGAGTTGATCGAGCCAATGCCGACGTGTGTGTCGTTGAGGTACGGCGCGAGGACTCCGTGCCGCGCGTCTTTGACGGCGCGCATCATGCCGTCGGAGCCGATGGCGATGAGGCGCGTCACGTTGCGAAGGTCGGTCTCCGGCGCGTTCTGCGCGTAACTCAGCATCGACTGCACGATGTTGCCGGTGAAGCCGCGGTCCTGCGGCCGGCGCGGCACGATCGGATCGCCGGCGTCGACGGACCAGATCACCTGATCAGTGCCGCCTTCGATCTCGTCGCGTTTGAAGACATCGTCCTTTTTCTTATAGCCGGCGAAGTAGACGACCTTGCATCCACCCTCTTTGAAGGCGCGGGCGATGGAGAAGAGGACGGCGTTGCCGAGGCCGCCGCCAGCGAGGAGAACGGTTTCGTTGTGAGGGATTTCGGTCGGAGCGCCCGTGGGACCCATGACCACGACCGGCTCGCCAATCTTGAGTTGCGCGACGAGCCGCGACGATCCGCCGAGCTCGAGGACGATCAGCGACAAGAGGCCGCGCTCCGGATCGGTCCACGCGCCGGTGAGCGCGATCCCTTCCATCGTCAGACTGGTTCCGTCGACTACCGGTGCATTCGCTTCGAAGTTCTGCAGGCGGAAGAACTGGCCGGGCTCGAAGTGACGCGAGGCGAACGGCGCGCGGATCACCACTTCGACAATCGTCGGGGTGAGGCGATTGACCTGATGCACGACCGGCAGCAGCCCGTCGTCGAGTGTGCTAAGGAGATCGCTCCATTGCGACTCGCGTACGGTCTGCGCTTCCGGCGAGCGGTCGAGCGACATCAACTCGTGCGCGAAGAGTTTCGTCACGAACGGATAGCCGTCCTTCGCCGACGCCATCGCTTTGACGACGTTGCCGGCATAACGCGGATGGTTGTCGCCGTAGAAGGTGATCCGTTTTGCGCCGCGTTGATACGACGTGAAGAAGCCGGTCTCGGTATTGCCGTCCACTTCGATGAGCTCCGTGTCCGACGTCGCGAAGCTCTGAAAGAACTGTCCGTATTTGTCCAGCTTGAAGGTGCCCGGATGTTCTTTCTCGTAGATGACATTGGGACTCGTTCCCGCCGCCACCATCACGCTGCGCGCGGGGAGCTCGATGACATTGCCGGAGTCCTTCCAGCGCCCGTCTTCGACGATTTGTTTTTCGAAGAGGAGCGACTTCACATGGCCGAATTCGTCGGCCACCGCTTCGATCGGCGAGAGACTCTCCGCATACGCGATCCCTTCCTCGAACGCCTTGATCACTTCTTCGTGATTGAGGCGATACGCCGGCGCGTCGCTGATCAGCTTGCGATAGGCGATGGTCACGCCGCCCCACGCGCGAACGAGCGGGATGAAGTTCGGTTCTTCACCGTTGGAAAAAGCGCGCTCCCGCTCCGCGCGCACCGCGCGGCCATGTGTGAGGAACTCGTTCAGGATGATTTGTTCTTCGCCGTCATAGCCGCCGCGTACGACCGCTTCGCCGAATTCGCCGGACAGCGTTTCGTAGCGATCGAGCAGCTTCTCCACTTGCAACGGGTAGTACGCAAACAGCTCCGTGGCCGTATCGATCGCCGTCAGCCCGCCGCCGATGACGACGGCCGGCAGACGCACCTGCAGGTTGGCCATCGCCGAACGTTTCCCCGCACCCGTCAACTGCAGCGCCATCAGAAAATCGCTGGCCTTACGGATGCCGCGAATGAGGTTGTTCTTCATCCGCACGATCGTCGGCGTGCCGGCGCCGGCGGCGATGGCGATGTGATCGAAGCCGAGCGTATCGAAGGCGTCCTCGATGGTCAGCGTCCCGCCGAAACGCACGCCGCCGTAAACGCGGATGTTGTTCTTCCGCTCCAGCGCGATCCGGATCACTTTTAGGAAATTTTTGTCCCAGCGCACGGTGATGCCGTACTCCGACACGCCGCCGAAGCCCGCCAGGATGCGCTCGTCGAGCTCTTCCCAGAGAACCTTGTGGGCATCGCGGATCGGCTCGCGCAGCCACGTTTCATCAATCGGTTCGATCTTCAACGCGTCGATAGCCACCACGCCGAATCCCTCGTTCGCGAGGTAGTGCGCCAGCGTGTAGCCGGCCGGTCCGAGGCCGACCACGAGGACGTTCTTGCCGTTGTAGGGGAGGGCCATCGGACGGCGCACGTGCAGCGGATTCCAGCGCGTCAGCAGCGAATAGATCTCAAAGCCCCATGGCAGCCATAGCACGTCCGTCAGCGCGCCGGTCTCGATCTGCGGGATGTTGACCGGGTCCTGCTTCTGAAAGATGCATGACTTCATGCAGTCGTTGCAGATGCGGTGACCGGTGCCCGGGCACATCGGGTTATCGATCATGACGATAGCCAGCGCGGCGATGGAGTCGCCGTCTTTGCGCAGCGCGTTCATCTCGCCGATGCGCTCGTCGAGCGGGCAGCCGGTCAGCGGCACGCCCAGCGGATTGACTTTGAACTTGTCAGCGTCGATAGAAAAACCCGTCGCGCACGAGTCCTTCTTTCGCTCGTGGCAGTAGATGCAGTAGTGCGCCTCGTCGGTGACTTCGCGCGGCGTCATGCGCGGATCGGTGAGCTTGAACCCGTCGCGGCGGCGGTAGTCGTCTTCCGGTCCGACGACGCTGTGGGCATCGACGCGTTCCGTTTCCACGAGGTGATCGAAAACGAGCGGCTTCGGCAGCCGGAACGATGTCCATCCTCCGAACGCTCCAGCTTTCCAGCGTCCGGCCAGCCATTCAACGAGCAGATCGCCGAGCGCATGGACTGTGGCCGCCTCGCGTGCGATGGCTTCGTTCGATTCGACGTACTCGCGTTTCACGATGGCGTCGGCGAACGCGCCCGATGCGCGCAACTCGTCGCGCAACTGCGCGAGCGCCGCGCGCGTTTGCGGCGACGGCGACGGCGTCTTCGCGCTGCGCGGATACTCGCGCTCGAAGTCGAGCAGCCGGTTGGCGGTGACGGCAATCGCGAATTCGAGATCGTGTTCCTGTCCGGGGGCGATGCTGCGGATGAGGACATCGACGGCGGCGCCGCGGTCGTCCTCCGGCACGCCCGCCACCTTCGCCACCCTCTTCGCCACGAATTCCTTCTTGAATCGCGCGACCTCGGCATCCCGCTGGGTCCGCGCCACGATCGCCGAGGCATCCGTCTGGAACAGTTGCTCCAGAAAGTTTCCCAACGGACGGCTCACCGCGATGAGCAGCGCCGACTCTTCCGGTTTGGTCAACCCTCCGGACGCGATCCCGC
Source organism: Thermoanaerobaculia bacterium (assembly GCA_035995985.1). Lineage (GTDB taxonomy): Bacteria > Acidobacteriota > Thermoanaerobaculia > Gp7-AA8 > Gp7-AA8 > JADGNZ01. Next base: position 2,648 of record DASYJY010000067.1, on the reverse strand, counting down.
TCTGCATCCCGATCCGATACGACTCGAACCGCTGAAACAGCGGAGTGTCATTCGTGGACAGATACCGGTCAAACGCCAGCGCCAGCTCCTGCAGCCGCGCGTTGTCATAGAGATGCGAGTACTCAAAGTCTTCGATTCCAAGTTTCACGGTTCGCTCCAACACGAGAATCCCCGACTGTCATCCTGAGCGCTTCGGCCGAGCGGCGAAGGACGTCGAAGGACGTGACTGATAACCGGACGGCGTACGAGCTGTTTACGCGTGGACGCCCGGCGCTTCGTGGCCGCTGGCGTTCACGTACTCCACGTAACTCCCGCCGTACACCTTCGGCGCCGCGCCGCGCTCCTCGGGGAGCTCGAGCACGCGATTCGAGAGGCCGCGCAGGAACATGCGGTCGTGCGAGACGAAGAGCATCGTTCCTTCGAAATCGTGCAGCGCTTCGACGAGCATCTCCTTCGTGGCGAGATCGAGATGGTTGGTCGGCTCGTCGAGCACGAGGAAGTTCGGCGGATCGAGCAGCATGCGCGCGAGCACGAGCCGTGAGCGTTCGCCGCCGGAGAGCGAACGGATTTTCTTTTCCACCTCGTCGCCGGAGAACTGGAACGCGCCGAGGAGGCTGCGCAGCGTGCCGATCGATTCGAGCGGGAAGTCTTTCTGAATCTGCTCCCAGACGGTGAGGTTCGGATCGAGGACGTCGAAGGCCTGCTGCGAGAAATAGCCCATCTTCAGCGACGCGCCGAGGCGGACGGCGCCGGCGTCAGGCTCGATCGAGCCGGAGACCATTTTCAGCAGCGTCGATTTGCCCGCGCCGTTCTTTCCCATCACGCACCAGCGCTCGCCGCGGCGGACCAGAAAATCGAAGCCGTCGTAGATCGGCCGCTTGCCGTACGACTTCGAAACGTGTTTCAGCGTGACGACATCGTCGCCGGAGCGCGCCGGCTTCCGGAAGTCGAACTTCATCGTCTTGCGCTTTTTCGGCGGCTCGAGTTTCTCGATTTTGTCGAGCGCTTTCACGCGGCTCTGCACTTGCGCCGCTTTGGCGGCGTGGGCAGCGAAGCGGTCGATGAAGCGCTGCTCCTTCGCGAGCATCGACTGCTGCCGCGCATACGCGGCCTCGCGATTGGTCTCGCGAATGGCGCGCTCGCGCTCGTAGAACTCGTAGTTGCCGGAGTAGGTGACGAGGTCGCCCTCATCAATCTCGACGATCTTCGTAACGACGCGATTCATGAATTCACGGTCGTGCGAAGTCATCAGCAGCGAGCCGTCGTACCGCTTGAGAAAATCTTCGAGCCAGATGATCGATTCGATGTCGAGATGGTTGGTCGGCTCGTCCATCAGCAGCACGTCGGGGCGGCCGAGAAGGACTTTGGCCATGGCCACGCGCATCTTCCAGCCGCCGCTGAGCGCGCCAACGTCGCCGTCGACGCGGTCGTCCTCGAAACCGAGTCCGTGCAGGACTTCGCGCGCGCGCGCTTCGAGCTCGTAGCCGCCGAGGTGTGCGTAATCCTCTTGGACGTGTCCGAAGCGATCGAGGATCGCGTCCATTTCATTGATGCGATCAGGATCAGACATCGCGTTCTGCAGCGCCTCCAACTCGTGATGCAGATCGCCGAGCCGCCCGCTGCCGGCGATCGCTTCGTCGAGCACGGAGCGCCCGGACATCTCTTCGATGTCCTGCCGGAAGTAGCCGATGGTCATCTTCTTCGGAACGGAGACGTCGCCGTCGTCCGGCGATTCCTCGCCGACGATCATGCGAAACAACGTCGTCTTGCCCGAGCCGTTCGGCCCGACGAGGCCGGCGCGTTCGCCGGGATTGAGCTGAAAGGATGCGTCGACAAAGACGAGCTGCCGCCCGTACTGCTTGGAAATTCTGCTGAGGCTGATCATGAACGCGCGCGAGAACGCCGCCGCCCGTGATCGCATTTCGGCCGAACCGCTTCGATGCCATCCTCGGTGACCCGATACCGAAACGGAATGACGCGGAGATCCAGCGGCGGCGTGATGCGCGGCATGACGCGGCGAACGACGGGCACGCGAAGCTCGAATGGATCGGCGGGACGCGGCTCGATGGTGAGGACCGCGCTGAGCATCGCCGCGCGAAGGGGGGCGTTGGGATCGGACATGTTCGAATGGAAACGTATGTCGTCTTCGGTGTATTCGGTCACTGTCGTAGGATTGACAGATGAGCCGTACGAGAGTTTCGTCGAAGTATCAGGTCGTGATCCCGAAGGACGTGCGTGCCCGCAACGACATCCGACCCGGTCAGGAGTTTCAGGTAATCGCCAGGCGAGGTGTGATCACGCTAGTTCCGGATCACCCCATTGCGGCGATGCGCGGTTTCCTTCGCGGCATGCGCACGGCGGGCTTTCGTGAGAAGAAAGACCGAATTTGATCATTCTGAGTCCGTCGCACGGTGTCTACACTTCGCTCTGAAAAGAAGGAGCCGTTCATGTCGCCAACCCCAGCCAACGGAAAGATCTGCTACATCGAAATCCCGGCCACAGATATCGAACGCTCGGCGGAGTTCTACACGAAGGTGTTCGGCTGGGCGACGCGCAAACGCGGCGACGGCCGCCTCGCCTTCGATGACACAACGGGCCAGGTCAGCGGGACGTGGGTGACCGGCCGTCCGCCGTCGAATCCTGGCCTC
>DASYJY010000066.1:0-11234 GCA_035995985.1 Thermoanaerobaculia bacterium | reverse complement strand
CGCTCTGCAGCGTCTTCAGATATTGCATGCGCCCGTCGATTTCGCGATTGAGCTGGGCCTGCGTCAGGTCCGCCTGCGACAGTTCGTCGCGGATGCGATTCAACTCCGCCGGCGAGTTCGCGTTGCGTTTGAAGAGGATCGAGGTCTTGGTCTCGATGACATCGCGCTGATGCTTCGCGTACGCAAACGTCGCCGCCGCGATGACCAGGAGAAGGAGATTGAGCCAGAGGGGCGGCCGCGGAAACGATCGCCGCTCCCGGCCGTAGGGGGTGTCGGACATTACCGGACACAAGAGCGAGGCTCATGCCATCTGCGGAGATTACTCCGCAGATGACGCAAATGAACGCAGATAAACCTACGCCAGCTTCGGCTTTACGATCACTCGCGCGATTGCCATCAACATCAAGGCGATGCCGAACGTGCAGACGATCGTTGCGCCGGTCGGCAGGTCGAGCCTGAACGAGAGCAGGACGCCCGCGAGCGTGACGAGCGCGCCCATGCTCCAGCCGATAGCGAGCCGTTTGCCGATCGATGTCGCGAAGAGCATCGCTGCCACCGAGGGGACGATCAGGTACGAGAAGACGAGCAGTACGCCGGCGATAGCGACGGAAGACGTCACTACGAATCCAAATGATGTGTAGAAGAGAAAGTCCCAGAACTTGAGATTCGTGACCTCGCCGTTGTTCGTCCCCGTGTGCGCGCCGACGGAGATGGCCAGGAACTTCTTCCGGAAGATGAAGTGGAAGAGGCCGACCAGCGAGTAGAGCACCGCGGTCTTGATGACCGTGGCTGTGTTCACCGCCAGGATGTTGCCGACCAGCATGTCTTTGAGATGCTCGGTCTCCTGCGGGGCCTTGCTCATCACCAGGATGGCCGCGGCGGCGGAGACGGCGTAGACGATGCCGATGATCGCTTCCTGCGGGATGCGCGTCTCGCGCTTCACTTTCGTCAGCGCGAAGATCGCCGCACCGACGATCGTGAAGCCGAGGGACCAGAAGTAGCTCGTAGTGCTATGCACATCGAAGCCGGCCAGCAGCGCGACTGTCGTCCCGAGCGCGGCGATTTGAGCGAGCGAGAGATCGACGAAGATGACGCCGCGCTCGACGACGTGAACGCCGAGGTATGCGTGAATGCCGGTGAGCACGAGACCGGCCAGAAACGGCAGAACGAGAAACTGAAGCATCTCCATTACTTGAGCGCCTTTACCAATTCATTGATGTCGTAGTCGAAGGTTTTGAAATAATCATCAAGACCGGCCTTGCCGCCGACCGAGGGGTAGAGCACGACCACCTTCGCGCCTGTTTTTTCGGCGATCGACTGCGGCGTCTTGCTGTCGAAGTACGGTTCCATGATGATGGCTTTGACGCCTTCGCGTTTGATCAGGTTGATGAGATCGAGCGTGTGCGAGGGCGACGGTGGGATACCCGGTTTCGGTTCGACGTGCTCGACGACGTTGAGGCCGAAGTGCTTCGCGAAGTTCGGCCAGGAATTGTGGTAGCTGATGACTTTCGCTCCCTTGAACGGTGCCATCTCCGAGACCCAGCGTTTGTTCGCGTCGTTGATGCGCAGCTTGAACCCGTTGAGGCGTTGATCGAAGTAGGTGGTGTCGGCCGGCCGCAGCTGCGCCAGCCGGTTACGGATCTGAATCGCGATGCGGACGGCATTTGCGGGATCCAGCCAGTAGTGCGGATTACCGCCGGGATGGACGTCTCCCATCGACCGATTCACCCCTGCGGAGGGATGGTCGAGAATCTCCACGCCCTGCGAAACGTCGAGGTAGCCGGGAGAGCCGGGACGGATGTTGTTGTTGCGGCTCTGATCGAGCAGCGGCGGAAGCCAGCCGATCTCCAACTCCAGTCCGATGACTTCGAGGAGGTCGGCGTTTTTCAGCAGCAGGAGGAAGCTCGGCTTGGGCTCGATGAAGTGCGGGTCCTGGTAGCCCTTGCCGATGGAGGTGACGTCGACGCGGTCGCCACCGACTTCGCGCGTGAGCGAGGCCAGATCTTCGGTTGCGGTGACGACTTTCAGTTTGTCGGCGGCGAAGGTGTTCGCTGCGAGTGCGAGTGATGCGAGCAAAAGGATGATGCGTTGCATTTGATAGCTCCTTAGAACGAGTGCGCGCCGTGGGCGCCGATTGAGAATTGCAGTTGCAGCAGAAGTTCAGTCACCGACTTGCCGGCGTCGCCGTAGCGCATACGGCGCAACTGGCCGCGTAGCTGGCTGAACTCGGAAGGCCAGAACGTCAGCGTGGCCGAGACGCCGCGGTCGGTCGGCGTCGCGCCGGATACGAAGCGGTCCGATGAGTCGATGCGCACGCCGGTGAAAAGGCGGCGGGTGAGCTGGTAATCGGCCGACGCATAGAAGCCGCGCAGCGTGTTGTTCGCGTCACCGCGCCGGTTCTCGATCGCTTCGAGACGTGCGATGAATGAGTTGTACAGGCCGCGTTGCGGCGGCTTCCAGCGATAGGTCACATCGATTCCGGCGAACTGGTTGTGGACATCGTTGAGCGTGCCGCGCGCGTAGCTGGTGCCGACTTCGACGTTGTTGTTCTCGCTGATGTCGTGAAAGGCTTTGAGGTGCGCGTTGTAGACGAGATCGTTCAATCCGCGCCGTTCGAACACGTTCGCGACGCCGCCTTCGAAGACTTCGCCGGTCGCTTCGATGTACGTGTTCCACGGGTTGTTGATCGACTTGCTGACGGAGATGCCGTCGTCGTTGAAGCCTTCGTCGCCGAAGAAGTTGTGAATGACCAGCGGCTGATCGACCCATGGCCTCACGTGTGCGTGCCACGTGTTGTCCTTGCCGAAGAGAGCCTTGAACTTGCCGGCCTTCGCGGTGAGATCGAATGGCAGCGTCACGAACTGCGCATAGCCTTCTTCGACGTCGATGCCTGCTTTCGTGATGGAGAAGAAGAATTTCCCCTTCGCATACGGGTCGATAAACGCTTCGAACGCAACCTCGGCTTCATCAAGATTCATCGGACGGCGGATGTCGTCGGGGCCGAATTCGTACGGGTTCGGCTGGCCCACTTTGCCGAGGAAGTTGCCGATGACGGAGGTGTCGGGGTTGAAGACTTTCGACGCGCCTGGATCGGATGGGTTGTTGATGGTGGTGACGTCGCCGATCGAAGGCGGCGGGGTGCCGGCCGCGGAGGCCGCAGGCGCCTGCGCAACTTCGACCTTCGTCAGATCCTCGGCATCCGCCGGCTGCGCGGGAGCGGGTGAGCCCGACTTGAGCGCATCGAGCTCCTGACGGATGGCCGTCATCTGTTGATTCAGAGTGTCGAGCCGCTGCTCGAGCTGTTTGACGCGGTCTTCGATATTCGGTGGCGGCTGTTGCGCGAAAAGCGGCGCGGCCGCGAAGAGCATCACGAGGGAAATAGCGCGATGACGAATCATCGATTCCTCCTTGTTCGGCGTGCGAGTGAAGCGAAGGCGCAGGCCTAGACGATGGGAGGAGCGCGTGAGCTGCGCGCGAACGAGGCCACTGTGGCAACTTCAGGCAGCGCGGGAGTGGCCAGCGTGTAGAGAACGGTCAGCGGCGCGGCGACCGAGGGAGTCGCGGACGGGAGACGTCCGGCGCCCGTGGCGCAGACGGCGCAGGAGGTTGCCGAGGAGGTCTTCGCGGAGTCGCCACTGTCGAGTGGATGGTTGTGCAGCAGCGGCTGAGCGGCCAGCAGCAGAGCCACCAGCACGACGAAAACGTGAAGACTGCGAACCGTTCCGCGCATCGAGCAGACAGCGTAAGCGGAGCCCTCTGATCGAAATTCCGATTTGGAATAAGGGGTCAAATCGTGGCCTTAGAACGTCCGGTTTAGGAGATCGTGAGAATGACAACTTCGCAGGCAGTACGAGAGATTACGGATCAGGATTTCGAGCAGCTCATGAGCAGCGAGCAGCCCGTGTTCGTCGACTTCTGGGCGCCGTGGTGCGGCCCCTGCCGCATCATCGGACCGATCGTGGAAGAGCTCGCGCCGTCGTACGAGGGGAAGGCGGTCATCACCAAGATGAACGTCGACGAGAATCAGAGCGTGCCGCAGAAATTCGGCGTGACCTCGATTCCGACCCTGATGATTTTCAAAAACGGTCAGCTGGTCGACCGCGCCATCGGCGCGATGCCGAAGCCGATGCTCCAGAAGTTCATCGACAAAAACATCTGAAGTGGTTTGTTCGTTGCGAAAAGGCCGGCTTTCATGCCGGCCTTTTCGTTAGCGGCGTAAAACCCAATCCTGCTCTGAGCGAAAGCGAAAGAGCAGGATTAGGTTGATGATGCTGATCCCAATGCTCTCCGACCTCGACCGACTCATGCGCGAGCGCGAGCTCGACGCGCTCATCGTGCCGATGCACGAAGCGCTGCATCCATCGTTTCGCTGGATCACGCGCGGCGCGAAAGTCACGCGCGGCTACGCGGTCAAATTGACCGGCCGCGATCCGATTCTGATTTCGTATCCGATGGAGCGCGACGAAGCCGCCGCGACAGGACTGGCTACGCGTCTCATTCACGATTTCGGCTACGACGCGATTTTCAAATCCGCACCGAACGGGATCGCCGCGTATGCCGATTTCTTCGACGTGGTCCTGCGCGAGCTCGGCGCTGAATCCTCCCTCGCCATCGTCGGCAATCTCCCGTTCCCGCTTTACCTCGGCATCGCGGAAGGACTCGAAACGAAGGGCTGGCGCGTCTGGCGCGGCAGCGACGATCTCGTCCAGCTCGCGCGCAAACGGAAAGAGGCGTGGGAGATCGCCGCCGTCCGCTCCGTTGGCGAACGGACGGAGCAGGTCGTCGATCGCGTTCGCGAAGTGCTGCGCGGTGCAACCATCGCTGACGACCACCTCGTGCACGACGGCCGTCCGCTCACCCTCGGCGATCTGAAGCGCCTCGTCTCCCGCGAGATCTCCCGCCTCGGCATGCTCGAAGATCACGACACGATCCTCTCGCAGGGCCGCGACGCCGGCATCCCGCACTCCCGCGGCGACGCGGACGCGATCGTGCGTCCCTCGGTGCCAATCGTGCTCGACATCTTTCCCGCCGATCGCGAGACCGGCTACTTCTTCGACCTGACCCGCACGTTCTGCGTCGGTCCGATTCCCGACGAACTTCAACGCCTCCACGCGGACGTCCTCGAAGCCTTCGAGCTCGCCCGGCGCGAGATGCGCGCTGGAACGCTGGCCTCGTTCTACCAAACGCTGGTCTGCGATTTCTTCGAACAGCGCGGTTACGCGACGACGCGCTCCAATCCCGCCACGCTCGAAGGCTACGTTCACTCCCTCGGCCACGGCGTCGGACTCGACGTCCACGAGAAACCGTCCTTCGCCCTGGCGGCAACGAACGTCGACGAAATCGAAATCGGCGACATCGTGACGATCGAGCCCGGCCTCTATTTTCCCGACCGCAACCTCGGCGTGCGAATCGAGGACACGCTGGTGGTGGGGGAGGATGGGCGCGTGGAAACGCTCTGCCGCAGCGACCGCGGGTTGACTCCGTAACTCCTCCGCGTCTCCGCTCCTCCTCGTGAACTACTTGTACTTCTTCATCGCCTTTGCCAGCGTCGCACCCTTCAAAAACGCCTCCTTCCGATACCCGACGCTCTCCTCGTAGACGTACACCGTCACGCCGGCTGGCTCTTCGAGGAAGAAGTGCGTGCCGACCGCCGAGGCGCGGAAGGTGACCTTGTCCTTCCCGTCGTTCGACAGCGTTTGCAGGTACATCGCCATCGGATGCGGAATCGCCGGCGGTGCGATCGTTTTCGCGGCGGCCGCGGCGGTGACGGCGAAAAGGACAGAGATAAATATATTGTGCAGGCGCATCGGTAGATTGTAAGCTGCGCTCCGATGTTCCTAACCGACGGTCCAGACGCCGCCGAGCAGGTATACGTATTCGCCCATGGAGCCGGCGGAGCCATGGACACACCGTTCATGACCACCGTCGCGCGCGAGCTGGGCGAGCGCGGTATCTGCGTCGTCCGCTTCGAATTTCCGTACATGGCCGCGCGCCGCACCGGGGGCAAGCGCGGCGCGCCCGACCGCGAGCCGGTGCTGCTCAAAACGTGGCGCGAGGTCGCCGCGGAACTCGGCGGCGGACCGCGTCTCTTCATCGGCGGCAAGTCGATGGGCGGACGGATGGCCACGCTGGTGGCCGACGAACTGAAGGTCCGCGGCGCCGTGATTTTCGGCTATCCGTTTCATCCACCCGGCCAGCCGAACAAACTCCGCACCGCGCATCTCGAGAATCTCACCACCCCGATGCTCGTGCTGCAGGGCGAGCGCGATGTGTTCGGAACGCGCGACGACGTTGCCGGCTACCAGCTGTCGCCGCAAATCCGCGTCGAGTGGATTCCGGACGGCGATCACTCGCTCAAGCCGCGTGCGAAATCGGGAACGACCGAGCGCGAGAACCTGCTGCACGCCATCGACGCCGCCGCGGAATTCATGAGCAGTCGATGACCGACGCACGCGCAAAGGCTTTGGTGGTGGAGGACGACGCGACGACGCGGACGCTCCTGGCCGGACTGCTGGAATCGATCGATTGCGACGTCGACCTCGCCGCCGACGGCGAAGAAGCGCTCGTGCAAATCAGCGCCCGCCCCTACGACATCATCCTGCTCGACATCGTCCTTCCGAAGATGAGCGGCATCGACGTGATGGAGTCGCTGCGCCGCGATCACCCCCACATCCTCGGCTGCATCATCGTCGTGACCGGCCTCGACATCCGCGAGATCCGTACGCTTTTCCCCGCCGTGCACGAGACGCTCTCGAAGCCCGTGATCCCGAATCGCTTGCGCCAGGCCGTGCGTTCCTGCCTGCGCCGTTGACGAACGAATCACGCGTCGTTACGCCGCCATTCACGTTCGCGGTATCACGGCGCGCTCTTTTCACAACGCGCCGACGCCGCGCTCATGCCCGGTCCCTACACTGCCTCGACTGGGACATACAGGGCGCGGCCTCCTCCGGAAGCGTGTTGTATGAGAGAGAGCAAGCAGGCGGTTGGAAGCGTGTCGCTTCCAACCGCCCGTTCTTTTTTAGTGGCCCGCCGCGCGACGGCGCGGCCCGCTCCCAATACTGGTGATCGTGCCGTCTGATAATCCGCCCGACCCGAATGCGCGGATACGGAAGAGATTTCCGACGTATGCGTAGACGCTGGTCGTGCGCGCATCGCCGGCGATGCTTTGGTAGAAGCCCCAGGTCTTCCCGAAGTCCCATGACCCTTCCAGTACAAATCCGGCCGGTGTCTCACTGTCTTGCCAGTCGATGCGCGCCGTATTGCCGCTGAAGTAGCTGACCGCGTTCCTCGGCGCAGACGGCGCGGCAGGCATCGGCGTGAGTTCGGATGCGAGGTAAAGTCGAGCCCGCGCCAGGGAAGACGCCCCTGCCGACTCCGAAATGGCGAACGCCGTAATCCCGGCTTCGTTGACGGCAATCGAGGGCCGACCCCACGTGGTCGTGCCGCCGAACGGAAGCGCGCCGCCGCTCGCGGTAACGCGGTAGTCGAAAGGGGACCCCAATTGCGTCACATGAGCCGCTCCCAGCCAGCTCGGACCCGGATCGGCGCCGAGGTATCTCCATCCGACTGTGTACGTCGTGCCGTCCCACGCCACCGCGCTCGAAACATCCCGATACCACTGGAACAACGGAGTTTCTGCATCGAGCGTCAGGCCGCTCTCATCGTGCGCGTCGATCGCCGACACCTCGCTGATCCCGTCGAGCGCGATCAACGACTCCGCGCCGCTCGAGGCCACGTGCGCACGGAGGTGAGTGCCGTTGATTGTGAGCGGCGAGCTGTCGATCGCGGCGCCATCCGCAGATACACGCATCACGCGAAAATGGCCCAGGCTCGGCGATGGGGGTGGGCAGACGGAAAGGACACATGGGATGTTCGGCGCTTCACCAAACACGATGACGAAGTTCCGGCCGTCCCAGGCCACATCCGGCGCGAGCTCGAAATTCGCGGGTGCAGGCTGTCCAATTACGGGGAGTTCACCGAAAAAAGGACGAGGCGGCGTCGGTGAACCGCCCGGTGCGATCAAGCTGCCGACGAGCTGATAGCCGTTCGACCAGACCACGAAGTAGCGGCTGCCATTCCAGGCCACCGCGACGTCCGAGGCGTACGCGCCGGAGGTCACGGCAATCATGTTCAGCGGGGCACCCGAGGGAGACAAGCGTTCCGCGTAGACATTGGCGTTCGTGATCCACACGATGAGCGTTTCGGATGGGCTGTGAGCGATCGCCATCGACTGAACGTACGTCTGATCGAACGCACCGCCTACGCCCTCGATCGGCTCACCGGCGGCACTCGCCAGCCGCCACCCGATCGCGTTGTGACTTTGCACGGGCTCGATCCACGCCGCCGTGAAGCCGGAACCATTCCCCGTCACGACCGGCAATATCTGATTCGCAGTCGGTGGCGACGTCGTCAGATCGTGCCCCGCGGCGCCTGCAGAGAATGACACTACGAGCGTCAGGAGGAGGGCGGCGGCGACGCGGGGCATTCATGTGGATATAGCATAAAACCTCGGAGTGGGTGTGATTATTTGAGGGAGTCGGGAGTGGGGAGTGGGGAGTCGGGAGTCGGGAGTCGTAGGCTGACTTTCAACACCCGACTCCCGAGAATCTATAGGTCATTCAAAAAGCTGTCCGGCGGCGCCGCCGCGTCGTACTCCGCTTGCAGATCGGTCTTGTGCTTCCACTCGATCTCGGCCAGCTCCATGAACAGCGCGCCGAGTTTTGTGTCGGGAACGCGTTCAGCCATGAAGCGGAAGTAGCTTTCCGATTCGCGTTCGCGTTCGAGGGCGTGTTTGAGGGCGCGGCTGAGATCGAGGTCGACGAGATCGAGCGGCAATTCGATCGTGGCCGGCAGCGGATCGGGAGCGGGGCGGCCGACTTCTTCGCGATACTTCCGCTCCATCTTGGCGCGATGCACGAGCTCACCGTCGGCGAGCTGCAGCATCCGTTTGCGCGTCTGTGGATCGCCGGCGCGTTCGGCCATGGCCTGGTAGTAGGCGCGGCTCTCGATCTCGGATTGAATAGCCTTGCGCAGGACTTCTTCGACCGTCGTCTCGAGTGCTTTCATGGAGCGGCGCTATTGCGCATCCCCGCCGCGAAAGACGTCCGGATTCGGCGGCGCATCGTCTTCGAACGGCGCGCTGCGAAGCTGCTGTCCGACGCCGGTGCCGCCGGCGGTGCCGCGCTTGTCCATCGAGCCGTAGTACGGACGCCAGCCCATCGGACCGACCGGGAAATTCGGCGGGACGACCAGATCGCGCAGACCGACGACCGACCGCGCCCGCGTGTCGATGGCCATCTCGTAGTCGCGCGTCATGTAGATCGCATCCTCGGGGCACGCATCGACGCAATAGCCGCAGAAGATGCAGCGCAGCAGATCGATGTCGTAGCGCACCGGGAACTTCTCGCGCGTCCGCTCGTCTTCGCCCGCCTCGATGGTGATGCACTCGGCGGGACAGGCGGTCGAGCACATGTAGCAGGCCACGCAGCGCGTCGTGCCGTCTTCGCGCGTCGTCAGGATGTGCCGCCCGCGGAAGCGCTCCGAGTAGACGCGCTTGACCTCGGGGTACGAGATCGTCGGCAGCTTTTTGAGATTGAAAAGATTGTGCAGCAGATGCCCGATGGTCACCATCATTCCGCCGATGACAGCCGGCAAATAAAGACGATCGAGGATCGTGAGCGGCGTCCGCTCGACCCGTACGACACCTGGTCTGACACGAGTGACGTTCATCGGTTAGTGGTCCAACTCTCCGGCGATGATGTTCAGCGATCCGAGGGCCGCGACGGCGTCAGCGATGGTCTGGCCGGTGATCATGTCCGGGAACGCGGAGTAGATCTGGAAGCAGGGCGGACGGCAGCGCACGCGATACGGATTCTTCGTGCCGTCGGAGACGACGTAGAAACCAAGTTCGCCATTGCCGCCTTCGACCTGGAAGTACGTCTCGCCGACCGGCGGCTGAATGCCGTGCATGATCAGCTTGAAGTGGTAGATGAGCGACTCCATCTCGTTGTAGACCTTCGATTTCGGCGGCAGCGCGACGTACGGATTGTCGACGATGACCGGCCCCTCCGGCAGTCCGCGATCGATGGCCTGCTGCAGGATTTTCAGCGACTGCCGCATCTCTTCCATCCGCACCAGGAACCGCGCATACGTGTCGCCGCCCTCGGCGATCGGGACGTCGAACTCGTATGTCTCGTATCCGAGGTACGGGTTCGCTTTGCGGACGTCGAAGGGAACGCCGCACGCGCGCAGACACGGGCCGGTGAATCCGTAGTTGATGGCATCCTCGGCGCTGATCGGCGCGACGCCGACGACGCGGTCGAGGAAGATCTTGTTGCGGTCGACCAGCTTCTCCACATCGTTGATGAACTTCGGCATCATGTCGACGAGGCGCTGCGATTTTTCCAGGAAGTCGGGCGGCACGTCGACGGCCAGTCCGCCGATGCGCGTGTAGCTCGGAAGCAGGCGCGCACCGCAGCACGATTCGATCAGTCCGTAGATTTCTTCGCGTGGCTGAAAGAGGTACCAGAAATTCGTCAGCGCGCCCATGTCGACGAGGTTCGTGCCGATGCAGACGAGGTGATCGGCGATGCGCATGAACTCCGACAGCATCAGACGAATGTGCTGCGCGCGGGCCGGAACTTCAATGCCGAGGAGCTTCTCGACGGCCATGCAGTAGCCGACGTTGTTGATGATGGCCGAGCAGTAGTTCAGACGATCGGTGTACGGGATCACCTGCTGATACGTGTGCGTCTCCGACATCTTCTCGAAGCAGCGGTGCAGATATCCGATCTCCTGATCGGCGCCGATGATCGTCTCGCCGTCAAGGGTGACTACGATGCGTAGAGTTCCGTGCGTGGCGGGGTGGGACGGCCCGAGGTTGAGCGTGACGCGCTCGTAATCGGTGTCGACATTTTCGAAGCGCGGATCGATGACCGGCGTGATCTTCGCGACATCTTTTTCCGTCAGCAGCCAGCGCTGCGCCGGATCGTAGTCTTTCCGCAGCGCGTGGCCCTGAAACGCCTCGTGCGTGAGGATGCGGCGCAGGTTCGGATGGCCGTCGAAAACGACGCCGTACATGTCGAACACTTCGCGCTCGTACCAGTTCAGACCTTTGTAAATGCCGGTTCCGGTCGGAATCGGCTCATCTTCGCCGACGCGCACTTTGAGCCGAATGCGTTCGTTGTTCTTCAGCGAGTAGAGCTGGTAGATGACGTCGAATCGCTTCTCGCGGC
>DASYJY010000065.1:0-22537 GCA_035995985.1 Thermoanaerobaculia bacterium | reverse complement strand
GATGGCCGGGCTCTCGGGCGACGTCGCGACGTTCCCGCAAGGATTGGAGACGATGATCGGCGAGCGCGGCATCACGCTGTCGGGCGGCCAGAAGCAGCGCACTGCGATCGCGCGCGCGCTCGTGCGCGAGCCGGCCATCCTCATCCTCGACGACGCGCTGAGCGCCGTCGATACGAATACCGAGGAGCAGATTTTGCGGTCACTGAGAGAGATTCGGAAGGGGAGGACGGCGCTCATCGTCTCGCACCGCGTCTCCTCGGTGAAGGACGCCGACCACATCATCGTCATCGACGACGGCCGCATCGTCGAGCGGGGCACGCACGACGCGCTACTCAATCGCGACGGCTACTACGCCGATCTGTACCGGCGGCAAACGCTCGAGGAAGAGATCGAGGAAATCGCGTAACGCATGGCTGACATCGAACGACACGAAGACGAAGGAGCGAGAGCCTTCGACCCACATCTCGCGCGGCGGCTGCTACGGTACCTGAAGCCATATCGCGTGCGAGCCACGGTATCGGTCGGGCTGGTCATCCTCTCGTCCATCATGGAGATCGCCGGGCCTGCCATCGTGGCCGTCGCCATCGATCTTTACGTGAAACCGCAGCAGGGATCACACGGCGTCAGCCAGCGCATCGGCGCGTGGCTGGTGGCGCATGGCTGGGCGCTCAATCCGATCAGCGGAATCAACGTCGCCGCCGCGCTCTACTTCGTCGTTCTGATCGGCGGCTTCGCGGTGCTCTACACGCAGATGGTGCTGATGAATCTGATGGGGCAGTACATCATGTACGACCTCCGCAAACAGATTTTCGGCCACCTGCAGAAGCTCGACATCCAGTTCTTCGACCGCAATCCGGTCGGACGCCTGATGACGCGCGTGACTACCGATGTCGATGCGCTGAACGAGATGTTCACGGCCGGATTCGTCTCGATCTTCGGCGACATCTTCGTGCTGGCCGGCATCGTCGGGATGCTCTTCTGGATGAACTGGCGGATGGCGCTGGTGCTCTTCTCGATCGTGCCGCTGATCGTGCTCGTCACGGCTTGGTTCCGCCGCGGGGCGCGCATCACGTACCGGCAGACGCGCGTTCGCATCGCAGCGATCAACGCGTTTCTGCAGGAGCACATCTCCGGCATGGCCACCGTCCAGCTCTTCAATCGTGAAGCCGATGAGGCGGAGAAGTTTGAAGGGCTCAACGAGCGGCATCGCGACGCGAACCTACAGTCCGTTTTCTACTACTCGATCTTCTATCCGGTCATCGAGCTGATCGAAACGATCGGTCTCGCGCTCATCGTCTGGTACGGCGGCGGCCAGGTGCTGCGCGGCATGCTCTCGATCGGGACGCTGATCGCGTTTTTCCAGTACGCACAGCGTTTCTACGAGCCGATCTCCGACCTCTCCGAGAAGTACAACATCCTGCAAGCCGCGATGGCCGCGAGCGAGCGCATTTTCAAAACACTCGACACACCGCCGCGCATCCTCGACGAAGGAACGCTGGAGATCGATCACGTCGAGTCGATCGAGTTCCGCGATGTCTGCTTCGCATACAACGAACCGGAGTGGGTGCTGAAGAACGTCTCCTTCAGCGTGAAGCGCGGCGATCGCATCGCGCTGGTCGGCCACACCGGCGCGGGGAAGACGACGGTGACCTCGCTGCTGCTCCGTTTCTACGAACCGCAGCGCGGCGAAATCCTCGTCAATGGAATCGACATCCGCAACTACCGGGTGACATCGCTGCGCGCGCTCTTCGCGATCGTCCAGCAGGACTTTTTCCTTTTCACCGGCTCCATCGCCCAGAACATCTCGCTAGGCGACGAGACCATCTCGCCCGAGCGCATCCGCGAAGCCGCCCGGCGCGTGCAGGCGGACCGTTTCATTCAACGTCTTCCCGACGGCTACGACTCCGAGGTGAAAGAACGCGGCGCAGGACTGTCAGTGGGCGAGAAGCAGCTCCTCTCCTTCGCCCGCGCCCTCGCGTTCAATCCGCCCGTGTTGGTGCTCGACGAGGCGACGTCGTCCATCGATACCGAGACCGAGGTGCTGATCCAGGAAGCAATCCAGACGCTGATGACTGGCCGCACGTCGATCGTCATCGCCCACCGCCTCTCCACGATCCGCTCCGCCGACACGATCCTCGTCTTCCACCACGGCGAAATCCGCGAACGGGGCACGCACGAGGAGTTGATGCAGCAGGACGGTCTGTACCGGAAGCTGTACGAGATTCAATATCGGGAAGCGGCGGCAGTGGCGTAGGCCAGCCGATTTCTGGACCTGATCCGCCCTCGCCCGGTGTGATTCTGGATTCCCTCGCGGAGATCGAATCGAAGCGAACCGCGCTTCACACCGCGCTGATCGCGGTTGCCGGCGGCTCGCCCAGGAACGTGCGCAATTCATCGAGGCGGGCGGCGACGTCGTTTTCGCCGATCTCGATCAGCAGCGTCGTGTAGTGCGGCTCGAACATGAGCATGGAGATGAAGTCGGACGACTCCGTCTCGCGCGTGCCGAGAGCGCGGGTGAGCAGCTTCATGTTGCGAGGGAGATATTTTTCATGATTGCTGGCGATTTTCGCCAAGTCCGTGGACGGCCGCAGCACGAAGAGATCCACAGGCTTGAAGCCATTGCGCTGCGATGAGTCGAGCTTTTCGATCATCTCGTTCATCCGCTGCATGCGGTCGACGTCCTCGTCGATCACGTCGAGGAAAATGGCGTTGTTGAGCTGACCCATGATCTGCGCGGCCGGAGGGTACCCCTCGATATCGGGCGTGTTGGCCTCGTCCGGCGTCCGCTGATACCCGGTGGACATCGCCAGAATGCGGCTCGCTCCCAGCCGCACGGCGCTCGAGAGCGGTGCGGCCAGGCGGATGCCGCCGTCGCCGTACCACCGATTGTCGATCTTGACCGCCGGAAAAACGAACGGTAGCGCAGCCGAGGCGAGAACATGCTCGACTGTGATGTTGGCCTGCACGCTGCGGCGGTTCGGACCTTCGAAGACATCGGTCGATCGTCCTTGCGTCCAGCGGACGCTTTGGCCCGTTGTGTAATCGAGTCCGATCAGGGCGACGGCTTTGAGGTCGCCCTTCTCCAGATTTCGGCGTACGCCGTCGATGGCCTGATTTCGCCCGTGACAGTGGTAGACCTCGCGAAGCATCTCGGCCAGCGGACCTGCGTTGAGCAATCCGTGAGGACGCTTCGACATCCGCGGCGGAAGGATCGCTTTCAACGCCGTGCGGAACGGCAGGAGCGCCGCGTAGTTCGGACGGAAGATGTCGCGGCATTGGAGTGAGCTCCAGAGGTTGGCGAGATCGTTCGCGCTTTCGCGCAGCGGCCCATCGTGCGCGGCCAGGAAAATCGCATTGATGGCGCCGGCGGAAACGCCGGTGATGATCTGGAAGCGAAGGTTGGGAAAGTGCCGCGCCAGGCCTTTGATGACGCCGACCTGATAGGCCGCGCGCGCGCCGCCGCCGGTGAGCATGACCGCAAGGTCGCCGCCGTTTTCCACCGGCGCGTCTTCCCGCGGCTGGACGAGCTCCATCGCCATTTGCAGCTCAGCGGTTTCAAACCGTGCGCCAACGCCAGGCAACGTCTGTTTTGCACCACGCGAAAACGATACGATCGCGCCGTGCGGCTTGCGGTGATCGGTGGCGGGATCAACGGCGCGGGGATCGCGTGGGAACTGGCGCGGCGCGATTACGATGTGACGCTCTTCGAGAAGGGCCGCTGCGGCGCCCAGACGTCGTCGGCCACCACCAAGATGATCCACGGCGGCATCCGCTATCTGGAGCGATTGCACTTCGGACTCGTGCGCGAGTCATTGCGCGATCGCGCCTGGCTGCTGGAGCACTTGCCGTCGCTGGTGACGCCGATCGAAATCCTTCTGCCGGTGTACGACGACAGTCCGCGCAGCCGGCTCACCATCCGCGCCGGGCTGACGTTGTACGACCTGCTGGCGGGACGCAACAACATCGCGCGGCATCGCGCGCTCAGCGCGGACGAATTGAGCGAACGTCTTCCGCTGACGCGAACCGCACTGCGCGGCGGCTTTGCATATTTCGACGCGCAGGTCGACGACTATGCACTGGCGAGGATCGTCGTCAATTCGGCCATCGCGGAAGGCGCGACGGTGCGCGAAGAGACGCGTGTGGTCTCGCTTCGCCGCAGCGGAAAACAGTGGATCGTCGGCACTCCATCCGGCGATGAGCGTTTCGACTTCGTCGTCAACGCCGCCGGGCCGTGGATGAACGCGCTATTGGGAGAAAACCGAATCCGCTCGCGCTACCGGCTGTCGCTCGTTCGCGGATCGCATCTCGTGCTGAAACATCGTGTCGCTGATGCGGGGATGCTGCTGCAATCGGTCAGGGACCGGCGCGTCTTCTTCGTCCTGCCTTGGAAGGGGACGACGCTGGTCGGGACGACGGAGATCATGCACAGTGGCTCGCTCGAGCATGTCTCCGCGACGGACGCTGAGATCGACTACCTGATCGCGCGATTCAACCGCTATGTGCGCGATCCGATCGGACGCGAGGACATCGCCTCGACGTTTGCGGGAGTGCGGCCACTCGTAGGCCACTCCACGAATCCGAGTGCACTGGCGCGCGACTACCGGCTGGAACGGCGTGGCAATCTGCTGAACGTCTTCGGCGGAAAGATGACCACGTTCCGGTCGCTGGCGAAGAAGGCGGCCATGCGGGTCGACAACCATTTCGGTCAGGCCAGGACGGCGCGGGAGCCGCAGTTCAAGCGATAGAATCGGTCGCCCATGTCCTACTCCGTCACCACGCTCGATGGCGAACGCAAGCCGCGGCGGCTGCCCGAGCGCGAGCTCGACCCGATCGAGATTCGCGTCCTCGGCTGTCTGATGGAGAAGCAGCTCGCCACGCCTGAGTACTACCCGCTGACGCTCAATGCGCTGATCGCCGCGTGCAATCAGAAGTCGAATCGCGAGCCGGTCATGGAAGTCGGCGAGAGCGAAGTGCAGCGCGCGCTCGATCGACTTCAGGACGAGAAGCTGGTCTGGAAAGTCCTCGGCGGACGCGCTACCCGCTGGGACCACAATCTCGACGCCACCTGGCACCTCGATCGTTCCGCGAAGGCCGTGATCGCGCTGCTCTTCCTGCGCGGCCCACAAACAGCCGGCGAACTGCGCGGCCGCAGCGATCGCCTCCACTCCTTCGAAGCGATCGATGACGTCGAAGCAACCCTGCAACGCCTCGGCACCGGCGACGACGCCATCGTCCGCGAGCTCCCGCGCCGCCCCGGCCAGAAAGAAGCGCGCTGGACGCACATCCTCGGCGGTGCCGTAATCGAAGCGCCTCCGGCCGAAGAAGATACCCCCGCCGCGGCCGGCGAGCCACTGTCGGTTCGCGTGCAGCGACTGGAATCGCAAGTGGCGACGCTCATGACCGAACTGCGCGAACTCAAGGCGAAGTTGGGGGAGTAGAACGACGCATGATTCCATTTGAGCGAGTCTTTCGACTGCTGGATGAGCATGACGTTCGCTACGTCATCGTTGGCGGCATCGCTGTCATCCTGCACGGCACTCCGCGGCTCACGGCGGATCTCGACATCATCATTGACTTGGAGCCGGCGCAGGCACGCACAGCGATCGACGTTCTGCAACAGGCGGGATTCGTGGCCGAAGTACCGGTGGATATCCGCCAATTCGCGGATGAAGACGTGCGCCGCAGTTGGATTGTCGACAAGCACATGAAGGCGCTGTCGCTGCACGATCGCGAAATGCCCCCGACCGTGATTGACATCCTCGCCGAATCGCCCATCGCGTTCGAAGATCTTTACCGGCGTGCGAAGCTCGTATCGCTCGACGACATGACGCTGCGTGTCGCCGCAATCCCGGATCTCATTGCACTGAAACGCCTGTCGGGACGGCCCGAAGACCTGCGCGATATCGCAGAGCTGGAGAAGATCGATGGATGACGACTGGGGCGACGACTGGCGGGGCGGCTGGGAACAGCAGCGCGATTTCTATCGGAAAGTCTGGAGACGCACCACGGCGGCCGAGCGCCTGCAGATGCTGGAGCAGATGCGCGAACTTGCGCGGCAGACCGGTGCGCTGCAACGCGCGACGGACGCGAAGCTCGCGGAAGCGCGGCGGGGCTGGGAAACGTGAACGCGCCTCATTCTGTCCGCACGCGAACGAACATGTAGATGCTCTGCGGCTTGTGGCCGTACGTCGACTGCAGTTCGTGTGTCTGCGTCTGGTAGTCGATGTTGACGCCGATGCCAGTGCGAAGGCCGCGCATGCGCATGACTTCCACGATGTCGCCGATCGTAAAGTGGGCGGTGCGGCGCAGCGTCGGATAGATCGTGCCGGCAGGTCGATCGACGTCTTCGACGCGCAGCGACAGAACGTTGCGCGCGCCGCGGATGGCGAGCTCGAGGCCGTACGCAGTCAGTGGGTTGACCGCGTCGACATCGCGTTGCGTCCAGATGGCTGACGCTGCGAAGAGAGCGCCTTCGTAGCCGATCGATCCCGACGTTACGTTGCGATGCGCATCGCCGAGCGAGCCGCGTGAAGCCTGGATGGCGAGATGTTCGGCGGGACGCACGGTGACGCGGCCGCTCCAGGAATCAACCTTTCCGTCTTCGATCGTGGTGTGGCGTCCGCCTGTTACCGAGGCGTGAAAGACGGCGCCTTCGATCGCGAAGGTTCGTGTGTCCACTGCCAGTCCGGCCATACGCGTGGCCAGATGAAACGATTCCTGGACGTCATACGCGAACGGCGCCTCGGCGAAATCGATCGACGACGCGCGCTGCTCGAAAGGGGTGGTGCCGAGCGGAGGATCGCCGACGGGAGCGAGGTCGAGACGGAGGAAGCGCCACTTCGCGCGGACCGCCAGCTCCTGCACGAAATCCTGCGCGCGCATGTGATCGCGCAGCGGACCTCCGCTCGCGGGCGAGATGTACTGCAGCAGTTGCGGATACCCGTCGCGCGGAATCGTGATTGGTTCGAGCGATCCTCGGCCGCGGAACTCGACCGACGCGTCGCTGCCGAGCGCGCGTTGTACGCCGCCTTCGAACCAGTTCGTCGAAAAGAGAAGCCGCTCCGGCTTGGCCGGTCCGGTCTGCGTCACGTACGTGCCGAAGACCGCCCCGCGGCCGAAAGCTGACCATTGCTGCGCGTTCAGAGTGGCGGTGGAAAGGAGAAGGATGGAAACGAAAAACGCGCGGCGCATGTGCGCCGGGCGTTTGCAAGTGCGCTGCCGGTCGTGTCCGGCGGCGCGCGTAGCGGGGATGGAAGCCGCGGCCGTGATCGCCGATCACTCGCCCCTTGACTTCGGCAAAAGATGTACTAAATTAGTAGTACAAAAGGACAGCGAGTGACCGCCCCCATCTCTATCGATTCTAGTGACCGCACGCCGATTTACGCACAACTCGAGCGCGGAATCCGTGTGGCCATCGCTACCGGGCGCCTTCGTTCCGGCGACCAGCTGCCGACCGTTCGGCAGCTGGCGGTCGATCTACGCGTCAATGCCAATACCGTGGCAAAGGTATACGTCACACTCGAGCGCGAGGGAGTGCTCGTGACGCAGCGCGGCGTGGGGACGTTCATCGCCGACCATGTGCCGAAGGCGGCGCATGCCGGGCATCGCGAGCGTCGCCTGCACGCGCACATCGACCGATTCCTCACCGATTCCGCAGCCCTCGGATATTCGCCGCGCGAGGCCATCAAAGAGCTCACCCGGCGACTGAAGGAAGGAGAAAACTGATCATGTTTCCCGTCGTCGCAGCAAATAGAGAACGCATCCGCCCCTTCAATGGCCCGCGGCCGAACATCGTCGCGATTTTCGTGCTCCTCGTTTCCTTTCTCACGGGATTGGGAATGCTCATCGTCACCGGGAGTCCGTTCTGGCTCATCGGCGGAATCATCGTGGGCCTGATCCTTATGCAATCGCCAAAGGTCGCCAAGCAGTGGGAAAAAGCAGTCGTGCTTCGCCTCGGCAAGTTCATCGGACTGCACGGCCCCGGCCTCTTCTGGATCGTGCCATTCATCGACACCGTCTCGTCGTGGATCGATCAACGGGTAATCACGACCAGCTTCGCGGCCGAGCAGACGCTGACGTCCGACACGGTCCCGGTCAACGTCGACGCCGTGCTTTTCTGGATGGTCTACGACGCAGAGAAAGCGGCGCTCGAAGTACAGCAGTATCAGGAAGCGGTGAGCTGGGCGGCGCAGACGGCGCTGCGCGACATCATCGGTCGTACGTCGCTCAGCGATCTCCTGCGCGGTCGCGAGAAGATTGAAGAGCAGCTCCAGGAACTGATCGACAATCGCTGCAATCCGTGGGGCGTGACCGTGCAGTCGGTGGAGATGCGCGACGTGATCATTCCCGACGCGCTACAGGACGCGATGTCGCGCGAAGCGCAAGCCACGCGCGAGAAAGCGGCCCGCATCATCCTCGGCGAGGCGGAAGTGGAGATCGCGAAGTTGTTCCAGACCGCGTCGATCTCGTATCACGACAATCCGACGGCACTCCACCTGCGCGCCATGAACATGCTCTACGAAGGGCTCAAGGAAAAGGGCGCGATGATGATCGTGCCGTCGACGGCAGTCGAGTCGATGGGCATGGGCGATCGCGTTGCGGTGCGCCGAGGTCCGCAAGGAGCTTGGCGTGGATGAGGGTACGGTGCTGATCGGCATGGTCGCGCGATTCCATCCCGTAAAAGACTACGGAACGTTTCTTACCGCGGCGCGGGCAATTCTCGAGACGCATCCGCGGGTCCGCTTTCTCCTG
The DNA here is from genome assembly GCA_035995985.1 of Thermoanaerobaculia bacterium. Classification (GTDB taxonomy): domain Bacteria; phylum Acidobacteriota; class Thermoanaerobaculia; order Gp7-AA8; family Gp7-AA8; genus JADGNZ01. The sequence continues at coordinate 13,786 of DASYJY010000065.1, read as the reverse complement.
TGCGGTGAAGGGATGGAGAAGGCTGCCCTCACGCGAATGATCGCGGCATATGGGCTGCAGAGCTCCGTCCTTCGTCTCGGATACCGCGCCGACGTTGCCGGACGCGTCGTGCCGCCACGAAACGCCGCCGCACTCGCGGCCGCGGCGCGGGAATTGATCGACCTGACGCCCTCGGAGATGAAGTCGCTGCGCGTGCGCGCGCGGCAGCGTATGTGCGAGCACTTCACGCTGCAATCAACCATCGCGCAATACGCGGAGCTGTACGAGAATATCGCCCGCTCATGACCCTCCCGAATTTTCTGATCATCGGCGCCGGAAGATCGGGCACGACCTCGCTTTACCACTATCTTCGGCAGCACCCGGCCATTTACATGAGTCCGATCAAGGAGACCAATTACTACACGGACGCGGATCAGCTCCTTGACAGCAGAGCGATCCGATCTCGGACTGGCTACGAACAATTGTTCGCCGGAGTGAACGGCCAACGCGCCATCGGCGAGGCCACTCCGAGGTACCTGAATGCGATCGCCGGGATCGGACGCATTTGTGACGATCTGCCGGGTGTGCGCCTCATCGCCACATTGCGGCAGCCGGCAGACCGTTGCTATTCCAGTTACCTCCAACGCTTTACGAACAGCCGCGAAACGCGGTCTGCTGAAGAGGTGCTACAGCCGGGCAACGACCTCTTTGAGATAGGGCGTTACCATCCGCAGCTGCGCCGATACTTTGATGTCTTCCCCCGCGAACGGATCAAGGTGATCCTCTTCGACGATCTGATCGCCCGGCCGCAGGAGACGGTGCGCAACCTTTACAGCTTTCTCGGCGTCGATGCCGATTTCGTCGTCGACACCAGCATCCGGCACAACCCTTCGGTTTCGCCTCGATTCGTCTGGCTTACGCGACACTTCAACTCCGTCGCCCGCGTTGCGGCGGACGTAGCTCCGCACTGGTTTCGCCGGAGAGGCGTCGCCACTCTCCTTCGCCGCCCGCTGCTCCGCAAACCGGAACCGATCCCGCCGCTTCTTCGCCTGCGTCTCACCGATCAGTATCGAGATGACATCCTCTCCACCGGAGAGCTAATCGGCCGCGATCTCTCTCACTGGCTGGCGAAGCGTTTGCCGGCAAACCGACGCCTATGACCCTGCCGAATTTCCTCGTCATCGGGGCCGCGAAAGGCGGCACCACATCGCTCTACCGCTACCTCCGCCAGCATCCGGATATCTACATGAGTCCGATGAAAGAGCCGAACTACTTCACCGATGAAGATCAGCTCTTCGGAAAAAAGTCGGTGCGCTCCCGAAGCGAATATGAACGACTGTTCGACGGGGTCAACGGCGAACACGCCATCGGGGAGGCCACGCCAAGGTCCCTGAATGCGATCGGAGGCATCGGCCGCATTCATGCCGAGCTGCCGGGCGTCCGTCTCATTGCGACCTTGCGGCAGCCTGCCGACCGGGGATACTCAGCCTACCTCCAGCGTTTTACGGACAGCCGCGAATGGAGCTCCGCGCACGAGGTGCTGCAGCCGGGAAATTACCAGTTTGAGGCGGGTCTTTATCATCCGAAGCTCCGCCGCTACTTCGACACCTTTCCGCGCGATCAGATCAAGGTCATTCTCTTCGACGATCTGATTGCCAGGCCGCGCGAGACCGTGCAGAGCCTGTACAGGTTTCTCGGCGTCGATCCCGACTTCGCAGTGGACACGAGCACGCGCTTCAACACCACCTTTTTTCCACGATTCGTGCGGCTTACGCGGCTGTTCAATGCCACCGCCAGTGCGGTGGCGCGGGTTGCTCCCTGGGCCAGCGGGACAGGACTCGGCACGCCGCTCCGCCATCTGCTGTTGCGCAGGCCGGACCCGATTCCGCCTGCGCTCAGGCGGCGGCTCACCGATCAGTATCGCGACGACATCATCGCCACCGGAGAATTGATCGGACGCGATTTGTCGCATTGGCTGACGTAGTGCGAAGGTTATCGCGCGGCCAGCGCACTCTCGACCCACGCGCTCATCTGCGACATCTGCACGGTCCAGTCGTAGTGCCGGGCGATCTCCATCCGCCGTTCGGCAGAGGCGGGCGTGTCCTCGGCGATGGCCCGGCGGAGAGCCGCGGCGAACGTCTCCGGCGTATCGGCGAACGAGATCGTGCCCGGATGCTGGTCCGCAAACCGGCAGACTTCGGGGAGGTGAGTCGCCACCACCGGCAGACCGGCTGCGAGGTACTCCTTCAGCTTTACCGGCATCACATCAGCCGTGTAGTCGGTAAGGACATAGGGAAGGATTCCGACATTGAGACTGGCGGTGTACGTTACGACGTCCGCGTGCGGCACCGCTCCGAGGAAGCGGACGTTCTTCTGAGCGGCAAGATGCGTCACGTCGACCGCGACCGGGCCAACAAAAACGAAATTCAAGTCGGGCGCAAGCCGGGCAGCTTCCGTCAGCAGCGCGACATCGATTTCGTTTCGCAACGTGCCGGTGAAGCCGACGAGGGGTCCGCTCAGCCCTTCCAATGCAGCCGGCCGGCGCGCGCCGGAACGCCTCGCGCGTTCGAATTCGGCGGAGCGTACGCCGCACGACAGATACTCGACGCGTTTCGCGATCGCCGCCGCAGTCTTCTGAAGTCCGTGCGACGTGGTCAATACGAGTCCAGCCTCCGCCAACAGCAGCGGTTCTGATTGCCGCAGCTTCTTCGCTTGCGCCGACGTCTCCGCGAGGCGATCGGCGCAGTAGTAGACCGAGAGGTCAGGCTCGAGCCGGTGAATCACCGCACGCGCGAGCGGCGTCGGCAGGAATGTGATGACGATCAGCGGATGCGGATCATCACGGCCGATCCACGCACGGATGGCGCGAACGAGAACGCGTTCGTTGAGCGCGAGGCCTGTGCGCGCGTACGGAAAGGGGAGGAGCAGTGGCGAAAGGACGTCGAGATTTTCGATCGCCGGTTTGACGCCGCCCGGCGCGCGCCACCAGTTCCTCGATCGATCGCGCAGCCGTGCGGCATCGCGAACCGACGGTCGCCGTACGCCGGTGTTTTCGATGTAAAGCACCCGATTGCCGCTCGCTGCAAACGCCGACGCCACCTCCTGCGGAATCTGCCAGTTGAACGCCCAATCGATGGACGACAGGCAGACGATGGTGGCGCCGCGCAGCAACGTCTCTTACCTCGAAGCTGCCGTTGTCGTCAGAGGCGCATGCCCGGTGCGGAAGACCGCTGTGAGCCCGCCGGTCAGCGCTATGAGCCGGGTGGCGACGCTGACGGCCACGAAATAGGGGATCGTCGCCGGTGAGATGCCCATCTGCTTGTAATTGCGGATCAAGCGCAGCCAGTCGAGCAGAATGCGGCGTCCCGTAAAGGCGATCAGGGCGAAAGCGCCGAAGCGGTGGAAGAGAAGCGTTCCCCGAAGTACCGCGCGCGCGTCAGCACGATAGACGGTGACTCCGTCGAAGCCTCGGTTGAAGTGTTTCTTCAGCAATCCGCGCTGCGCGAAATCGAGTCCATGATGCACGCGCGCCTGCGGCGCATACATGATGCGTGCGCCTGCCGCGCGCAGCTCGTGGTAGAGCAGAACGCAGCCGCCGTCGCGCCGGATGCGGGCATCGAGCGGATGGGCGAGAAACGTCTCGCGGCGGAAGGCAGAGTTGTTGAGATGGAAGGCCGAGGCGTTGCCGGAGTTGTCGCCGGTCACAATGGAAAAATCGGGGACGGCGAACGTCCAGGCATGGAACGACGTGCCCGTGTAGCGCGTGCAGCCGGCGACGGCGGAAACGCCGGCATCCGCAAACGGTGCCGTCAGCATCGAAAGCCACTCGGGGACCGGCTCACAGTCGCTGTCGAGCAGCGCCACGATCGCGCCGCGCGCCGCGCGCGCTCCGATGTTCTTTCCCGCGAAGTAGCTGTGCTGTGGCGAACGGACGATCGAAACCCACGGATATCGCCGGACCACCTCATCGGATTCGCGGTTGCCTGTGTCGTCGACGACCACGATGATCTCGAACAGCTCACGCGGATAGGTCTGCCGCGCTACCGCATCGAGCGTCGCTTGCAGATCGTCGGCGAGAGGTCGTGCCCCGTAGTCGTCGCGGGTGATGGTGTCGATGACGATGGAGACGAATGGACGATTCATAGGAACAGGCGGCGAGTCCGGAGGCGGAGCTGATTCATTGCAAATGCGGCGGTCCACGGTCCGGCTTTCAGGCGCGCTGCCGCCATCGCGGTCGCTTGCGCGTTCCGCAAAGGACGGGCCACGCTGCCCGCGCGTTTACGCACCGCCGCCAGCGCGAGCGACCAGGAGAGGTTGAACAGCAGCCGTTTCAGGATTTTGCGTGTGGCGAGATCGGTGGTCCGGGCCAGCTCGCCCGAGAAAAGCCGGAGGCGGGCCTCGATCGATCGTACGAGGTCACGGCTCATGCTGTCGGGGCTGAGGGTGTACTCGGCGACCACGCGATCGACGAAATCGAGCTCGTGACACAGCGCGATCCGAAACCACATCAGGTAATCGCACGACAGCGCGACGTCTTCGGCGAAACCGCCCGCTTCCTCGATACAACTCCGGCGAACGAGGACGGTTGACGTCGGAACGAAGTTGCACCAGGCGAATTGCGCCGCTACGCGTCCGCGCCGCGGCGGCGCAACCTGAAAACTGGTCACGCGACGTCGTAGACGTCCGGGACGGACGTGAACGACGTCGCCAAACACGAGTCCAACTTCCTGCTTCGACATCAGCGGCATCTGCGACGCCAGCCGATCGGGAAGCCAGACGTCGTCGGAGTCGATGAACGCGATCAACTCGCCGCGCGCCTTACGCAAGCCGCGATTGCGCGCGACATACGCGCCCGCATGACGCTGATCGATCACCGTGATCTGCGAGCCGAAACTCTCGAGCACAACGCGCGTGCCATCCGTCGAACCGTCGTCGACGACGATCAACTCGAGCGGAGGCAACGTCTGCGCGAGAACGCTGCGGATCGCGCGGGCGACGGAATGCTCGCGGTTGTAGACGGGGAGGATGACGGAGATTCGGGGATCGAACATCGAGAGCGGGCTCGATGATAGCGCACGATCTGAAACCGGTTACTCGCTGTCCGTTACACTTACGTTCTTGCCGCGCGCGAAACTGCTTACCGTTCTCGGCGTGACGTTCGGCCTGGCCGTCACGGTTGGGAACATGATCGGCGCCGGCATCCTGCGCACGCCCGGCGACATCGCCGCGCAACTCCCGACGTTCTGGCCCTTCCTCACCGTCTGGATCGTCGGCGGCCTCTACGCGCTCCTCGGCGCGAACGCGCTGGCGGAGTTGGGGACGCTCGTGCCGGAGTCCGGCGGGCAGTACGTCTTCGTCCGCCGCGCCCTCGGCGACTACGCCGGACTCGTCGTCGGCTGGAGCGACTGGATCTCGACCTGCGGCACCACCGCCGCCGTCTCCATCGTCGTCGGCGAATACATGCTCGTGCTTTTTCCGCGGCTGCACGGCATCGAGCCGGTCGCGCTCGCCGTCATCGCCATCCTCACACTGATCCAGTGGTTCGGCGTGCGATGGGGCGGCTGGACGCAGGACGCGACGAGTCTCCTGAAAGCGATCGCGTTCCTCTTCCTCATCGCCGCCTGTTTCTACCTCGGCGGACGCCATCCGATGGCGCCGTCGATCGTGGCGGAGCGCGAGGGATCGATCGCCATCGCTTTCATCCTCGCGCTGCAGGCCGTCATCTACACGTATGACGGCTGGACCGCGGTCATCTACTTTTCGGAAGAGGTGAAAGACTCCGGACGCAACATCCCGCGAGCGATGTTCGGCGGCGTGCTCGCGGTGATGGCCATCTACCTGCTCGTTAATGTTGCGTTTTTACGCGTCGTGCCGCTGGGTAGCATCGCCGGACAGAAGATGGCGGCGGGCGTGGTCGCGCAACATCTCTTCGGCGGATACGGCGACACGATCCTGCGCGTGATCATGATCGTGTCGCTGCTCAGCGCCGTGAATTCGAACGTGCTGATGGCGCCGCGCGTCCTCTTCGCCATGAGCCGCGACCGGCTTTTCTGGAAAGGTGCCGCCGAGGTCAATAAAGGCGGCACGCCGGATATCGCGCTCCTGTTCAGCAGCTTCCTGGCCGCGGTCTTCGTCATCTCCGGCAAGTTCGAACAGGTCATCGCGATCCTGGCGTTTTTCTTCGTCGCGAATTACACGCTGTCGTTCGCCTCGGTGTTCGCGATGCGCCGCAGTGCGCCCGACGCAGCGCGTCCGTTCCGCGCCATCGGCCATCCGTACACGACGGCTCTGGCGCTGCTGGCCTCGGTGGCATTCCTCGTCGGTGCGGTGATCAGCGACCTGCGCAACTCGTTGTTCGCGGTCGGTGTTCTCGTTCTGACGATCCCGTTGTACCTTCTCGTGCGACGCAAATGAGCGGCTACGAATTCGACTCCCGCCTCGCCTACGCGCGCACGCTTCCCTCGGCGTACTACTTCGATCCGAACGTTCTCGACGACGAGAACCGCAACATCTTCGCGCGCAGCTGGCAACTGGCCGGACGCGCGGATCAGGTCCGCGAACCGGGACAGTTCTTCACGACCACGATCGCGAACGAGCCGCTGCTGATCGTCCGAGGAAGCGACGGCGAGCTGCGCGCGCTCTCGAATGTCTGCCGCCATCGCGCCGGTCCGGTCGCGAAAGGGGAGGGGAAGCGTCCCGTTCTGCAGTGCGGCTATCACGGATGGACCTACGGACTCGACGGCAGCCTGCTGCAGACGCCGGAAATGGCCGGCATCGAATGCTTCGACCGCGGCGATTTCTCCTTGCCGCGATTCCGCGTCGAGATCTGGAACGAACTGGTCTTCGTCAATCTCGATCGCGACGCCGCGCCGCTTTCCGACTTCCTCGGCGACCTCGTCAACCGTCTCGCGCCGCGCAACTACGACGGCTATCGCCTCGCCGCGCGCAAGGAGTGGTCGGTCGACTGCAACTGGAAGGTCTACGTCGACAACTACCTCGAGGGCTATCACATCCCGATCGTGCATCCCGGCCTGTTCCGCGAGCTCGACTATCCGAACTACCGCACTGAAACGCGAACCAACTACTCGATCCAGCACGCTCCGCTCAAACGTCCCGAACGAATCCGCGTCGAGCATCCCGGCGAAGATATCGACTACTTCTGGATCTGGCCGAACCTGATGCTGAACGTCTATCCCGACAATTTCTCGACGAACTTGATCATCCCGCTCGGCCCGACGCGAACGCTGACGCTTTTCGACTGGTACTTCCGCGATCCTGATGCGCCCGGTGTCCGCGAACGGATCGACGAAACGATCGCCTTCAGCGACGAGATCCAGCTCGAAGACGTCGACATCTGCGAAACCGTCCAGCGCGGGTTGCGTTCGACGACCTACGACAACGGCCGCTACTCGCCGTCGCGCGAAAACGGCGTGCATCACTTCCACGGCTTGTACGCCGAGGCGATGTCGATCGGCGTTTGAATCTGCGTTCCATCTGCGTCATCTGTGGATAAACGTCGCATACAATTCGGACATGTCTGTGGCACCTGCGATCGATGCAAATCCGCTTCGTGAAGGTCTGGAGCAGGAGCGCGTTCCGGACGCTTCCTGCCTCGTCATTTTCGGCGCCTCGGGCGATCTGACGCAGCGCAAGCTCATCCCCGCGCTCTACTCGCTCGCGCACGACGGTCTGCTTCCCGCCGGCCAGACCATCATCGGCTACGCGCGTCCCGACTACACCGATGACGCCTTCCGTATGGCCATGCGCGAAGCGTGCGACAAATTCGCGCGCATCCGCCCCGTCGATGAAGCGATCTGGGACAACTTCGCCAAAGGCCTCTTCTACGTCCGCGGCGAGTTCGCCGAGCCAGACGGAATCCTGCGACTGAACGCCAAACTGAAAGAGTGCGATCAGACCCGCGGCACCGGTGGACGCCGCATCTACTACCTCGCCGTTCCGCCGAATTTTTTCCCCGTCATCGCCGAGCTCCTCGGCCGCGAAAAGATGGTCACAGACCCCGAGCACGGCGGTCCGTTCACGCGCGTCATCATCGAGAAACCGTTCGGCCACGATCTCGAGTCGGCGAAGGAGTTGAACAAAGTCGCCGTCACCACCTTCCGCGAACGGCAGGTTTTCCGTATCGATCACTACCTCGGCAAGGAAACCGTCCAGAACCTGCTGGTGCTCCGCTTCGCCAACGGCATTTTCGAGCCGTTCTGGAATCGTCAATACATTGACCATGTGCAGGTCACGGTGGCCGAGTCGATCGGCGTCGAAAAGCGCGGACCTTACTTCGAGACCGCCGGCATTTCGCGCGACATCATCCAGAACCACATGCTGCAGCTCGTTTCGCTGATCGGCATGGAGCCGCCGGTCGCGTTCGAAGCGGATGCCGTGCGCGACGAAAAAGTGAAAGTGCTGCGCGCACTGCGCGAGTTTCCACGCGGACATGAAACCGACGTGGCTATCCGCGGCCAGTACACGGACGGCTCGGTCCTCGGCGAGAAAGCCATCGCGTATCGGAAGGAAGTGAACGTCGATCCGAATTCGAAGGTCGACACGTACGCCGCGCTGAAGATTTTCATCGACAACTGGCGCTGGGCGGACGTGCCGTTCTACATCCGCGCCGGCAAGCGCCTGCCGAAGCGCGTGACCGACATCTCCATCCATTTCCGGCCGGCTCCCTACCCGCTGTTCAACAAGCTGACGAACGTGACGATGCAGCCTAACGTGCTGGCTATTCGCATCCAGCCGGACGAAGGCATCTCGCTGAAGTTCGATTCGAAAGTGCCCGGACCGACGGTGCGCACGGCGCCGGTGACGATGGAGTTCCGCTACGCGACGTCGTTCGGCGCCGAGCCACCCGAGGCGTACGAACGGCTGCTCCTGGAAACGATGCTCGGCGACTCGACGCTTTTCGCGCGTCGCGACGAAGTGGAGACGGCATGGGCGTGGCTCGATCCGCTGCTCAACGCCTGGGGCGCGCACCCGCTCGGACCGGAGTTGTATCCCGCCGGCACGTGGGGTCCCGAGGCCGCCGACCGGCTCATCGAGCGCGATGGCCGCAAGTGGCGCCGGCCATGACGGACATCGCATCGGCCGACGTCCGCGTTGACGTCAACGACATCGAGAAGAGTCTCTCCGAACTTTGGCGCGGACAGAAAGATGGTGACGATGCCATCACGCGCGCGGCGCTGTGGAACGTCGTCGCGCATACGTCGACGAGCGAGTTGCACGCGACCGCCAGCGAAACGCTCGGCCGCGCCAGCGCGTCGGTTCCGCAGCGGACGATCGTGGTGCGCTCCAATCCGGCGGCCGAGGTGGAGCTGTCGTCGTGGATCAGCGCGAACTGCCACCTGATCGGCGACGGCAAACAGGTCTGCTCCGAAGAGATCAACCTCGTCGCCGGCGGCGACCGCATCCATCGAGTGCCGCCGGTCGTCAATGCTCTGCTGATCCCCGATATGCCGGTGGCATTCTGGTGGCTCGGCGACCTGCCGAACGAGCATGAGGATTACGTCGAGCTCCTGCTCGAGTCCGCCGACAAGCTCATCGTCGATTCCGTCCACTTCGATTCACCCGCCGACCTCGCGCTCGTCGCGCGCATCGCCGAAAAGACTTCCACGTCGCCCGCCGATTTGAATTGGGGCCGGCTCGAGGAATGGCGTGCCGCGACCGCGTCGATCTTCGATCCGCCCGACATGCGCAGCCGCCTGGCCACGATTCGCCGCGTACGCGTCATCGCCGGCAGCTCGAATCACGAGTTCTTCGGTGAGTCGATCGAGTCGCTGCTGTACGCGTCGTGGCTGAGCGCGCAGGTCGGACACAACGTCGAATCCAGCGGCAGCGTGGAAGGCGCCGCAGGCGCGATCGACTACGCGTTCGAGCGCCGCCATCAGGCCAGCGACGTCGGCGCGATCTCGCTGGTCGAGATCTCGTTCGAGGACGGCACCTGCGCCAGCATCGCCCGCGACCGCGACCGCGGCGTCCTCGTCGCAAACGTCGACGGCAGCGTGACGGTGCAATCGGTCACGCGCACGCTGAACCAGCGCCTTGACGAACTGATCGTGCGCCAGCTCAAGCGCTCGGAAGGCGATCGCGTGCTGCGCCGCGTGCTGCCGATCGCGCTGAAACTGGCGAAGCGGGTCGCATGAACCTCCGAATCTTCGACACCACCGACGATCTCCTCGCCGCCGCCGCGCGCACTCTGGTGCAACGCGTCGAGGCGGGCGCGCGGACGATCGCGCTCTCGGGCGGTTCGACGCCGAAGCCGATGTACGCGATGCTCGGATCGTCTCCGCTGCGCGAGCAGTTGGCGGAGGTTCCGATCACGTGGGTCGTCGTCGATGAACGCTACGTCCCGATCGATGATCCCGAATCGAATGCGGGGATGATGCAGAAGACGTTGTTCGCGAATGGAATCTCGCCGATGCATCGCTTCCTCCGGTTTCGAACGGAGCTGAACGATCCCGCCGCTACTGCTCGCGCGTTCGAGGACGAATGGAGATCCCTCGGCATTGCGCAACTTGACGTCGTCGTCCTCGGCATCGGCGACGATGGCCACACGGCGTCGCTCTTTCCCGGCACGGCGGTGCTCGAGGTCGAAGAGCGCATCGCGTCCGAGGTGTTCGTGCCGCGGCTCGACGCGTGGCGGGTGACCATTACGAAGCCGGTGATTCGCGCGGCGACGCTGCGGCTCGTACTCGCGAATGGCGCGAAGAAGAAGCCGATCCTCGAAGGTGTTCGCGACGGCGCCGATTACCCGATCGCGCAGGCCACGAATGGCGTCGAAACGTGGTGGCTCATCGATCGCGACGCCGCACCGGAGTGACGAAGTTCGATGATCGGGGCGCGTTACGCCGCGACGACTCAGTGAGCGTCGCCGGAGCGCCGGCGTTCTCCTGATGGATTCGCAGGCCGTGCACGTCGCGGCAAATCCGGATCCGCAGGCAGCGAGAACCCGAAGGTGGTGCCTTGCCCCTCGGTACTCTCGCACCAGATCCGTCCGCCGAGTTTCCGTACGATATCGCGCGCGATCGCGAGCCCATACCCGGTCGACGATTCGCCGCCAGTCGGCTTCGGACTAAGCGGAACACCTCGTTGAAAAACTCTGGCCACATCCGTTTTGCTCAGCCCAGGCCCTTCATCGCGAATCACGCAGGCGATGTCTTTTCCCTCGCGGCTGATGGTGATTTTGATTGCTTTGCCCGGGTGCGAGAACTTGATGGCGTTGGAAACGAGGTTATCGAGCACGGTTCCGATTGCCACCGCGTCGCTCCAGATGGTTACGGCGGCAAACTCCGGCACCGTCCAGGAGATGGAGATCCGTTTCTTGCGCGCCACGTCCTCGTAGACATCAAGTGTCCGCTGAACGACAGACTGGAAGCTGATGAACGAATGGATGACGTAGAGCGGTCCGCCGCCTGCTTCTGCTGCAAAAAGACGCTGATTGACCGTTTTGATTTCGTCGATCTTTGCTTTCAGGATCGCGAGCCACCGCTTGACCTCCGGATGCGTGCATTCGCCGGCCAGATGGCGGGTGAGGAGTTGCAATTCGACGTTCATGACGAACAACGCATTGTTCGCGCTGTGGAAGACGTCTTCGGTCACTTCCTTACTGTCGGCCGAGCGTTGCTCGAGGTAGAGAAGTCTCTGCTGGTCGGCGACGGAGAGCTCATCGATGCGGGCGATTGCTTTGTCGAGCCAGTCGCGAGCTTCTCCCATCGGTGAACCAGCCAGGTGGCCGGAATTGCTCGCTGCTTTGCTGTTGATGTCGTGCTCTTTTGTTGCCCCCATCATTTGATTGGCTCCGAAAAACGCTGTCTGGACAGCGATTGAAGGACATCATAGACCACGTAGATACTTATTGACTGACGGCGCGTCAGGCGGGCCTTCCGCGAACTACCGCAGCCAGCCCGGCATGATGCCTTGCTTGCGCGCGTCTTCGCGAAACTGCGCGTTTGCGCGTTCGGCGCGGGTGATTTCCAACTCCGCGGCGGGGATCTGTTCGAGCGTCAGCTGCAGCTCGCTCGACTGATAGGTGAACTGGTGCGAGCGATAGCCGAGTGCGACGAACTGTTCGATCTGGCGTTTCAGCAACTCCGCGCGATCGCGCAGGAGAGCCACGTTTTCTTTCGCGCGGCGGATAGCCTCCTCGTGCGCGCGGGCGGCGGTTCGCCATGACCATTCGTCGCCTTTGTCAGGAGCGTCGTGCGGCTCGATCACTTTTTCGAGATTCAGTGCGGGCGCAGGAGTGCCGGAATGGTTCTGCTCCAGCTCGCGCAGCAGGCGATCGCGTTCCGAGGCCGAGACCTTCAGCTTCCTGTCCTGATCGATGGTCGCGATCAGCGCCTTCGTCACCGCGGCGCGCGTCGCGTCCAGGTCCACCTCGACCACCGGAATCGAATACAGCGTTCCCGATCGGAAGATGATGTGGCCGCGCTCCTCGCGGATCGGACCGTCCACTTCGAAGCGCGTTCCGTTGCGCAGAATCAGTGTCGTGGTCAGGATCGGCTGCGGGATCGACGTGGCAGTTGCGAACAGCAGGATCGCCAGGGCGTGCATGGCGGAAATTATCGCCCCGATGAGCGCGAACGATTGGTAAACGTTACTATCTCCGCTTGCCCAACTGGCTCTACCTGATTTTCCAATTCATCTACGACCTCGGCCTGGCGCTTTGGATCGGAGGAACGATCGTGCTCGGCGCTGCCACGGCGCCGGTGCTTTTCAAATCGCTGCCGCGCCCGCAGGCCGGTGGCATCTTCGGCCCGATCCTCGCCAGGTTTGCGCGGATTCAGGCGATTGCGTTGCTGATGATCGTCGTTGGAGCCGGCGCGCGCTTCCTGATCTGGGAACGGCACGCCGCGACGTTTTGGCTGATCGGCCGCTGGTCGGCGATCGTCATGCTCGCGTGGGCGATGCTTGGGCAGATGTCGATCCAGAAGAAGATGCGGGTGATTGGATCGAACCTCGGTCCCGAGACCGAAGAAAACCCGGTGCGGATCATTTTTCAGCACCTGCATATCCGCGCCGAGGGGCTGATGAGAGCGTCGGTGCTCGCCGCATTCATCGCGCTTTTCTTCAGTTGATAGAATCGGCCGCCAACACCAATGGGAAGTAGTAGCGTTTCGCAGATCACCTGGATCGTCCTCGCGGCGATCGGTGGCGTTCTTTTTCTGACGTTCGACGCGATCCGCTACTTCGCGCAGGAGATCAGTCCCGTGACGCTGCGGCGCTGGTCGGGCGATCAGGCCGAGGAGCGCAGCAGCAGGTGGCTGCACTTCGATCCGCGAAATCTGACGCTGGTCAGCGGCTCACTGCTGCAGATCGCACTAATCGGCGCGTTCATCGCCACGATCCGCGCGCTTGACGGCGACTCGATCGCCGTCGCCTGCGGCATCGCCGCGGCTATCTGGTTCGTGATCGTCATCGTCTGGAAATTCGTCCTCGCCTTCGTTCCTGAAGACATCGGCGAAATGATCCTCAAGGCGCTGATCCCGTTCTCGCATTTTTTCTACCTGCTGTTTTGGCCGGTGCTCTTCCCGATGCGGCGCGTGTTCGACCGCCTCGACCGCGAGGAAGAAGAAGCGCACGAGGATGAAGAAGTCACCGACGAGGAAGTACAGGCGTACATCGATGTCGGCGAAGAAGAAGGGATCCTCGAAGGTACGGAAGGGAAGATGATTCAGTCGGTGGTTGACTTCGGCGACCGCGTTGCGCGCGAGCTGATGACGCCGCGCATCGACGTGTTGGCGTTCGACGTCACGCATCCGTTCGACGAGCTGGCCCGCCTCTTCAGCGATTCGAA
>DASYJY010000064.1:0-10195 GCA_035995985.1 Thermoanaerobaculia bacterium | reverse complement strand
CACGGGAAGTCGGTGGCCGAGGGAACGCTCGACGAGTTGACGTCGGGAGTGGGCACGCTCGAGGAGGTTTTCCTTGCGCTTACGTGACCTCGTGCGCAAGGAGATCGCGGAGCTCGCGGCAAGCCGCGCGTTCCGGCTGTTGCTGCTGATCGTGGGACTGCTGACAGGACAGAGCTTCATCACCGCGGTGAATGCGTACGCCGAGGCCAGCGGAATCGGCGGCGGCCCGGCGGCGCTGGCGCAAGGACTCTCGCCGCTCGACGGCATCCTCACGCCGACCCTCGGCGCGTACGACCTCGCCATCACGCTGCTCCTGCCGTTCGTCGTGATCCGCCTGATTGCGTCCGAGAAATCGTCCGACGCGCTGAAGCTGATGTTGCAATGGCCGGCATCGATCGAACGGCAGATCGCCGCGAAAGTCGTCGCGCTGATCGGCGCGTGGATCGTTTCACTGCTGCCGTTCTTCATCGCGCTGGCGTTGTGGCGCGGCTACGGCGGACATCTCTACGTGCCGGAAGTGCTCAATCTCCTCCTCGGCTATACGCTCCGATTTCTGCTGACGGCAGCGATCGCGATGGCGGCTGCGTCGCTGATGTCCGGCGCCGCGAATGCCGCCATCGTCGTCCTCGCGTTCACCATCGGCACGTGGGCGCTCGATTTCATTGCCGCCGGCCGCGGCGGGATCCTGCAGACGCTGGCCTCATTCACGCCGACGGCAACCCTGCGCGGTTTCGAGCGCGGGCTTCTTCGCGCCGATGTCGTGCTGGTGATGCTGATCGTGTCGATTTTCGGCTTCGCCCTCGCCGCGAACTGCCTTCACCTCGGCCGCAGCATCAAGGCGCGGATGGCGGGGACGGCCGTGTTGCTGATCCTCGCAACCATCGGCATCGTCAACGTGTTGATGCTGGTCCGAACCAGTTTCGACGTCTCCGAGAACCGCCGCAATTCGTTTTCGCCTGCCGACGAGCGCGTTCTCTCGTCGATCCACGCGCCGCTCACGATCACCGTCTTCCTCTCCTCCGAAGATCCGCGCATGACCGATTTCGAAAACAACGTGCTGTTGAAATTGCGCCGCTCGATGTCCGATGTGAACGTCATCTATCCGCTCGCCGGCCGCTCCGGCCTCTTCGAAAACAATGCGCGCTACGGCACGATCGAATACCGCCTCGGCGCAAAGTCGGCGATGAGCCGTTCGACGACCGAGGAGATCGTGCTCGACACGATCTACGACCTTGCGCGCCTGCGCGCGCCGGCGCGCGAAGCGCCGACGTACGCGGGATACCCGCTCGCGAAACGCGCGCGCGGAGCGGCGGTTGTTTTCTACGTCCTCTGGCCGGCGGCGGTGCTCGCTGTCATCCTGAGCCGCCGAAGGCGTTGGAGCGCGAAGCGCGGAACGCCGGAGGACGGTCGAAGGACCCCCTGATCGGTAGCCTGGGCAGGGTGGCGGTAAATCACGATGCAAGCACCTGGGAGGTCCTTCGACCGTCCTCCGCCGCTCCGCGCTTCGCGCTACGACGGCTCCGGCGGCTCTGGATGACAGTGCTACCGCGTCACCACGTACTTGTCGAACTGACTCACGCTATCCGTCTTCGACCACACGCCCACCTTCCCCGACACTGGCTCCGCCAGCGTGTATTCGAGCAGCGGTTTGTCGTCGAGGAATCCGTGCAGCGACGTTCCGGCGACGGCGATCTTCATCGTGTGCCATTCGCCGAGGGGGATGTGGACGTTCTCGGAGCCCTTCTTTACGAAACTGCGCTTGCCGCTTTTGAATGTCCAGAGCACGAGGTTGTCCTCTTTGCCGTTGAAGCGAACCGTCAGGTAATCGCCATTCGTTTTGAGATTGAAGAGGATGCCCGCGCATTGATCGAGCTGGCCGGCCAGCAGGCGGAAGCGGATCGAGATCTCGCCGTCGTGGAAGTCGTTGATGTCCTTCGCCACAGCGTAGGGAAAGTACGCGTACGCCTTCACGCTGTCGATGAACTCCTCGTGCTTCGCGCCATAGATCGTGCGCGCCTTCGCAGCGAGGCCGGCTGACGGCTGGCCCTTGATCCATTGGCGGCCGTCGACCTGCAGCACGTGATCGCCGGTGACGTTCCAGTCGCCAACGATGGCGAGAAAGTGCGACGGCGGAACGGCGACGTTTGCGGCCGCCGCGAGCGAGAGAATTGCGATTGCGATGAAAGCAGCTTTCATATCGGAGATCATCGCACGCATGACACGTCTCATTCCGCCGTACGGCGGCGGCCTCATCGATCTCTTCGAACCTGCCGCATCGCTTCCCGAACTTCTCGCCACGGCCGCCACGCTTTCCTCGGTGCAACTTTCCGAGCGCTCCCGCTGCGACCTCGAGCTCCTCGCCACCGGCGGTTTCTCACCGCTCGACCGCTTCCTCGGCCGCGCCGATTACGAACGCGTGGTCGCCGAGATGCGCCTCGCGGACGGAACGCTCTTCCCGATTCCAATCACGCTTCCCGTTGCCGACGATGCGCCGGTCGCGATCGGAAAGGACGTCGTCCTTCGCGGACCGCACACGGAGATTCTTGCGGTGATGACCGTCGAAGAAATCTACGAATGGGATCGCGACGATGCGGCCATCAATGTCTTCGGCACACGCGACACGAAGCATCCGCTCATCGCCGAGATGGCGGGGTGGGGGCGCCGCAACATCAGTGGCCCGCTGCGTGTGATCAGCACCGGTACTCCGTGGGACTTTCGCGATTTGCGGCGCACGCCCGCCGAGGTGCGCGAGGCGCTGGATGCGTTCGGGCATGACAACGTGGTCGCGTTTCAAACGCGCAATCCGATGCATCGTGCGCATGAAGAGTTGGTGCGGCGCGCCATCGATGCGGTCGACGGCGTGTTGCTGCTGCATCCGTCGGTCGGCATGACCAAGCCCGGCGACGTCGATCACTACACGCGCGTTCGTACGTATCGCGCGCTCGCTGAAAAGCACTTCGCGCCCGGCCGCGTTCTGCTTTCGCTGCTGCCGCTGGCGATGCGCATGGCCGGTCCGCGCGAGGCGCTGTGGCACGCCATCATCCGCCGCAACTTCGGCGCGAATCACTTCATCGTCGGACGCGATCACGCCAGCCCCGGCGGCGGTTTTTACGGTCCGTACGATGCACAGGAATTGGTCGCCAAACATGAAGCCGAGATCGGGATCACGATGATTCCGTTTCGCGAGCTGGTCTACGTCGCGAGCGAAGATCGCTACGAGGAAGCTTCGAACGTTCCCGCCGGCGCGGAGACGCGCTCCATCTCCGGCACGCAAGTCCGCGACGATTTCCTCGGCGCCGGCCGGCCGCTGCCGGAATGGTTCACGCGCCCCGAGGTCGCGGCGATCCTCGTCGAGAGTCATCCGCCGAAACATCGCCAGGGATTCTGCATCTGGTTCACAGGCCTCAGCGGCGCGGGCAAATCGACGACGGCGGAGATCGTGGTCAGCCGTCTCCTCGAGCACGGCCGCCAAGTCACGCTCCTCGACGGCGACGTCGTCCGCACGCATCTCTCCAAAGGCCTCGGCTTCAGCAAAGAAGACCGCGACGCCAACATCCTCCGCATCGGCTTCGTCGCCGCGGAGATCGTCCGGCACGGCGGCGCCGTCGTTTGCGCGGCGGTAAGTCCCTACCGCGCCACGCGCGATGCCGTACGCGAGATGGTCGGCTCCGCGAATTTCATCGAAGTCTTCGTCGATACGCCGCTCGACGTTTGCGAATCGCGCGACACGAAAGGCATGTACGCGCAAGCGCGCCGCGGCGTAATCAAGAACTTCACGGGAATCGATGATCCGTACGAGGCGCCGGCGTCGGCGGAGGTGATCCTCGATACGACTTCGGTGACTGCCGAGGAGAATGCGGGGCGGATTGTGAAAGTGCTGATCGATCGCGGACTAATCCGATGAGTCTCGCGTCACTCCAGCCGCGGAGCGGCGACATCTACGTAGCCCAGTCCGGTGACGGCTGAAGAGAATGCGGGCAGGATTGTGAGAATGCTGATCGATCGCGGTCTGATCCGGTGAGTCGTAGTTCACTCTTCAGCCGCGGAGCGGCGACATCTCGAAACATCATTCCCACATATACCGTTCATCGGCCGCGATTCCGTGCTTTTTCAGAAATGCTCGAACCTCGTCCTGATAGCTGACGCGGTGATGATGCGTCTCCTGATTGTCGATGTATCGCACGACGCTATCGACGCCTGACCTGCTGACACTGAACGCCGCATATCCTTTTTGCCACGCAAACTTTGGTCGGTTCCGATTTTCATGAATCCACTTCGATGAGTTTGATTTGATGGTGCGGACGAAATCGGAAAGTGCAAGGGTCGCAGGCATGTCCACAAGAAGATGGATGTGGTCAGCGACTCCTCCAATGGCGATGCGCCGGCCGCCGACGTTCTCGACGATTCCTCCGATGTAGGCCCGACATTCCGCTCCGAGGTCGCGGTCGAGGTGCGGGAAGCGATCCTTGGTGCTGAAGATGAGATGTGTGAACAGGGCTGTGAATCGGTGGCTCATCGTCTTACTCCTTCGCCAAAGATATCTTGCAACCCTTAATTCGAGATGCCGCCGCTCCGCGGCTGGAAATGCGTGCGCGTCGGATTTCCCACAGCTCACGCTGTGGGCTACGTAGATGTCGCCGCTCCGCGGCTGTCGATGCACACATGGCTCTTGTTTGTGAGCTCGGGTCTCCGCTGAAGCGCTCTTGGTATAGCGTTACGTTCATGAACAAACGCAAACTCGGATCGCAGGGTCTCGTCGTTTCTGCCGAAGGGCTCGGCTGCATGGGGATGAGCCAGTCGTATGGGCCGGCGGATGAGCAGGAGTCGTTGGCGACGATTGATCGGGCGCTGGAACTGGGGATCGACTTCTTCGATACGGCCGAGGTTTATGGGCCCTACAAGAATGAGGAGTTGGTTGGGCGGGCATTGCGTGGGAAGCGCGACAAGGTCGTCATCGCTACGAAGTTCGGGTTCAACATCGTCGATGGGAAGCCGGCCGGGCTGGATAGCAAGCATGTCCGGCGCGCAGTGGAAGGATCGCTGACGCGGTTGGGGACCGACTACATCGATCTGCTCTATCAGCATCGCGTCGATCCCGAGGTGCCGATCGAGGAAGTCGTTGGCGAGATGGCGACGCTTGTGGCCGAGGGGAAGGTTCGATTCCTCGGGTTATCCGAGGCCGGCGAGCAGACCATTCGCCGCGCGCATGCGGTGCATCCGATCACGGTGTTGCAGAGCGAGTATTCGTTGTGGGAGCGCAACCTCGAACCGCGCATCATTCCGCTGCTGCGCGAGCTCGGTATCGGCCTGGTTCCCTTCAGTCCCCTCGGGCGCGGATTTCTGGCGGGCAGCGTCAAGCGCGCCGAGGAGTATCCGGAGGGCGACTTCCGCCGCGGCGATCCGCGATTTCAGGGCGAGAACTTCGACGCCAACATGCGCACCGCGTCGATCGTGCGCGACATCGCCGCGAAGCACGATGCGACGCCGGCCACGATCGCGCTCGCGTGGTTGCTGCACAAAGGCGACGACATCGTTCCGATCCCCGGCACGAAGCGGCGGAAGTATCTCGAAGAGAACGCCGCCGCTGCGTCGATCGCGTTGAGCGCCGAGGAAATCGCCACGCTCGATGACGCGCTGCGTCCCGAGGCCATTGCCGGACCGCGTTACAGCGCGAACAACCAGCGCTGGATCGATCGCTAAGCCGGCACGGCCGGCAGCGTTGGTTGCCCAAGGCTCGGCCACCGTTTTCGGTCGATCATTCTTACCCGCGGACTCCTACGCGACCCGATCGCGCGCCGGTTCGGAACGTCGTTCAACTTCATTCAGCGCGGCATCGCGAAAACATTCGCCGCAAAGCAGACGTCCACCGGTGCGGACGGCGCCGCCGAGGTGAAAGCATGACTCGCAGCGGAGGAGTGAGGGGCGGCGCGAGGCGGAGAGAAGCGGAAGGGGAAAGTTGGCTGGTCTGCCCATGGTGATGTCTCCAGTTCAGAAAATGGGCGGCGGCCACGCGCCGCCGCCCCGATCGAGGAGGATGAACAATCAGAAAGCGACGGTCGACGTAACGACGCCCGTGCTGCTGATTGCGACGAGGTTCCGGGTGGCCGTGCCGCCCGTGGTCGTTGCCGGGATGATGACGACGGCGTAGGTGCCGCCGCTGAACGGCGTGAGGTCTTCGACGCGGCCGGTGATGCTCAGCGTCCACGCCTGCGCGCCGTTCGAAACGTTGAGAGCCGTGAGACCGGTCGTCGGTGTCGACGCGCCGGACGCGGTGGTGTCGGTGACCTCGATGACCTGCGCGCCCGACAGCTCGACCGCGGTGCGCGGCGAGGGAAGCGTCGCGCTCCACGCAATCGCGCCGTTGCGGATGGCGATGACTTCGGCCACCGGCGTGGCGGTCGTGCTGCTGGCCGCGGCGCGGCGCACGATGACGGTTCCGTCGGCGGCGACGTTGAGATGACCGTCGCCTTCGATGCCGTGTCCACCCGATCCGGCACTCGGTCCGCCTGGTCCGCCGTGCTCATTCGCGACGGCGAACGTCGCGATCATTAAAAGTGCGAGAAGTGCGATGCCTGTTTTCTTCATGGGTAAGTCTCCTTTCGGGGAGGGACTATCCCAAGCGCGATGCCACGCGGTTTCCGGGTAGAACGCACGATTTGCGGGTCGGAATGACTCGGGGTCAGGCCTTTTTATCGACCGCGATTGACCCAAATAGGTTATTTTGACCACGGTGTCCCCCCAAAAATCTCTACTCGTCATCACGTTCGTGTTCCTTGTCGCACGCTCCGCTTGTCGGGGGAGTGCTCACCGACCGTAGCCGTGCTCGCGCCGCCGAACGCGTGCAAGTCGGGTACGGCCACGGTCGGCGTCATTGCGTTCCGGGCGCGACCTACGCGTGGATCGTGGATGGCGGAACGACGCCGGCGACGCCGCCAGCGACCGCGTCAACCTGACCCTCGGCTCCAATGCCGCGGCGACGGTGTCGGTCACGATGACGGCGGGCGGTTGCGTGTCGCACGGCAGCAGCGTCATCGCCCTGCATGATCCATTCAACGTGCGCGTTGCGCCGATTTCCGCCGCACATGCCGGCGAACCGCTGACTCTCTCCTGGACCTATAGCGGTGGATCGCCGGCGCGGCAGACCATCACCGGCTCAGACTTCGGCGCGATCATGCTGGCGCCGGCGGTGCGCACGTATACCTATTCGCCCGACAAGAGCGGGACAAAGCAGATCGTCATCGACGCCGCCATGGATGCGCCGGTATCAACACCGGCGTCTTCGAGACAACGCGCGGTTGCCAAGAGTCCGGCCTCCGCGTCGTCCTGCGCGCAACTGCACACCGCGCTTCCGTACACCGTTGGTGAATGCGTCGCGCCATCGGTTGTCATCGACGCACCCGATGTCGTCGTCAAGGAGAAGAGTTTCCATGTGACGGTGCGGTCGCAACCGGGAGCGGTGGCCTTCTGGACGATCACCAACGGTTCGCCCGCTACGGCGACCGGAGAGGACGTCACGATTACGGCCGGATCGTCAGGCAACGTTGGCGTCACCGTGCAGCTCACGCGTGGCGCCTGCGGCGACCAGGCCGCGCGCAGCATCCCCATCCTGGCGGAAGCGGTCTGCGATCACCCGACCGCCGTCGTCAGCGCCGGCCCGGTGTCGTGCGGCTCGGCGATCGTGAACGTCTCCTTCACCGGCACGGCGCCGTTCAAAGGAACATGGTCGGACGGCTTGCCCTTTACCGCGACGGGAAAGTCGTTCACGCGAACCGTCACGCACCCCTTCAGCTACAGCATCAACTATTTCGAAGATGTGATGTGCGCCGGGACGTCGTCCGGCGTAGCCGTGATGCCGGAGCCGCACCCGACAGCGACGTTCACGGCGACTGGCAACGGTTGCGTCGGTGTCGACACGATTACCGCGACGTTCACCGGCACGCCGCCGTTCACCGGGCAGTGGAACGATGGCGTTCGAACGCCGTTTCAGACGAACTCGATGGTGATTTCCAGGCCAATCTTCGTGAATTGCGTTCTGAGCTATGCCGCGTTGGAAGGCCACGACAGCACCGGCTGCCCGATCGTCGTCGTCGGTGCGACGCCGATCGCGCACGTACCCGATAGGGTCAGTGAACGTGGGTTGCCCTCTCGGCAACTTTGCGCGCTCGATCGTTTCTGGACAGGGGACCAGCACTATGCAGTACACCCCCTCCGCTGTCGGGTCGGCCATCATCGCTTGCACGTTTTCGTTCCCCGATCCCGAGCACTGTCCGGTCATGGGCAATCGTGTCGTAATCGTCGGCCCGGTCGATCCGCCCGCCACCCTGAGGGGGTTGACTTGCGAATTGGTGTCGTCATTGCGCTTGTGTTTGCCATCTGCTGGACACCACTATCGGTTGCTCAGGAAGGAGCGAAGCCCGATGATAGTACCGCCGGACTTCCAGCTCCCTTCGGAATCCGAATGGGTGCGTCAAAGCAAAACGTAGGCAAGATCGACAAAGAAGTCGCTCCCTTCATGTTTAGGCTGACGACAGTGCCGAAACCTCATACCGCATTCGAAAGTTACATTGTTCAAATCACTCCCAAGGCTGGCGTTTGCTTCGTAAAGGCCATCGGCAGGAACGTTCGGACTAGTGCTTACGGTTCGGAACTTCGGAGCGAGTTTGACAAAATCCGTGAGCAGCTTGAAGGTGTCTATGGCAAGCCCAAGATCTTCGACTTCCTGAGGGATGGGAGTATTTGGAGCGAGCCCCGAGAGTGGATGATGAGTTTGTACCAGAAAGAACGCCTCTTAGGAGCGCGATGGTCGGAGGAAGACGGCCTGATCACGAAATACGGCATCAATAAAGTTTTCTTAGGCTCGTCAGCTGCTTCAACTTCGGAAGGTTACATCGTGGTCGAGTACTACTTCAGCAACACAGACCTGTGTGAGTCTGAAGTCAAAGAAGCTCAAAAATCTGTGTTCTGAGCCTTCGTGCCAAGAAGTCAGCGAAGTAGGCTCGTGTAGCATTCGCCTGAATTCGGAGGAGCTATAGATGCATTCGTACTTAAAGACATTCATTCGAGTGATGATGGCGGGCGCGCTTGCGGCGTTTGCCGCTTGTGCATCCGCGCCGGCGGGTTCGCCGAGCGGGTTCGCGCTCACAAGCGCCGACTTCCGCGCTGGCGGTAGTCTGCCGGACAGCGTCGTCCTGAACGGACTCGATTGTCGCGGGCCGAATATCTCGCCCGCATTGCAGTGGTCGAGCGTGCCGGCGGGTACCAAAGGTTTCGCGCTGGTACTGGACGACTACGAAGCGCGTGGCGGCGACGGATTTGTTCATTGGGCCGCGTACAACATCCCCGCGAATGCGACTGGCCTTGCCTCCAATGCGGGAGGGGTGGAAGGAGACATGGGATCCGCCGGCCGGCAGGCCTACAACGACTTCCTCAAGCGCTCATATGGCGGGCCGTGTCCGCCGGAGGGGACTCCGCACAAATACCGCTTCACGATCTACGCTCTTGATCTGCCGTCGATCGACGACGCAGGGACGCCAATGACCTGGCGCAAACTCCGCTTCATCATCAAGGGCCACATCCTCGGCCAGGCCTCGCTCACGGGACTGCGCGGTCACAGCTAGCTCGGAAACCAACGTTCACCTTCTTGTACCGTCCGAGTACCGTTAGCGATCAGGTTGAGGAGCGTCGATCTGAAGCGCGCCGATAGGGCTCTGTTTCTTAAGATCGGGTATCCGTGGTTGCTTTGATCAACGCCGGAAATTCACGGTCAAACTGAACTCGACGTCAACTGGTTCGCCGTGGAGGCGGCCGGGCTCAAAGGTCCATTGTGACCGAGGAGGCGCGATCCGTCAGCGACACCGGCGACTGGACGTCGCCAGAGCGCCTGCGTGAAGAACGCGGCGTCGGGGATGTAGCCGTGCTTGCGAAGGTCCGTCGCGTAGATGTCGAATGCATCGAGACGGCGTGCGACGGCTGCGGCGATAACCTCGTCGATCGTTGGCGGAAGTTCCCGGGTTGCGTCGCGGGCGAGGTTGACGTCGGAAACCTCGCCGAGGACGACGAGCGCACGCACTTCTTCGCGCGCCGTGTCGGGGTCGGTTTCGGTCGCCATTGCCGTGCGGAGTTGCGGCAAGACGCTGGTCAGTCCTCGCACGAGCGCGACGCGCGCGGCGGCGGAGCGCGTGATGCTGTCCCTTGA
>DASYJY010000063.1:0-44770 GCA_035995985.1 Thermoanaerobaculia bacterium | reverse complement strand
CGTTCGACCTGCTCGTACCAGCCGAACCAACTCTTGCTGCAACTCTGCCGAATATCGTTTTCGCTTTCCCATCGTGGACTCCTTCCAACATCCTCAGGTGTCCACGAAACCGGGTCAACTCCAGTTCGACAGTAGCAATCGGTGCGATCGTTGTAGGTTCGTCGATTATCCTCGCCGCCAAATACATCATGTGATGAATCACAGCTTCGGAGGACTTATGTGTGCCGTTTGTCGACGGTAATCGACTCCCCCGTCCGGGCCAGACCTTCCGCAGTAACACCCATTCGTTATTCGAGCCCGTTCGGCCGGTCGAGGACTCGAGGGCCTACCGAAGATGACGCGCCGCTATTTTCAAGTCATCATTAGCCGCTGCAAAACGATTCATGATGCGAGTAGAGGTTAAACCGGAGTTGCTGGCAACTGCCGATGAGCGTATCGACGAGGACGTCGAAATAGCCGCGCACAGAGTCGCGTGATACGGCGGCGTCGCGCGCGATTCCGGAAATGTTCGTGTTCTGGCCGGCGGCTAGCGACGCCACCTCCAGAAACCGGCTGAAGCTGCCGAGGTTGCGGACGAGCGCCTCGGCTTTGATTTCTTCGGAGAGGTAGGTCGTTACGTACGCGCGTAGAAACTCCTCGCGCGTGGCGTCATTCGGCGCATTCACACCTCAGCGGCATCGCTCCGAAGCGGAGCAGCTGTTTGCTCGGAACGGAAAAATGCATTTCCACCTCGGCGCGGAACCCTGATGGATCGCGTTCATGGCGCCAGCGACGACTAGTCGACGGTGAACGGGCACCAAAAACGAAAAGGATCGGGTGTATACATCACCACCAAATTCGCCGTCAAAATGGGGCTAATGTATACAGCCTTACTCCGTACCTCGCCAACTCAAGAGAACGGCGTCGATCGCGTCGCGAACCAGCGTGCGGGCGTCGAGGCGATCGGCACCCGCGGCTAGCAATCTGTCGTAGCCGGTGTGGCGGTGGCGGACATAGGCTTGGACGGCGAGGTCGATCGCTCCCGGATCGAAATCCTTCGCGCGTGCGGTACGGCCGATCCGATTCGAATGCACTTGGCAGGCGTGCGCGGCGATTTCATCGGGCGCATCGGTGGGAGCCTTCGGATACCGGCGGCGAATCTCGTCCGCAAACTTGCGGACGTATTCGGCGTCGCGCTCGGCGCGGCGTCCGGCCCGAACCTCGCGGCGGCGCTCGCGCAATTCCGCATCGTCGAGACACTCCTCCTCGGCACGTGCGAGCGCGTCTTCCGCGACCAGGATGCCTTGCCGTTCATACCGCTTTCGCGAGCGGCTGAACCGCAGAACGATGGCGCGCAGCGGCGAGTACTTCGATGCGCGCCGCGTGATGCAGGCGTCTCCCCTCGCAACGAACGCCAGATGTCCCAGGTCTGCGCAATCGATGCAGAGGCCGCGCGGTCCTTCTTTTCGAAGGAGGTTGCCTTTGAACAGCTCACGGCCGCACTCATCGCACTTCGAGTCGCCTCGGTTTATGAGCTCGAAAACAAGAATGTCCTCCTCTGCCATGAAGGGATTCTCGCCGCTCCAAAAGCACGGGGGCAAACTTTTTTCGTCGCCTCAGGAAGACATGTACGCCCTCCCGTTGTGACCTGCGACACGGAAGACGCCACGCTCGCGACCGATTGTGGACGGCGTTCGTGCAATCGGCGCTTCCGGTTCTCGGCTAGCGCCTCCGGTCTGTCTTTTAATGAAGGAAGGAACTGCTTATGAAACGAGCCTCAGTCGCTCTCGCTCTACTTGTTGCTTTCGCCTCGCTGTTGCTGCCATCGACGGCCGCGGCGAGCGAGGCATGGATCCTCAACATCGGTGTTCGCGGCGTCCCGAATCAGGAATCGGGCATGGTGCGCATCAATCTCGAATTGAGCGCCGCTCCGGCCGGCTCGCAGCTCGTGGTCGGCAGCACCATCCTCAACCTCGGCGACACAGCCGCGGTGGCTGGCGACTCCGTCACGTACGAGGCGTTGACCGGTAACAACGTCCGCATCACGTACGTGCCGAAGTCGAACTTCGGGGCCGACTTCTGCGCCGGCGTGGGCGCGAACGAGAAGAACGTCAACATGCGCTTTGTGGGCGCGCAGGACGTCACCGCCTACCGGATGTCGACGTACGTCGTGGCCGCGCCGGCAGCGGAGTGCTCGCAGGCGACCAAGCACACCGGCGACACGCCCGCCAGCCTGATTCCGAATGACGACGGCGTCGCGCCGGCGCTGGACGCTACGTACAAAGGCCGCAACACGTTCGACGTCGCGCTGGTGCTCGACAAGTCGGGCAGCATGAACGATCTTCCGCCCGGCGCGCAGGCCGGCCCGAAGAAAATCGACATTCTCAAGACCGCGGTTCAGAACTTCGTCGGCCAGTGGGAGTTGCTCGATGCGCCTCCCGGCGGCGGCGCCGAATACTCCGGCGATCGCATCGGACTGGTCTTCTTCGACTCCACCGCGCAGCCGCAGACGCTCGTCGGTGCCGATCCTCCGGCGAACTTTTTCCTGCAGCGCGGCGGAGCCAACGCCTGGGACGCGATCATCACGAAAGCGAACTCGCTCGTTCCGGGCAGCTCCACTACCCTCGGCGGCGGCATCAACGAAGGCATGAGCCAGTGGAAGGCCGATCCTAAAAACGATCTGGACGTCATCCTCATCACCGACGGCATGCAGAACACCGCCCCGTTGATCGCGCCGACCGGCACCGGATTCCTCGGACTGGCGCCAGTGGCGGGCCTGCCGCAGGAGCTGCGCAAGCGCTTCGTCCCCATTCACACCATCGCATTCGGAACGCCCGCGCAGGTGGACGACACGCTGATGCGCAACCTCTCGCTGGAGACTTCCGGCATTTCATATCAGGCCATTAGCGTGAACACGATGTTCGACATCTTCGGAAAGACGCTGGTGGCGATCCTCAAGGGCAATACGGCATCGATGGCGACGAGCGTCATCGACACGCTGACCGGCGCCGGTCCGAGCGCCGCCGTACCGTTCAACGTCGACCGCTCGCCACAGCGCGTCGTTGCTACCGTGCAATGGGCGCCGCCGGCGCGGCAGATGCTCGACCTCGACGTCTATCCGCCGGGTGCCATCGTGCCGGCGATCCCGACCTCGGCCAAGAAGACGCCGCAAGCCTCCATTCAGGCATTCGACATGGCTCGCGGATTCAGCACGGGCGCGTGGAGCGTGCGCGTGAAGCGCGACCTGAAGAGCGCCGAGGACGTGCCGTACACGCTCAACGTGATGTTTCTCGAGAAACACCTCGACTATCAGTTCTCGCTCGACAACCTGCACGCCGTCACCGGCGACAACCTCGGCGTCAAGGTTCTGATCGACTGGGACGGCAAGCCGTTGACCGGCCTTCCCGCTGGCGCCATCCGCCTTCGCGTCCTGCGGCAGCCGAACGGGATGGGCAATATCCTGCACGCATCAAACGTGAAGGTGCCGGGAGGCAACACCGTCACGCCCACCGGCGACACCCAGACGCCGTTCGACTACAAAATCGCCGCGCTCGGCCAGTCGCTGATCGACGCCACGACGCCGAAGGATGTCACCGTCATTCCGATGGCGGAGCAGGGGAAGGGGATCTACTCGGCATCGTTCCCCGGAACGTCCATACCGGGCACGTACGCATTCGAGGCGATTCTCGACTGGGACATCCCAACCACCGGCCACGTCTCGCGTCAGGAGCGGCTGGAAGAGGACGTGAAGCCGCGCGCCGATTCCGCCGCCACCGCGACGACGCTGACCGGCGACGCGTCTGGCGTCTGGACGCTGACGGTCACGCCGCGCGACCGCTTCGGCAACTACTTCGGACCAGGCTACGCGTCACTGGTGCAGGCCGTCGTCCGCAGCGGCGGGAGACTCCGCAGCGCCACGCCCACCGATCAGAATCAGCTCGGGACGTACACGTTCACCATCGCGGGATCAGTCGGCGTAAGGCCGGTCGTCGACGTGATTGTAGACGGAGTCTTGTTGTCAGTTCGATGATGCTTCGATGATTCAGCAGGGGATCGGTGCGAAGAGCATCGATCCCCTTTTTCATCGCGGCGTAGTTCGTTGACCTCGGACGATGGAGCGCTGGCGTCCTCGCCGGCTTCCATGAGAAGGCACTATTAGTCAACGGCGCCGACGTGGCGGCGCCACGATTTCTGAAGCTTCGTCGTGACCCTGCTTCCATTCGCACTCTGAATGAACGTCGTCGACGCTCGATGCATGCTGAGGTCCGATAGTGGGTGCTGCAATCTGGCTCGCGGTCTTTCTTCGGCAAACGGCGCCTGGAAGACCAAGCCGGCGAACGCAGTCACCCGGACGAGGCATCAAGCTTCTTTTTCCTTTGCTGCGCTTTTTCCTTTCGTTCTATGCCGCGACCGCAGTGGCGTTCCGTAGCGGTTCGTAGACTCCTTGCTCGTCGTCATCGACGTCGGGAAAACTCTCCGGCTTCTTTTTTCGGAAGAGATCCGTGATGCGATTGCGGGCCACGCGAAAGAGCCAGCCCGTGACGTGTTCGATCGGCATCAGCAGCCGGTTCGCTTCTACCAGCTTGTAGAAGACCTCCTGCAGAACGTCCTCGGCGTCGCGCGGATCGGGAACGCGCCGCCGGATGAAGTCGCGAAGGCGCGACTGTTCCCGCGTCACGACGTCGGCGATCTGCTCATCCTGTTCGATCGCCATCTGCGCCAGACTCGCTTCGCTCATCTATCGGTAAAGACGAATGAGGCGGCGCCGATATTGTGGAGCGCGCGGCACGGAACCGAAGCGCGCTGAAAATCACGGCGACACTTCCGACGATGTTCGCGCCCATTCCGACGATCAGCGGCCACTGACGGATGCGGATTCCGTAGACGAGGTAGACGATCTGGCCGCCGAGAAAGAGCGCGTACGTGAGGATGGAGACGTCGTCCGAGCTTCGCCGCTTCCAGATCCGCAATGCCTGCGGAACATAGGCGGCACCGGTGGCGACACCAACGACGGAGACGAGCCAGGCAAGCAACGAATCAAAGAAGGCCATCCGCGGACGATACGCCGGATCGGGAAAAGTTCAGTGCTTCACGGAGCGCAGCCGCGCATCGATCATGCGGAGATCCTGATTCGATGCGCTGTAACGAGCGTCGCCCGAGTAGCTGACCAGGAGCGTGTGCACGGCGTTTGAGACGTTCGTGAACGTGACGTCGGCCTCCCCTTCGCCGGCAGCGCCAGCGGTGAGCGCAACGGTTTTCGCGGCGATGACGCCCGGTTCGTAGATCGTGACCGTGCCGGTGGGAGCGCCGGCGGGAGAACCGGTCACGCGCACGTGGACTTTGGCGGACGTTCCGCTTCGCTCCGCGCCGCCGAGAATCGTGACGCGGCCGGTGCTGACCGACACCGTTTGCGTGACGAACATCGGAAGGAAGTTCGCGTCGCCGGAGTAGTCGAAACGGACCAGGTTATCGCCGAGGTCAGGAAGATATTTGATGAGTTTCTGCTGCGAGACCTGCGGGTCGAGGGTTACACGCGCGAGCTCGTGGCCGTTCGCGGAAACCGTTATGACGCCGGTCGGTTTCTCGGCGGTGTACGGTGCCGTCGCATCGGTGGTGATCGAGTATCCGCTTGCGCTGTCGAACGTTTGGCCGCCGAAGACATAGGCGGACATCGCGCCGGGATAGCGCGGTTTTGTCCCGGAAGGCACAACATCGATCTTGATCGTCCCCACCTCGAACGCGGACGTAAAGACGCGGATCGTGGCGCTTCCGGGGTTGATGCCGCGCGCCACGAAACTGACCGCCTGGTTCGTGGTGAACGCCAGCGTCGATGGAACGGAAATCACCGAGGGATCGGACGACGTGATGCTGACGCCGGAGATGTTGCTGGTGGTCAACCACACGTTCGCCGTCGATCCCGGCGTGAGGAACAGCGCGTCCATGGCCAGGCTCGCGTTGGTGATCCAGCCGGCGCTGTTGTTCGCCGGCTGAGGGTCGAGCTGGTGAATGGTCGCGGTGGCGGTGAGGTACTGCTGAAAATTCATCCAGCGATAGCTGAAAAGCTTCGCGGTCGCCCCGGCCGCGAGCGGCGGCCCGCCGGAACAGAGCCCACAGTAATTTCCGTCGGCAGGCGTCGTGGTGCGTGTGACGTGAATGTTCGTCGCGGCCTGCGGTCCGTTGTTCGTGCCCTTGACGATGACGTCGGCAAAAATAGGGCTAGATAAATCGAGCGACAGTGCGAGGTCCGCGAGCTGGTCGTCGTCATCGTCGATGATGGCGAACGCCGACGCCTTCTGCAGCGTCGCACCCGAGGGATTGCGAAGCGTCAGGAAAAACGTCTCGTTCGACTCGCCGGTCACATCGCCGCGGATGCGCACTTCAATCGACTTCGAAGTCTCGCCTGCCGCAAACGTCAGCGTTCCGGAGGCGGCGTCGTAATCGCTGCCCGCGAGCGCTGTTCCGTCCGAGGTCGCGTAGTCAACGGTCACGGGTTGGTTGGATGGCGAGAGCGTGACGGTGAACCGCGCCGTCGCCGTCCGGAATTGCTCTCGGCGATGCGAATGTCGTCGATGGACAGGCGCGGCGTCGCCGGAAGGGGCAGCGCCCACAACTCGGTTCCGGTCGCCGTCGTCGTGGCCGTGAAGAAAAGGCGGTCTCCCGCCTGCACGTACTGATGCGGAATGCTGCCAGTGGATCCGGGCTCGACGTCCGCCACGAGTTTCGTCCCCTCCGGCGTTCCGTCGGTCGTCCAGACTTCGTTGCCGTGAAGGTCGTCCGCCGCGCTGAAGTAAACGGAACTGCGGACACTCGTCAGGTCGGATGGAATCGAGCCGAACGACCCGGGGTAAACGTCGCGCAAGAGATGCGTGCCTGCGACCGTACCGTCGCTGACCCAGAGCTCCAGTCCATTCGCGGAATCGAATTCCGCGAAGACGGCGCGGCTGCCGGTCACTGCGAACGTCGACAGGTACGTCTCGCCCGACGTCAGAACCTGGGTGTCGGCTTCCGTACCGTCGCTCACCCAAAGCTGCCCGCCGGAGAGGAAGAACAGACGCCGCTCCGCCGCCGTGAGAACACTGACTTGCGTCCGGAAGGTCTTCACGAGGACGTTGCTCTCGAAGGTGCCGTCATTCCTCCAGAGTTTCGATCCTCCGTTCGTGCTCTGCGTGACGTAATAGACGTCGCCGCCCATGCTCCCGACCGCGCTGACGTTCTCGTCGATCGTAGGCATGATGGCGTATGTTCCGGCACGCGTGCCGTCGCTGCTCCACAACCCGCCGCTCCCAATGAAAATCGTGCGGCCGGCCTGATTGATGAATTTGAACGCACTGGCCACGCCGAGCTTCTCCGGCACAGCATTCGGCGGCTGCTTGACGGCGTACAACTGAAAATCAAAGCCTTCGTAGGCCGCGAAGAAAAACGTGTTGCCGTTTGCGAATGCAAAGACTGGCGACTTCGGAACGTCGTTCGGGAAAGCGAGCGCTTTCGTCCCTTCCGGTGTGCCGTCGCTCATCCAGCCGGCGTTCGACGACGTGAAATAGAGTGAGCGCCCGACGGTCCTGAACCCCTTTCCGAAGAAGCCTCCAAGTCGCAGCGTCCCTTCGGCGGTGCCGTCGCTGCGCCACATCGAAAACTGTCCGGGCAACGATCCGGAACCGTCCCACGCATTGAAGTACACCCAGTCTCCGGCAGCGATCAGGTTGACGGGATTGGATGACGGCGCCGCATCGCGGCGGAGATTACTGATCATCGACGTCCCCGCTTCCGTCCCGTCGCTTTTCCACGGTTCGATGCCGTTGAGACGATTCGCGCCAGCGAAGTAGACGACGCCGTCGATCATCGTGAGCGGCGTGCCACCGAGGATGGCCACCGGATTTTTGCTTTGGACCGGGGTCGTTCCGGAGAGAGTCCCGTCGGAAGCCCACAACGTTAGCGCGCCGCCGTCGGACGCCGTGAAGCAGATCTTCTCTCCCGCAGCAACGATCCTGGAGACGCCGCTGCTGTTGTTGCCGGGAACGATGTCGCGCACGAGGACGGTGCCGTTCTCGGTACCGTCGGTTTTCCAGAGCTCCTCTCCGGCGGCGTCCGTGTAGGCGGTGAAAAAGGCAACGCCGCGATCCGTGACCACCGGCCGGAGGCCTACCGAACCTCGATCACCAGGACCGATGTCGCGAACGACATGAGTTCCAGCGGCGGTGCCGTCGCTGATCCAAAGTTCGGCACCGTGCTGTGGCTCCACACCATCGAAGAGGACGCGACCACCGAACGCCGTTACGCCGCCGAGGTAGACGACGCCCGAAGCGGGACCAGGATTGATTTCCGTGACGTTCCGCGTCCCCGCCGCGGTTCCGTCACTCACCCACAATTCGTTGCCCGTTGCGGTGCTTTCTCCCGCGAAAAACATCTGCGAGCCGGCGACGACGAGGTTGGAGACATTTGCGCCTGCCTCCACCGGTGCCGTCACTTTTCCAGAGGCCGGTGCCTGCCCCGAAATAGATGAGGTCATGGAACAGCACGTAACCGCCGGGATTGGAGTTGCCGGCGCCCGGCGAAAGGTCGTTGAGGAAGTGTGTGCCCGCAGGCGTTCCGTCTGTGATCCAAAGCTCCCTTCCGTCGACGCCGTCATCCGCGTCGAAGATCATCTGGCCGTGGTAGACGATCCGCTCGCCGGGAAACGACGATGCGAAGCCGGTCCTGATATCGGCGAGCAGGCGCGTGCCGGCCGCAGTGCCGTCTGTCGTCCACAACTCGGTGCCGTTGCGGCCATCGTTGGCGTTGAAGATCAGCTTTCCGTTCAAAACGGCGAAGCGCGGGATGAAGAAGGCGAACCGGTGTTGATGTCCGCGACCAGCGCGGTGCCGACGTCTGAGCCGTCCGTCGACCACAATTCGCTTCCGGTGCCCGCGCCCGA
Source organism: Thermoanaerobaculia bacterium (assembly GCA_035995985.1). Classification (GTDB taxonomy): domain Bacteria; phylum Acidobacteriota; class Thermoanaerobaculia; order Gp7-AA8; family Gp7-AA8; genus JADGNZ01. Next base: position 35,880 of record DASYJY010000063.1, on the reverse strand, counting down.
GGCAGCAAAGAAAATGCGGGAGCCGAACCGGAAAAAACCGTTCGGATTTGACGATACCGCGCTGGCGGTCGTAGTCGCGTTGATGTCCTTGACGAGGTACGGCGACTGCGCATCGGCGATCCGCCAGACGAGCGCCAGCAGGATCGCAAGGCTGAGTTTTCTCATCGTTCTAATGGCGCGTGGACCGCTGGCGCGTTTCGAAGACACGCAGCTGTTGTGATCCCGATTGATAGAACGCGTCGCCCGGATAGTTGATGGTCACAGTGGGCGACGCGGGAAGATTCGTGAGCGTCGCGTGCGCCATCGATATGCCGCCACCGGAAGGTATGAGCGTCACTTTCGCGATTTCCGCTCCGCCATTCATGATCGATAATGTTCCCGTCGGAGAAGCGACCGGCGATCCGGCGGCGTGCACCGTCAGCGTGTAGCTCCCCGCCGAACCGGGTGTCCGTTCGAGGCCACCGGTCATTGTGACGTTGCCGGGACCCACGAATACGGTCGCGTTGATCGTCTGTGGCAGGAAATTGGAGTCGCCGCTGTAGGTGATTACGTAGGGATTCGCGCCCAGTGTCTGCAAATGCACCGGGATCATGATCGTATTTGTACTGCTTACGGCTGCCCGCGCCAGTTCCCGGCCAGCCACCGTAACGAATACCGTCCCTGTCGCTTTGGCCGCCGTAAATGGTGCGATGCCCGTCGGAACGACGAAGACGGTCAACGGTTTATCGAAAGGGAGGCCGCTGTAATCGCCAGCCATTGTGAGTGCCCCGGGCCAGCGCGGTTGCGTTCCGGCAGCGATCACGGTTACCAGCAGTGGGTATTGGTAGCCTTGAATGGAGATCGTCGACGTCCCCGGCTTCAGAGCGGTGACGACGAACGTCGCCAGCGTCGAAGTCACCTTCGTGATGGACGATGGCACCGAGACTACAGACGGATCCGATGAGTTGACTACAGGCGCGAGCGTGTAGATGCTCGCGGTGACCGTCGCCGTCGCGCCGGGAGTCAAATAGGCGGCGTCCATGGCCATCTTGCGAAACGCGCTCACCGTCCAGGCAGTGACGTTGTTCGCCGACCGCGGATCGCGCTGCCGCGCCGTCGCCGTTGCGCTTATGTATGTCTGTTCGGAAGGGTCGATATAGTCCGCACCGACGGCGGCGATTGTGCCGCTATTGAGCTGCGGGATCGAACAGCAAAGCACCTTCCGGAAAAAGTATGCGGGAGTAAGCGAGAGGTTCACGACGATGTCCGTGGCGGCGCGCGGTCCCTCATTGGAGACGCTCGCGGCGTCGCCGATGCCGTGGCCGTTGTCGACGAATTGCGGCACGACACTGAGATCGGCCGACTGGTCGTCGTCGTCGATGATGCCGAATGCTTCGGGATTGGTGATGACCGCGCCGTTCGCGTTTCGCAGCGTCACCATCACTGTTTCATTGTTCTCCGGCGTGACGTCGCCTCGCACACTCACGTCGATCGTCCTGGCCGTTTCGCCCGGAGCGAACGTAATGGTGCCGGCAGCCGCGTCGTAATCGCTGCCGGCCCGCGCCGTGCCGTCGGAGGTGAGGTAGTCAACCGTCACGGCCTGCTTCGCCGCCGGCGTGAGCGACACGGGCAAATGCATCAGCGACGTTCCGCTGTCGCCTTCAATGGCATGCGTCCCGGCGATGGACAGCGCGGGCGTCGTCAACGGCAACGCCCAAAGCTCGCGGCCGGTGGCGTCGGTGTACGCGGTGAAGTAGATGAGATTCCCAATCTTTGTAAACCCCGACGCATTCGAACTGGCCGGTCCGGGATTCATGTCGATGAGCATCTTCGTTCCCTCGACGGTGCCGTCGGTTGTCCAGACCTCGGTGCCGTGCGCGTCATCGGAACCTGAGAAGTACACGAGTCCGTCGATGCTCGTTAACACGGTGAAATTGCGGAGGCTCTGCAGGAGCTTCGTACCGCCCTTCGTGCCGTCGCTCCCCCACAGCTCGAGTACAGCGTGGTCGGGATTATCCAGATACACGATCCGATTGCCGGCGACCCGGAGATCGTCTCTGTCGTCATTAGCGGAAGAGGGCGTAATTTTTCTCGGCTCGACTGTGCCGTCGGCAGTGCCATCACTACTCCACAGCGAACCGCCCGTGATGATGAATACGGTGTGTCCGGCGGCCTTGATCTGCGCTCGAAATGTATCCGTCGCCCCAAATGATTTTACCGGCGTCGTGCCATCCGCCGTTCCGTCGCTCTTCCACAGGGTGAGGTTGCCATCGCGCAAGGTCTTGAGAAAGAAAAGAGTGCCATTCGCATTTGCGAGCCTGCTCGGCTGGTCGACGGTGTCGCCGAAATACGGGATGGCGGCGTAGGTACCGGCCCGCGCACCGTCCGTAATCCATAGACTGTAGTCATGGGTATTGCTCCGACGTTCCGCGTAGAAGGCATACTTCCCGGCGAAATCGATCATTCCGAACGGATTCGGCGCTCCAAGGTTTACGGCCGTACCGTCGGGGGTGGGTGTCGTTCTCCACAAAGAGGTTTGGTCGCTGTCACCAACTGCCGCGAACAGCGTGTCGCCGAACGGGAACAACGCTCTGAATTCCAACTGGCTGAAGCGACGCTGGAAGTCGTCGGCGAACTTCGTCCCCGCCACCGTTCCGTCGCTCATCATCCATCGGAATCTGTTGGTGTCCAGCACCCGGAAAAACACAAGAGGGCCACCTGTTGGGACGAAGGTGTCCGTATACGGTCTTTTGTCAGACAGCTTGATCGTGCCGGCGTCGGTACCGTCTGTTCGCCAGAGCGCTGTGTCGAATGAAGACGTCGACGTCAGTCCCTCCGTTGCCATGAAGAACAGAAGATTGCCGGCTGCTGTGAGTAGCGATGGATCGGAAGAAGGCGCGCGATCCGCGGCGATATTGGCGATGGGGTGGGAACCGGCGGCGGTACCATCGCTTACCCACGGCTCTTTACCCATCAGCGGCGTAATCCCGCCAAAGTAGAGTTCCCGCCGACGGGCCACAAGGTGCTCGTCCAGGCGAAGCCGGACGCAACTTCGAACGACGTGCTGACCGCATGCGTGCCGCTTGCGGTGCCGTCACTCACCCAAAGCAAACGTCCGGCGTTCGTCAAATTACCGAGAAAATAGAGCTTTCCACCGTTCACTATGAAGTCGGACGGAGACGATGAATCCGATCCCGGGCTGAGATCGGCGAAGAGTGCTGTGCCGCCGTCTGTGCCGTCCGTGGACCATACCTCCTGGCCGTGGCCGGAGTCGCTCGCTGAGAAATAAGCCCGATTCCTGAACGCCGTTATATAGGCGTAACTCGAATCCCACATCCCAATGGCTCCAGGAACGAAGTCGCGGACCATCCGCGTCCCGGCCGCGGTGCCGTCGCTGAACCACATCTCGCGTCCGTGCACGCCGTCATTGGCCGGAAACAGCACGCCATTGCGGAACGGCGTAAGGCCGAGAATCGAGTAGTTGCTCTCCAGCGCGCCTTTTGCGCCCGGAAGAATCTCCGTGACCATGCGCGTGCCCGATTCCGAGCCATCGCTTACCCATAACTCAATACCCGTGGCCGCCGTGAGTCCTTCAAAGAAGATGAGCGATCCGGAGACGGTGAGATTGCGCGCCGAAACAGACGCGATTTTCACAGTGCCGCCTTCCGAATCGTCGGTCTTCCAAAGACCGCCCACTGCGAGAAAGTAGAGGGTGTCGTCCAACAGGACGAACCCGCCGGGATTGCCTGAAGCACTGCCGGGATTCATGTCCTTCAACAACCGCGTTCCGGCAGCGGTGCCATCCGTCGTCCACAATTCGCGCCCGTTCGTTCCGTCGTCGGCGCTGAAGAGCATCCGGTTCTTGTAGACGATTGCCGCCACCGGCTGGCTCGACGTCGGTCCGGGATTGATATCGGTCAGGAGGTGCGTCCCGGCGGCCCTCCCGTCGGTCGTCCAGAGCTCAATGCCGTGAATGACGTCCCGCGCGTTGAAAAGAAGCACTCCGTTGACGACGTGGAGCGCGCTCGGATTGGAACTGCCGGTTCCCGGGATGATGTCCGAAACTATCGCCGTGCCGGCGCTCGTTCCATCCGTGATCCAGAGCTCCGTGCCGGCGGCATCCGTCGTCGCTATGAAAAATGTCCGGCTCCCAAAGGCCGCGAATTCCGCGGGCGACGACGATTTCGTATCGTACGAATACGTCGTGTTGATGTCTTTGACCATGTAGGGCGTCTGTGCGGCAAGCGGCAGAGACACGACGCCGAGGAGCAGAAGGATTCTTCGCATAAGGGGAGACCGTGTTGTGATGTTCGGGCGAGCGCGGATTCTAACATCGACGGCATGAAGTGTTTTCGGCCGACGATCTCGCTATCGTCCGCACACGCTACAATCGCCGCCTATGCCTGTCGTCACCTGCCCTGACTGCGGACGCGAAGTTTCCACGATGGCCGCGGCGTGCCCGCACTGCGGACGACCGTCAGCGCCGGCGAGTTATGCCGCTCCAGCCGCCGCATCGGCGCCGGTGGCGGCCGAGGAAATGCTGTGGCGTGGATCGCCATCCGCACGCGTGCTCGTCGGAAAGATCGTCCTGATCATCCTCACCGCGATCCTCATCCCGGTCGCGGCGAGCTTCATCGCGTCACAGACGAACGACCTGGAGATGTCCGGCCGCATCACAAAGTTCGGGTGGCTGATCACCGCGATCGCCGTCTTCTATCAACTCGTCACGTTCCTGATCGTGATGGTGCGGCTGCAAAGCACGATCTACACGATCACGAATCAGCGCGTGCTGATCGAGCGCGGGATGCTGTCGAAGAGCCTCAACGAGATCGATCTCCGCTACATCGACGACACGCAATTCTTCCAATCCTTCGCCGACCGCCTCCTCGGCGTCGGCAACGTGACGCTGATCTCCTCCGACAAAGCCTTTCCGACGATGATGCTGCACGGCATCTCCAAGCCGCGCGACATCCGCGAAATGATCCGCGCACGCGCCTACCAGGTCAGCCAGCGGCAATTGTTCACGCGCGCGACATAGGGGGCGTGGCGCGTTGCGATGCGCATCCTCATCCTCACTCCCCGTCTGCCGTGGCCGCCGATCGATGGCGGGCGCATCGCGATGGCGCGGCTGGCGGAGGGGCTGGTTGGTGCGGGGGCGGAGGTCGAGATTCTGTCGCTGAATCCTCGCAAGCATCGGGCGGTGGCCGTTCCGCCGATTCCAACGCAGGCGATCGATCTCGATACATCTCGGATCATCGGGCCGGCATTGGCGAAGCGGATTCCGTTCGTCGTGGCGCGTTTCGTTTCGGACGCGTTTCGCGACGCGCTACGAAAAACATTGCGACGGTTCGCGCCGGATATCGTGCAAATCGAGAGTCCGTTTCTGCTGCCGTATGTCGACGCCTTGCGAAGCGACAGCAGCGCGCACGTCGTACTGCGATCGCTGAATGTGGAGTTCCGCATCTGGGAAGGGCTGGCGCGGGTTGAACGAAATCCTCTGCGCCGGTTTGCGCTGCGGCGGGTTGCGTCGTCACTGCGCAGGTACGAGGTTCAGCAGCTCAATTTGTGCGACGCGATCGTTCCGATTTCCTCGGACGATGCAGACGATTTCCGTAGCCTCGGCGCGACGCTGCCGATGCACGTCGTGCCGTGCGGCGTCACCAAGGCCGAACGAGCGCACGACACACCGATCCCAAACAGCGTCGGATTCATCGGCTCGCTCGACTTTCGTCCGAATCAGGAAGCGGTGGAGTGGATCGTCGATGAGCTGTGGCCACGCGTCATCGAGCGGGCACCCGAGGCGCGACTAACGATTGCAGGAAGCTCGGCGCCGGAGTGGCTGCAGCGGCGGTTGAGCAACATCGACTTTCGCGGAACCGTCGATGACGCGATGGCATTCATGAAGACGATGTCGGTCATGATCGCGCCGCTCTTCGCCGGTGGCGGCATGCGCATCAAAGTGCTCGAGGCGATGGCGTTGGGTAAGCCGGTCGTGGCCACGAAACTCGGCGCGGGCGGACTGGATGTCGCGCATGGCCGCGACATCCTCATCGCTGACGACGCGGCATCGTTCGCCGATGCTGTCGCGCTTCAGCTGCGCGATTCACAAACGGCGGTGCGAATCGGAGACGCGGCGCGGGAGACGGTGCGCAGTCGCTACGACAACGACGTGCTCGCGCGCGAGCTTCTTACGTTCTACGAATCGCTTTCATCGCCCGGATGAATGCCGCGTTATCGTGTCCACAAATCGCCTGGCCGGCGATGCGAACGAGCGCGGTCAGCGTCAGCACGATCCTCGCGATGAACATCCACCGCCGCCCGTGACGACTGCCGCCCCACACGATCAGATCGGGCCAGAGCCGCGACGGGTCATGTCGCAGCGCGCGATCCGCCACAATCGTTCCTCCGATTTCGTGGACGACGCGCGCCTCCTCGATGACGGCGACTCGCCAGCCGGCGTCGCGCGCGCGAAGGCAGAACTCGATGTCCTGACAGTAGAAACGAAAACGTTCGTCGAGCGGACCGGCCGCGTCCCAGACCTCGCGCCGAAACGTCATCGCCGCGCCGCTGACCCAATCGACGTCGCGCTGCACGCGCACGTCGCGGCGGCGAACGAGACGTGCCAGATGTCCCGCGCCACTGACGACGCCGATCATCCAAGCGAGCGTCGGCGCCGCGCCGCCGCTCCACTGCGGCGTGCGATCGGGATTGAGCAGCCGCGCGCCGGCGACGCCGAGTTTCGCATCGGCGGCGAAGGCCCCGAGGAACGCGGCAAGAGCATCCGCGTCGATGATCGCATCGCTGTTGAGCAGCAGGATGATTCGCCCGCTCGATGCGGCAACGCCGCGATTCGCGGCCGGCGCGAAGCCGCGATTCGAATCGAGCCGGACAACGCGCACCGCGGGCGCTTCGCGCGCCAGACGCTCCGCGGTGCCGTCCGTCGATCCATCGTCAGCCACGATGACCTCCGTGTCACGCGGCAGCGACGCCAGCACCGCGCGGCAGCAGCGCAGCGTCATCTGCGCGGTATTGAAGGTCGGGATGACGACTGAGAACTCGATCACGGCCACAACGTTACCGCGTGCGATCATCCGCTGCTTGGCTCTTCGTTTGACGATCGCGCTCGCGGTAATGGGGCAAGTGCTCGTGGTGCTGGCGATCTTCGGGCTGCTCTGGCCGTGGGTAACCGTTTCCGTCGCGGCAATTGCTCTGATTCTTTTTCACGCGGAGGCGCGGAGACGCGGAGGCTCTGTTTTTCTCCGCCTCTCCGCGCCTCCGCGTGAAACCGTCCTCCTGATCCCGCTCGCCCTACTCGCCCTCTACCCCCCGATCACGTTCGACGAAACTCTCTACCACCTCCCCTTCGTCCGCGCGATCGCGAGCAGCGGCGCGATCAACTTCAACTCCAACCTCAGATTCCCGATCTTCCCGCAGCTCCACGAAGCGCTCTGCGTTCCCATCCTTCTCCTCTTCGGCGACACCGCCACGCACTTCGTCGCGGTGGCCGAGGTGCTGCTCCTGGCGGGAATCGTGATCGCGTGGCCGAGGCAGCGGATGACCGGCATCCTTGCGGCCGCGCTCATCCTCGGCAATCCGATCGTGATGCAGATCGGGAGCGTGACGTACGTGGATGCCGCGCTGATGCTCTTTATCGCCGCCGGTGCGTACTGCCTCGATCGCAATCCGACCATCGCCGGCTTTCTCCTCGGCACCGCATGCAGCGTGAAGTACCTCGGCTGGTACTTTGCGGCGGCAGGATTCATCTACCTGCTGCTGTTCGGAGGCAACCGGCGGCGCGACCTCCCGCTCTTCGCAGGAGCGTTGGTTCTGGCCGTGCTTCCGATGTATAGCCGCATCGTCGCGCTTACCGGCAACCCGTTCTTCCCGTTTTTGTCGAAGGTGTTCGGAACGAGCGCGTGGACGATCGCGCTGCCCGCTTCGACCGATCCTCTGGCAAGCACGCTCCAGCTTTTCTGGAACGTGACGTTCGCCCGCGATCGCGTCGGCCTCCAGCCGCCGTACTCGCCGCTGTTCGCGGTCGCAATGCTCATCACGATCCTCGCCGCGATGCGTAACCGCCGCGCGGCGTTTCTGGCGATCGTCTGCATCGGCTACATCGCCATCTTCACTTTCCTGCCGCAGGATTCGCGTTACCTGCTGCCGCTGCTTCCGCTGGTCAGCATCGCCGCGGCGATGACGGTCGCGCCGTTGCTGTCGAAGAAAACGATCGTCGCTCTGTCGATGCTGGCGATTGCACCGGGAATCGCGTACGCCGGATATCGGCTGTGGCGGCAAGGTCCGCCGCCGCTCAATGCCACGGCGCGTCGGCAATATCTGGAGGCGCACATTCCTGAGTTTCGTGCGCTGGAGCGGCGCGGCTCCGGACGGACCTACGTTTGCGGCGCGGAGCAGTTGATGTACTACGGCGACGGTGGCTTCGCCGGCGATGTGATCGGGCCGTATGCGAATCAAAAGATCTTCGGCAGCGCGAAGAATGCCGGCGATCTCTATCGCGCGCTCGAATCATTAAGCCCGCGGTATCTGCTCATCTCCAAGCGACACTGCACGCCCGCCTGGCAGCGGATTCCGGCGGCGCCGCTGTTCGAGCGCCTCTACGCCGACGATGGCGCGGAGCTTTGGCGGCTTCATCCGCCGTTCTAATATCGCGGCAGTGCCGCTGCCCGACTCCATTCGCCGGATCGCCGCCCACCGTCCGCTCGATTGGACTCGCGGCGCCGGACGTGCGCGCGCGATACCGCCGTCCGAGGTCGACGTCATCGTACCGGTGTACGGCGCCGCGAAGGAGCTGCGCGCCTGCCTCGAAAGCGTGATGCGCGAGACGAGGCATCGCCTCACGCTCGTCGTGGACGGACCGCAAGACGCGGCGGTGGAGTCGGTGCTCGCCGACTTCCCCCTTCGCATTCTCCGCAACGAGCAACGCCTCGGCTTCGTCGGTTCTGTGAATCGCGGCATGCGGGAAACGTCGTCGGATGTCGTACTGCTGAACAGCGACACGATCGTGACGCCGCGCTGGGTCGAGAAGCTGCTTGACGCCGCGTATTCGTCGGGCGACGTCGGGACGGTCACTCCCCTTTCGAACCACGCCACGCTCTGTTCCGTCCCGCGGGTGTTCGAGGAGAACCTGCTGCCGACCGGCTTCGATGCGACGTCGTTCGCGGCGGTGGTAGAAAACGTTTCGCGACGCAGCTATCCGCGAATTCCGACCGGCGTCGGCGTCTGTTTGTACATTCGCCGCGCGCTGCTCGATGAAATCGGACTCTTCGACGAACAGCATTTCGGACTCGGCTACGGCGAGGAAAACGATTTCTGCATGCGTGCGTTGGCGCGAGGGTGGGTTCACGTCGCCGACGACGCCACGTTCATCTACCACGCCGGCCATCGCAGTTTCGGAGCGTCGCGTGCGCGACTGGAAACACGCGGTGCGGCGACACTGCGGCGAATGCATCCGCGTTACATGGCGACCATCGCCGCGTTCATGAAGGGTGATCCGCTTGCGCACGTTCGCGCACGGATCGTCGACGCCATCACGCCGGCGTCGATTCGCAAACGGCGCATTGTTCATCTCGTTCACGGCTGGCCGCCGTTTCAGCAAGCCGGCACCGAGTTGTACGCGTACTGGCTGGCGCGGCAGCAGCAGGCGTCGGACGATGTCTCGGTCTACGTACGCGCCAGCGATCCGTCGCGTGCGCTCGGCGAGGCGGTCGAGTTGCTCGACGACGGCATCCGTGTACGGCTGGTGACGAACAACTTCACGGCGCGCAATCCGTTCCGGCGCAACGCCATCCGCGACCGGCTGCTCGAACGCGACTTCGAACGCTTCCTCAAGCAGCAGCGCCCCGACCTGCTGCACATCCATCACCTGGCCGGCCACGCCTTCTCACTCGCCCGCATCGCCCGCCGCCTCGGAATCGCGATCGTCCTGCAGATTCAGGACTGGTGGTTCCTCTGCGCGCGCGTCAACCTGTACGATCGCGACGGAAACCGCTGCAGCGGGCCGGGCTTCGAAAAATGCGCGCGGTGCGTAACGTTGACGAAGGTCGCGCCAGCGCCGATCACGAATCGCCTGCTGCACGCGGCGCGTCGATCGGCGGCGCGCAGTGCGATCGATGCAGCCGACGCGTACATCGCAGGTTCCGAGGCCATTCGCGACGACTACGTTCGCGCCGGGATGATCGATGCGGAGAAGCCGTTTCACGTCATTCCGTACGGCGTCAGCGTGATCGCAAACGCGCCGCGGCGCGCCGCTGTGCGGCCGATTCGATTCGGCTATGTCGGCTCGATCGCGCCGCACAAAGGTGTGCATGTCGCCGTTGATGCGATGCGAGGGTTGGAGCAAGCATCGCTGCACATCTGGGGCGACGCGAACGCATTTCCCGATTACGCCGCCGATCTGGCGCGGCGCGGCAACGGCGTCGTGTTCGAAGGACGTTTCCGCGAAGAGGACAAAGCGAAGGTGTTCGCGTCGATGGACGTCCTGATTGTTCCTTCGATCGGATTGGAATCGTTCGGCCTGGCCCCGCGCGAGGCGATGACCTGCGGCGTTCCTGTCATCGCCTCGGCGGGTGGAGCGCTGTCGGAGATGTTCGCACCGGGCGAGGGTGGCGAATTTTTTTCGGTCGGTGATGCGGAGGCGTTGGGTGCGATTCTGCGGCGCGTCGTTGAAACGCCGGAGATCGTCGATCGCTGGTCGGCACGTATCCGTCCGCCGAAACGGAACGACGTCCATGCCTCTGAGATCGAGACGGTCTATCAATCGGTGCTGAGGAACCGCGAATCGTGATTGGCGCGGTTCGGACCGTCATCCGCGGCGAAGGAATCGGCTCCGCGATTCGCCGGACACAGGAGCGAATCGAGGAAGCCGCGCACGCCGCCGCATTGAGACTTCGCGGCGCGTTCGCCGGCGCCGCGCAGGCGCCGATCCTCAATGTCGCCGCGGATGGAACGTCTCTGCGGCTGGGCGGCCTGCAGGCGCAACTCGTAGCGCGGCTCGACGCGGAACGCGCGTTTCGCAGCGTCGCCCTCGTCAGTCCGGCTGTTCTCGATCTGTCGCGGCCGTCGCGGCACACGAGGCGCGTTTCGCCGCGAATCGAAATCGCAATCCGTGACGCCGTCGCCAGCACCGGCGCGCGCACGATCCATTTCGAAGGAATGCACGGCGTGCCGTTTGCCGAGGTCTTGCGACTGATCGATGACGGTTTCGAAGTCATCGTCGGCGTTCACGATTTCTCGCTGTTCTGTGCGCGGCCGCATCTCATCGAAGAGCCGGCCGGCACGTTTTGCTTCTACTCCCAGGATCTCGATAGTTGCCATCGCTGTCTCAGCCAGACGTGGCAAGTTCCGCAGAACGCGCAGCGGGATCGTCGCGCACTCGCTCGCGAGATTCTCACCGTGGCAAGGCGAGTCATCTTTCCATCGCACTTTTTGCTCGATCAACATCGGCAGATTTTCGCGATGCCAGACCTCGCGGGAGTCGTGATCGAGCCCGGCGTCCGCATCGCGAATCGCGCGGTGCGAGCGGCGGCACCGGCACGCGCGATCGCATACGCGGGCAGCGCGAAGCGCCACAAGGGTGCGCACATGCTCGCGGAACTCGCACAGCGGAGCGGCGCCGCGCTGCACATTTTTGGCGGCGGCGACGAGGACCTGCTTCGCGAGTTGCGCCGGCTTCCAAACGTCACCGTCCACGGCTACTACCGCGGCGGCGAGCTTCCGTCGCTACTGCGGCGGCACGGCGTCGGTCTCGTCATCGTTCCGTCGATCTGGCCCGAGGCGCATTGCCTGGTCATGTCTGAGGCGTGGCTGGCCGGCGCCGCCGTCGCCGCATTCGATCTCGGCGCGCAGGCCGAGCGGATTCGCGCGCACGGCGGCGGATGGCTCGCGCCACTCGAAAGCGGCGCGGATGGAATGCTTGCGATCATGAATCAGTGGCTGGCCGGAAGTATCACCGCCGCGGCCCCGCGCAACATTGCCACGCCGCTTGATGCCGCCCGTGCGCACATCGAGTTGTATCGAACGATCGCCTGATCACATGCCGCTGCCGGACAGCGCCGCGGCCACGCTGCGGAACAGCAGCCGCACGTCGAGCAACAGCGACCACGAGCACATGTACGTGAGGTCGTAGCGAAGCTTCACCGCGGGACGCGAGTCGTACTCGACGAGGATCTGCGCGAGTCCGGCCATGCCGGGACGCACCATGCAACGAAGATCGAAATCTGGGACCTCTTCGAGGATGCGCTCTGCGATTTCGGGCCGCTCCGGGCGCGGTCCGACAAGGCTCATGTCGCCGGCGATGACGTTGAGCAACTGCGGCAGCTCATCGACGCGGTAGCGCCGCAGCACGCTGCCGACCCGCGTCACGCGTTCGTTGTCCGCCAGCTCGGCTGCGCCTTCGACCGGCACACGCATCGAACGAAACTTCCACATCGCGAACGGGACGCCGCCGAGGCCGAGGCGCGACTGGCGGTGGAGGATCGGCCCGCGGTCGTCGAGCCAGATCGCGATCGTGATCACCATCCACAACGGCAACGTGAGGATCGCCAGAAGGAGCGTGACGACCACGTCGATGCTGCGCTTGACGATGGCGCGAACGCCGAATCCGCATCCGATCATGACCTCGATCAGCGGCTCGTCACCCATCCATCCGAGGACGGAGGAGACGAGCAGCGCGTCCGCCGATGAGGCGAGGAGGAGGTAGCCACGCGGCCCGCGAATGCGAAGCAGTTCCAGCCGCCCGCTCGGCGCGGCTTCAGACCAGACGCAGATCACTTCCTCGACGTCGCGGATCGCGGCGCGAACGGCAGGATCGTCGAGTGGGCCAAGCCACGGCACGTCGGCGCCGGCCTCGCCGGAGCCCGCGTAACCGATCACGCGCACGCGGCGATCGCGGTCCGTTTCGAGCACCGCCAGCGCCGCGGCGATCTCCGCTGGATCGCCGACCAGGATGGTCTCGCGCAGCCGCAGCGGCCACATCGTGTACTGAATCGAACGCCACAGCGGAAAGAGGAGCGCTTCCAGCAGCGGCACCGCGAAGACGACCGTGCGCGGCAGCGGCTGCTCGAGCAGCGTTCCGCCGATGGTCACCGCGGCGATCTGAATCAGGAGCGCGACGAGGAGCACCGGCCGCGCGCGAAGCATGATGCGGCGGCGATAGAAGCCGGCCAGCCCGAGAGCGCCGAGGAATGCGATGGTGAAAATCGAGATGACTGCCGGATCGAGCGGCAGGCTATCCGGCGCGAGCAGCGAGCGCGTGAACGCCATCGGCACCATGCGCCGGAAATAGACGACGGCGGTGAGACAGATCCACGCGACGGAAAAATCGCCGATCAGCAGGATGGCCGTGCGGAAGAAGCGTTCGCGCGAGCCTGGGCGGATCATCGGAGCTCCGCGGCCGCGATGGCGGAAAGGCGCCGGAGCGAGGCGGAACGGTCATAGTGCGTGGCGATCACATCGCGCAGCCGCGCGGTCATGCGCGCGCGCGCATCGGCATCCGTCAGGAGCTCGACCGCGGCGCGCGCCAATTCTGTTGCGGATGACTCGATGCGCGTATGCGGCGCCAGCGCGCCGAGTCCGCGCAACGCGGTCGGAGTGCCGACGATCGCGCAACCCGCTTCGGCCGCTTCGAGGACTTTCGTGGCCTGCCCGCTTCCGTAGCGCAGCGGCATCAACGCGACGTGGATGTTGCGCGCGAAGGCGGGCATGTCGCCGACCGGCGAAACGAGCGTGACGCCGCTGCGCCGCGCGTTGTTGCGCAGACGGCGCGATGCCTCCGCGCCGCCGATGATCAGCGTCGCAGGCGGATGCAGCGCGCGAATGGCGGGCCAGATCTCGTCGAGCAGCCACGCCGCGGCGTCGGCGTTCGCGAAGTACGGCAGGCGTCCCCAGAAACCGAAGTCGTAGCCGCGGGGGGAGTCATCGAGCGGCTTCGCTTCGACGCCGATCGTGACCGCCACCGCGTCGCCAAACTCCGCGGTCTCGTCGTCGCTCACCACGACTACTTGTCCGTATGAACGCGCCACGTCGTGCTCCAGGCGCGCCATGCGGCGTTCCTCGATGTCCCATAGCCAGCGCGTGAACGGCAATGCGGCTCTGCGGCGTTCGCCGGCACTGCGCCGAAGCGAATCGACCGCGTCGAGGATGGTGCGTCCTTCGAGCGATTCGCGCACCCATGGATGCATGCGCGAGAGCAGGACCATGGTGACGTCGAACGGTCCCACGTCGCGCCGCGCTTCGGCGATGGCGCGCGGCCAGTCGTACGGTGCGGCGAGCAGACATTGCAGCGGAAGACGTTCGCGCAAGATGGTCATCGCGCCACGAATGCCACCGCGTGCCGACGTTCGCGCGCCGTAGAAACGGAGCGTTGGAACAGTCGCGGGAATCGTTCCGCGCGGCGCGACCAGAGCGACTTCTCCGCTGCTCGCTAGCGCCGAGATCCAGCTGGAGGCGCGCAGCCGATCGCCGGTATACGACGGCCAGGGGAAACGCGGCGCGATCACAAGCGACTTCATCGCGTGCGAAGAGAGCGCGGCGGGAGGAGAGGAATCGTCAATGGTTGGACCGGCGGGCAGAATAGCAGATCGGATTCGATCGCTACGGCGGCGGTGCGGTGCTCGTCGCCGGAGGCGGCGCCGTCGTTGTCGGAGGCGGCGACACCGTCTTCGGCCCCTCGTCAACATTCGGCGCGGGCGATTCCGCACTTTCGCCGGAACGCGCGGACGCGTCGGGCGCGGACTGCGTCGGCTCCAGCTCTTTCGGCTGATAGAACGGCTTCTGCAGGTAGTACGGCAGCTTGCTCACGGCCACCGTCGCGCCGCTGCAATCCTTGTCCGGCTCCTGGCCGGCGATGAAGGCCTCGGAAATCACGCGCTCGCACGGACCGATGCCGCGGCGTCCGCTCTTCAGATCCATCGGCGCCATCACGATGCCCGGTGGAACGTCGAACTCGGGACGGGAGATACGGAGCTTCTGCGCGTCGAGCTGCTTCACGATGTCGATCCAGATCGGGAGCGCCACTTCCGCGCCCGTCGCGCCGCCGCCGAGGGAGCGGCTCGGATCGTCGTAGCCGGTCCAGACCGCGATCGTGTACTCCGGCGAAAACCCGAGAAACCAGGCGTCGGTGTACGAATTCGTCGTCCCCGTTTTTCCGGCCAGCGGCGGCGGGAGGGTGTGCGCCTCGTAGCCGGTGCCGCGGTCGATCGTGCCGCGCATCACGTGCGCCAGCTCGAACGCAACTTGCGCCTGCGTCGCTTCCGACAACTCCGGCAGTTGTTCTTCGAGCACGCGATCGGTCTGGTCCACAATTTTGCGAACCATGCGCGGCTTCACGTAAACGCCGAGATTCGCGAAGACGTTGTACGCGCCCGCCATCTCGATCGGCGACACACCCGCCGCGCCGAGGGCTGTGGACGGATAGCGCGGGATGTCCGAGGTGATGCCGCAGCGATGCGCGAAATCGACGACGTGATTCGCGCCGACCATCATCCAGGTCTTCACCGCCGGCACATTGATCGACAGCTCCAGCGCGCGCTGAATGGTCACGATGCCCGCGTACTTGCCGTAGTAATTCTTCGGCGAGTAAATCTGATTGCCGACCGGAATCGCCACCGGCTCATCGAAGACCGTATCCGCCGGTGTGAGTCCCTTCTCGAACGCCGCGCCGTAAACGAACGGCTTGAACGACGATCCCGTCTGACGCCGCGACTGGATCGCGCGATTGAACTTCGACATCTGGAAGTCATAGCCGCCGACCAGCGCGCGCACTTCGCCGGTCTTCACGTCGAGGATCACCACCGCGCCCTGCACCTGCGGCAATTGATCGAGCATCCACTTTTTCGCGTGCGTCTTCGCGTCTTCGTCGAGTCGGATGTGGACGATGTCGCCCGTCTTGAGCGTCCCTTCCATCGTCTTGTGCTGCGTCCACGCGAACGATGCGGTGGGCAGCGTCATCGAGTCTTTGCCGACACGCGCCGTGACGCCGTTCTTGTCGACCGCCATGACGATGGCGGGATAGAGCTTGTCGGGAACGTACGCGTCGTTCGACCAACTCGGATCTTTGTACGCATTCGGGTCGATCCCCTCGGCCACGAGATTCCGCGCCGGCTTACGAAATCCGCGGCGGCGATCCCAGCGACGCAGTCCGCGCTGCAACGCCGTTTCGGCGGCGACCTGCATCCGCAAGTCGAGCGTCGAATAGACCTTCAATCCGCGTTGATAGAGATTCTCGACGCCGAATTTGTCGCTTCGCTCGATGTACTGCCGAATCTCCTCGGAAAAGTAGGCGCCCACGCGCGGCGCTTCCTCTTTGTACGTGCCGAGGACGATCGGCGCGTTGAGCGCCTGCTGAAACTGCAGCTTGTTGACGTAGTGCTCCTCGTACATCCGCCGCAGCACGTGATTGCGCCGGGCCGTGGCGTGATCCATGTGCGTGATCGGGCTGTAGTACATCGGCGCGCGAATCATTCCGGCGATCAGCGCGGCTTCGGGTACGGTCAGATCCTTCGCGTGTTTGCCGAAGTAAAGCCGCGAGGCCGCCTCGACGCCGTATGCGCCGTGGCCGAGGTAGACCTGATTCGCGTACAGCTCGAAGATCTGATCCTTCGTGAAGTTTTTTTCGATATCGACGGCGAGGAAGGCCTCGTTGATCTTGCGCCGGAAATCTTTCGCAGGCGTGAGGAAGACCTGTTTCGCGAGCTGCTGCGTCAGCGTCGAGGCGCCTTCGACCTTCTTCCTGGCGATGATGTCCTTCAACGCCGCGCGGAAGATCGCCTTCGGATTGATTCCGCCGTGGTGATAGAAATCGGCGTCCTCAGTGGCCACCACAGCCTGCACCAGCGACGGCGACATGTCGCGCTTGGCGACCACGATCCGCTTCTGAATCGAGTACTCGGCGAATCCGATTCCGTTGCGGTCGTAGATGCGCGTGATGATGGCCGGCTGATAGTTCTCCAGCGATTTCACGAGCGGAACGCGTATCGCGTGCGCGAGCAGGAAGCCGCCGGGGATGCCGAGGAGGACGGCTACTCCGATGAAGAACAGTTGGGATTTGCGGCGCGCAGACACTCTAAGAGTTTATCCGCAATGGATAGAATGCCGCAGATGTCTCCCGCTCCCTCTCCAACAGCTCCGGCAACGACCGATTGGAGCCGCCGCGTCGCGGATTCGATCGCGCAGCACGGCGCGTGGCACACGTATCTGAAACTGATCGAAGCGCGCGCCGCGTATCCGGACGATTTGTCGCTGCGCGGCTACATGGAAATCCTGCGCAACACGATCGTCCGCGACCTGCTCGCCCATCCGAAAGGAATGCATTCGGTGCCGAAACTGACCGCGGACTTTCTCTCGAACTTCGACCGCTTCAATCTCACCGCGCAGGAGGGCTACCTCATGTCGCTCATCGACGGACGGCTCGATCTGCAAAAACTGCTGATCCTCAGCCCGTTCGATCAATTCACGACGCTCTTCACGCTCGCCAAGCTCCAACACGAACGCGCCATCACGGTGCCGCAATGAATCCAAACGAAAACTACGTCATCGCGAAACATCTGAAGACGCCGATCGCGATCGTCAATGAACAGGGCGGCGTCGAATGGCGCAACGACGCCTTCGCAAAAACATTCGGCTCCGACGCGAAGGAGTGGCTGACGCAGGCTGCGCGCGCGGTGGCCGGCGAGCAAGGCTGGCTGCAGGGCTTCTTCCTCGACACGGATACGCATCGCTCGCTCGACGTCGACATCGAAGGCCGCACCTATCGCGTCGACAAAATCATGCAGGCCGACGATTACGCCGTTCCCGCGGTCGCGCTCTGGTTCGAGGACGTGACGCGGCAACGCGAGGCGGAGCAGGCCAAGTCCGATTTCACCGCGCAGATCGTTCACGACCTTCGGGGGCCGCTTTCCGGAATCCAGGGAACGCTCGAGTTCGTCCTGTCGCAGGAGACGTCCAAGATGGACGCCCTGCACCTCGATCTACTCACCGAAGCCCAACGCGAGTCGGAACGGATGATGAGCCTGATCAACGAAATCATGGACTTCTCCAAGATCCAGTCCGGCAGTTTCGCGGTAGAGCAGGAACCGGTGCGCATCGCCGGCCTGCTCAAACGCGCCGTGCGCAGCCTGCAGAGCGTGGCCTCGCGCGACGAAGTCTTCCTCCTCTCCGCTCACGGCCGCGACGTCCCGCAGATCATCGGCAGCGTGGAAAAGTTAACGCAGGCAGTCATCAACCTGATCTCGAATTCGCTGAAATTTACACCGAAGAAAGGCCTCATCTCCGTCGGCGCGCAGATCATCCGCAACGGCGATCTCCCCGAGGCCATCGTGATCACGGTGACCGACAGCGGCATGGGCATCAAGGCGATCGAACTCCAACAGATCTGGGACAAGTACAAGCAGTCCGGCAACAAATCGCTCCGCGGCGGCGGTGGCACCGGCCTCGGCCTCTACATCGTGAAGCAGGTCGTGGAAGCCCACGGCGGCGAAGTGACGGTGGCGTCGATCGAAGGCGTCGGCACGAGCATGGTGCTCAAGCTGCCCGTCACGCGCGCGGCGTAAGATGACCCGGTGCAGGCGCTCGCATACTGGAAAGCCGTGACGCAGGATCGGACAGATTTTCTGGACGACTTTCTCGATCTGCTCGTTGAGAACGGCATTCGCTATGCGGTGATCGGCGGCCAAGGCGTCAATGCGTATGCCGAACCGCTGGTGAGCCTCGATCTCGATGTGGCCGTGGCCACGGACGATCTGGACCGCATCGAACGCCTTCTCTCAGATCGTTTTCACGTCGCTCACTTTCCGCACAGCATCAACGTCGATGCAACGGGCTCGCAGCTTCGCGTTCAGATTCAAACCGATCCGCGGTACGCCGCGTTCGTATCGCGCGCGACGCCGCGCGAAGTTCTCGGCGTGACGTTGCAGGTCGCCGCCGTCGAAGATGTCCTGCAGGGCAAACTCTGGGCGTTTCTCGATGAGCAGCGCCGCGGAACGAAGCGCCAGAAGGATCTCGCCGACATCGGACGTCTAATCGAAGCGTATCCGCACCTTCGCGCGCGCGTTCCGCGCGAAGTGCTCGACCGGCTGGTCTGATCGGCCTATCCCTCATCGCGAACGCACTACAATGCGCGCGACTTTTGCGGATGAGGTGCTCATGAATCCTGTTCAACCGATCACAGTGGCGCAGTACGGAGTCGGACCGATTGGCGCGGAGATCGCGCGGCTGCTGCTGACCAAACCGTGGCTGCGCATCGTCGCCGCCGTCGACGTCGACGTCAACAAAATCGGCAAGGACCTCGGCGAAGTAATCGGACTCGATCGCGAAGTCGGCGTCAAAGTCACCCGCGAGCTGACCGGCCATCCCGACGTGGTCTGCCACTCCACCGGTTCTCGCCTCCGCGACGTTTCCGGCCAGCTCAAGGATCTTCTCGATCGCGGCTGCCATGTCGTCTCGACGTGCGAAGAGCTCTCGTTTCCGCTCGATCACCAGATCCGCGAAGAATTGCAGCAGGTCGCCCGCGCCAAGAACGTCACGCTCCTCGGCACCGGCGTCAATCCCGGCTTCGTCATGGACAAGCTGCCGCTGACGGTTACCTCGGTCTGCCAGCACATCGATGCCGTCGAAATCATCCGCATCCAGAACGCATCCACCCGCCGCGAGCCGCTCCAGCGCAAGGTCGGCGCGGGGATGACGCCCGACGAGTTCCGCGCCGCCGTCGATGCCGGCAAGATCAAGCACATGGGCCTTCGCGAGTCGCTGATGATGGTCGGCAACGGCCTCGGCGTCGAGTTCGAATCGGTGAGTGACGAGAAGATCGAGCCGATCATCGCCGAACGCGAAGTGAAGACGCAGTACCTGACCTGCGCTGCCGGGCAGGTGGCCGGCGTTCATCAGACGATCTACGGCAAAGGCAGGATCAACGTCAGCCTCGAACTGCGCATGTACGTCGGTGCCGAGGACGTCGCCGCCGACCGCGTAATCGTGCACGGCGTCCCGAACGTGGAGATGGAAATCAAAGGCGGAATCCACGGCGACCGCGCCACCGCCGCGATGGTTGTGAATTCGATCCCGCGCGTAGTCAGCGCCCGGCCCGGCGTGCTGACCATGGACGACATTCCGGTGTCGTTTCGTTAGTTGCAGTTCATCCTGCGCGAAGACGCAGGATGGGACGAAAAACTACGACGAATGGTCGTACACGATCCGCCACCCTTCCGCGCGCCGATGGAAGATCAGCGTGAACCGGCCGTGCGGTGTGTCGGCATCGCGCGTGAGTTTCCAGGCGCCGGTGACGACGACGTCGTCGCTGCCGAACGGGCGGAGATCGAGGTCGGAGAAGACGAGCGTGCCCATCTTCGCGCGGGAGTCGTATTTCGCTTTGTAGCGGTCGCGGACTTTCGTCCAGCCGCGCGTCACGTCCGTGCCGACGAACATCGTGTCGTCGCTTTGTGCATATCCCGCCATGTAACCGTCGATGTCGCCGCGGTTCCAGGCCACGGCCTGCGCGTCGAGGACGGCGCGGATAGCAGCGAGATCCTTCGCTGACACCCGCGCCGCAGCCATGGCGATGACCGGTACGAACATCAATGCAACAAACAAAAATCGCCTCATCGATCGAGCATCTTCACGCGCGACGCGAGGAACACGGCCGTGTCGCCGACCAGCCCATATCGCGACTTCAGCGGCACACCGGCTTTGGCGTCGACGAGGTGCCCGTTGTCGAGCGTCAACTGATTCGATTCAACAACCTGACCGGCCGCATCGCTGATCGTATAGACGACGCGATAGCCGGTGATCTTTTCCGAGGTCGTCGTTTGAAAGACGGAGTTGTTGACCGGCACTGTTGGAACGGGGACGTCGTTATATGGGTCGCGGCTGAGACTGGGCACGGCGCGCTGCTCATTGACTTGGTGCAACCCGCTCATGCTCGGCGTCGATTGCATCTTCCCAGTCACGTCGAGCTTCACGTTGATCGTCATGGGACGCGCGTTCGGGACCTCTTGCGCGATCTCGTCGATCGTGGCGTCGCGGACCTGCTTTAGGAAGGTGCCGGTGGCGGTGTCGGACGTGATCTTCAGGACAACGGGCGTGGACGTGCGGGCGTGTGTTGCACACGCACCGATGAAAAGCGAACAGCTTACGAAAACGATTGCGGTCTGGCGATTCATGATTTCCTCCGGGGGTAGCTGCGAAGCGACCGCATCGCAACCGGCATGCCGAGGGCAGTCAATCCGGCAATGCTCCAGAGGATTACCCACGCAGCGGGGGCGGATCGCATCCAGTTCCACATGGCCAGAGTGATCGACCATAGACCGTAAACGAGGACGAAAATCCTGCGATGGTGACGGTCATCGTCGACACCGGCGGCAATGCTCGCGCCGAGGATCAGTGTGGGGATGAAGCCGAAGATGATGTTGAGGATGTGGATCACGTGCGATACCGCACGTCGATCACTTTGCGCACGACGTCTTTCGCGACGCCTGGCAGATTCTGAACGCGCGTGAGGACGTCGTTGAACGCATTCGATTCGCCGCCGTGCTTGAAGCATTCCGCGCAGCGCGGCAGGTTCGTGAAATCGCGGCGGGCGAAGGCGTCCTGCATGATGGCGAAGCGCGGGCCGTCGAGGATCTCGTTCAGCGTCTGCGTTTTCAGATCGCCGAGGACCTGATCGCCGTGCGCGTCGTAGCAGCAGTGCGTGACACGGCCGTCGGCGAAGATCACGACCCACGTAAAGAATGCGCCCTGCACGCACCCGTAGAACTTGCCGTGAAGATCAGTCTCTTCATTGACGTCAAGCGCTTCGCAGGTCTTCTCGATGACACGTGCGTTTTTGTATTGCTTGAGATCGAAGAGATTGCGGAAGTCGTCGACGGTCTCCGTCAACGTCAGCCGCGAGCGCATCTTCTGGATCTCGATGCGGATCGGATGACCTTTGGCCTGTTCGAGAAACGCTTTTGTGAGGACGACCAGCTTGTCGAAATCGCCCCCCGTCCGCAGCTGCGGATAGACCTCGGGATTCACGGAGTCGACGCAGATGCGGATTCGTTTCAGCGGCGACGCGAGCAGCTTTACGCCGATCTCAGGCGTCAACACCAGCCCGTTCGTCGAGAGACTCGCCTCGGGGAAAAGGCGGATGGCGTCGTCGATCCGCGCGTAGAGGAGCGGCTCGCCCATCTCGTGCAGCCATTTGAGTTTCAGCCCCGCGCCGTGAATCTCGCGCTCGGCTTTCTCGACCATCGGCCACTCCATGTCCTCGTACGGACGGCGGAGCACCGGCAGCGGGCACATGCCGCAGCGGAGGTTGCACTTGGAGGTCAGTTCGAGGCCGACTTTGATGCGGCTGGGGTTGAGTTTCATGGACGGTCCAGTAAGGCCGCGAACACAGCAGCGTATTCCGGCCAGGAGTAGCGGCGCGCCGAGGCCGCGGCCGCGCGTTCCATAGAGACGCGGTCGCGCGTCGTGAAGAATTCATCGATGGCGTTCGCCAGCGCGAACGGATCTTCCGGCGGGATGAGAATGCCGTTGCTGCCGCCGATGATCTCCGGCAATCCGCCGACCGTCGTTGCAATGACGGGCCGCTCGAAATGAAAGGCGGTGAGCGCGACGCCGCTCTGCGCCTCGATGCGATACGGCGCGAGGACGACGTCGGCAGCCGCGAAAAACGTGGCGATCTCGGAGTCGGGGATGAAACGGAAATCGAAGCGGACGTTCTCCCGCGCTAACGCCTCGTACTCCGCCGCCTTCTCCCACCATGCCTCCCCTGCCACGACCAGCAGCACGTCGGTTTTGACTTCGCGCCACGCGCGCAACGCGATGTCGAGTCCTTTGAATGGACGAACGTGGCCGAAGAAAAGCGCGACGTTCGACGCGGTGATGCCCAGCGTCGCGCGCGCGTCGGCGCGCGACGGAATCGCGCCGCCGAGCTCATGAACCGGCAGGAACGTCTTCACCACCTGCCGCCCGCCCGATCGCGTCCACGCTTCGCGCGCTTCCGATTGCGCATGAACGACCAGCGCGTCGCCCCGGCGAAGGACGCGATTGGTCAGCCAGCGCTTCCACGCCGCCGGCTCCTTGTCGCCGACGTTGTGGCATTGCAGGATCACGTGCGTACGCCGCCGCAGCAGCGCGATCATCGTCAGGTACGCCGGCGCGAAGAGCCACACCCACCAGACGAAGATGACCGCGTCGTAGCGCCGCAGCCGCCAGCCGGCGCGCAGCCAGGTCAGCGGATTGATGACGTCGATGATGAACTCAGCCTTCGCGCGCGGCAGCGTCGGATCGATGTCGTCGCCGCCGGGATAGAAGTGCTTCGGAAATTGCCGTGAGAAGGAGACGACGTCCGCCCCCAACTCCTCTGCCAGCCGCGTCGTGCAATACGCGATGCCGGCGCGGAACGGGAACACGGGCCCGACGATGGCGACGTTTGCGCGTGGCATTGCCGATTGATATCACCACAGAGACACAGGGATCACAGAGGCTTTCTCTGTGTCCTCGTTGCCTCTGTGGTGATACGCCTCTTCACACGAAGATTCGAATCTCTTTCAACTCGCGCAGCTTGTCCCGGATCTCGGCAGCCTTTTCGAAATCGAGGTTCTTCGCCGCGTCCTTCATCTCTTTTGTGAGCCGGGAGATCGCTTTGTCGAGATCTTCTCCGTCCGTCAGATCGAGACGTGCTTTCGATGACGGGCCGCCGGGCACTTCGAAGTAATCGAGGTTGGCCATCTTCACCAGATCGCTGTCGATCGCCTTGATGATCGAGGCCGGTTCGATGCCGTGCTCCTCGTTGTACGCCTGCTGGATCGCGCGCCGCCGTTTGGTCTCGGCGACCGCGAACTTGATCGAGTCGGTCATCTTGTCCGCGTACAGAATCGCCACGCCCTCGAGATTCCGCGCGCAGCGGCCGATGGTCTGAATCAGCGACGTCTGCGAACGGAGAAACCCTTCCTTGTCCGCGTCGAGGATGGCCACGCACGAACACTCCGGAATGTCCAGCCCTTCGCGGAGCAGGTTGATGCCGACCAGCACGTCATAGGTGCCGACGCGAAAGTCGCGAATGATGGCGATGCGCTCCAGCGTCTCGACGTCGGAGTGCAGGTAGTTGACCTTGATGCCGAGCTCCATCAGGTACCGCGTCAGATCCTCGGCCATCCGTTTCGTCAGCGTCGTCACCATCACGCGTTCGCTTTTCGCGATGCGCTCTTTGATGACGCCGATCAGATCGTCGACCTGCCCTTTGACTGGCCTGATGATGATGTTCGGATCGAGCAGCCCCGTCGGACGGATGACCTGCTCCGCGAAAAGTCCGCCGGTCTTTTCCATCTCGAACGGACCGGGCGTCGCGGAGACATAGACGATCTGATTCAGCTTTCCTTCGAACTCGGTGAACGACAACGGCCGGTTGTCGATCGCACTCGGCAGGCGGAATCCGTATTCGACCAGCGTCACTTTGCGCGCGCGGTCGCCGCCCCACATCGCGCGCACCTGCGGAATGGTCTGGTGCGATTCATCGACGACGAGGAGGAGATCCTTCGGAAAATAATCGATCAGCGTCGGCGGCGGCTCGCCGGGCGAACGTCCCGACAAATGCCGCGAGTAGTTCTCGATGCCGTTGCAGTAGCCGAGCTCCGCGATCATCTCCAGATCGAACATCGTCCGCTGCGAGAGCCGCTGCGCTTCGAGCAGGCGATCGTTCGCGCGCAGTTCGGCCACGCGCTCGTCGAGCTCGACGCGGATGTTTTCCATCGCCACCATCAGCCGGTCGCGCGGCGTGACGTAGTGCGTTCGCGGATAGACAGCCAGCCGGTCGTATTCGCGCCCCGAGGTGCGGCCGGTGATCGGATCGATGCGAGTCATCTTGTCGATCTCGTCGCCGAAAAATTCGATGCGCACCGCGTCGTCCTCGTACGCGGGCCAGAGCTCGAGCACGTCGCCGCGCACGCGGAACGTGCCGCGCGAGAGGTCGTACGGCGTCCGCTCGTACTGCATTTCCGTCAGCCGGCGCAGGTACTGCGTCATCGGTTTGTCGACGCCGCGCTCGAAGAACACGAGCATCGAGTGGTACAGGTCGGGATCGCCGATGCCGTAGATGCAGGAGACCGAGGAGACGATGATGACGTCACGGCGTTCGAAGAGCGCCTTCGTTGCGGCGAGACGCAGCTTGTCGATCTCGTCGTTCTTGGTCATCTCCTTTTCGATGTACAGATCGTTCTGCGGGATGTAGGCCTCGGGCTGGTAATAGTCGTAGTAAGAAACGAAGTACTCGACCTTGTTCTCAGGAAAGAAGTTCTTGAACTCCTGGTAGAGCTGCGCCGCCAGCGTCTTGTTGTGGCTGAGCACGAGCGTGGGGCGATTGACGTTCTCGATGACCTTGGCGACGGTGAAGGTCTTGCCGGAACCGGTGACGCCGAGGAGGACCTGGTCGCGCGTGCCAGCGGTGACGCTTTCCGTGAGCTGGCGGATGGCCTCGGGCTGATCGCCTTGCGGCGTGAAGGGTGAGATGAGTTTGAAATCCATAGTCGCCGCGTCGGCAACTCGGCAGCCCTGTGGCCTATTTCACGCTTCGATTCACATCGCGAACCGCGGCGATCAGCTTGTCCGTCTCGGCGGGATCGATCTTCTCATCCGAGTCGACGTCGGTGGCGAGTTTGAGGAACGCCTGCGTCTTGTCGAGCTTCAGCTTTCCCGCTTTGGCCGACGCGCGCAGCGTCTTCATCTCCGCCGCGAACTCGGCCCTCTGCGCCGGCGTCACGTTCTTCGCGAAGTGCGGCGTCATGTCGGTCTGGATCTTCCCGAAAAGCCATTCCAACGCGGCGCCAGACTTCGGAGCAAACGCGCCGCCGACGAAGAGCAGGACGACGAAGACGAGCGCCGCCCATCCGCATCCGATCGGAACCCAACGCGGAAACAGCGGACGGAGATTGCTCTCCGGCGTCGAGTAGTAATCCGCGGGACGGCGGAACGGAAGAGCGTCTGCGGCAGGCTCGGGCGCAGGCGGTACGGCAGGGGGCGGCGCGGTGAAATTGAATTCGTCCATATGGTTGCGGCGGCAGGAAAATGTATCATGCGATCCAGTCGCATCCCGCAAAACGAAAGTAGGAAGGAAGTACTGCATGCCGCCGTCGTTGCCCAATGTCGCCGTGTTGATTCTCGACGACAACCCGCTCGTGCTGAAGCTCGGCCGCGCGCTGCTCGAGCGCGAAGGATGCACCGTCCTTACCGCCGCGAGCTGGATCGAATTCAATCACGTGCTGGCCGGCAACTCCCCCGACATCATCTTTCTCGACGTCAACCTGCCCAGCATCAAGGGCAATCGGCTCAGCGAAGTCCTCAAGTCGCAGTCGAGCAAGAAAGACATCCCGATCGTCCTGATCTCCGACCTTCCCGAGAAATCGCTCGAGGAAATGTTCCCCAGCTCCGGCGCCAACGCCTGGATGCGCAAGCCGCTCACGCGCGACAAGATGGTGGACATGATCAACCGCTACGTGCGATGACCGACGAGACGCGGATCCTCCGCACCGTCGGCATCCCGATCGTGATCGGCGTCGTGCTGCTGGTCGCAATTCCAAAGAGCTGCGCGAAGGCAGTGATTGCCTCGAAGGCGCGCCAGGAAAAAGCGGCTCACGAAAACGGCCTGCACATCGAGTCGACGCAGAAGCCGGTTTCGTATCCCTCGGGACTCGACGCCGATCGCATTCGTTACCTGGTCGAAACGGACACCGGATTCTCGACGCCCTACACCGCACACATTGCGAAAGCGGCGGCTTCCATCGGCGACCTCCAGATCGTCGCAGCACTACAAAAGCTCGGCTACGTCGAGCGAGCCTCCGACGGAACGCTGACGCTGTCACGCGACGGCCTGCTCCATCTCGACGGAGTCGTCGACGACGGCACGTCCTGGACCTTCCCCGTCGCCAAGCGGCAGTTCGAAGCCGTGGCCGGAATCGAAGGCGACGCCACGAACGCCAACGCCACCATCGCCTGGAAGTGGCAGCCGAACACCGTCGGTGCGGCTCTGATCCCCGATCCGAAACGCCACGAATCGAAAGGCCAGTTTGCGCAGACAACAACCGGCTGGATGATGACCGCGCTGATCCTCGACAACGATCTGGACTAACGGATCGACCAATCGCCGAATCACATCTACAATCCACCGCCGAATGACGACCACCCTTCCTGTCTGCGATGACCGCAGCCTCTCGCAGCTCGCGCTCGGACTCACCGGCTCCGAAATCCTGAAGATCTCCGGTGAGATCCGCGTCCTCGCCGAGGCCGCCCACGACATCTGCAACCTCACCGTCGGCGATTTTTCGCCGAAGGAGTTCCGCATCCCGCAAGTGCTCGAAGGGCTGATCGCCGAGGCCTTCGCGAAGGGCGAGACGAACTACCCGCCGTCGGATGGGACCAAGGAGTTGCGCCAAGCCGTCGTCCGCTACTACGACGACGTCCTCGGACTGAAGTATCCGCTCGACTCCGTCCTCATCGCCGGCGGCGCGCGGCCGATCATTTTCTCGGCCTATGCCGCTGTTGTCGATCCAGGCGACAAGGTCGTCTACCCGATCCCCTCCTGGAACAATAACCACTACACCTACTTCATGCGCGGCGTACCGGTCGAGATCACGGTCGGACCGGAAACGAACTTTCTGCCGACAGCTGACCTGCTGCGGCCGCACATCCGCGACGCGCGGATGATCTGCATCTGCACGCCACTCAATCCGGCCGGCACGGTCATGGCGCGCGAGGAAGTCGAACGCATCGCGCGGCTCGTCGTCGATGAAAACGAACGGCGCGCCGCCGCTGGCGAACGCGCGCTGCTCATCCTGTGGGACCAGGTCTACTGGATGCTCACCTTCGGCGCGTCGCGGCATTTCAGCCCGCCGCAACTGGTGCCCGAGGCGATGCCGTACACGATTTTCGTAGATGGGATTTCGAAGGCGTTCGCGGCCACCGGACTTCGCGTCGGCTGGACGGTGGCGCCGCCGCCGATCACCGCACGGATGCGCGACATCCTCGGCCACGTCGGTGCGTGGGCACCTCGCCCCGAGCAGATCGCGGTCGCGAAGTTCCTCGGCATGCGCAGCGCGATCGACGACTTCCACGAATCGATGATCCGCGAGCTGCAACTGCGGCTCGATCTTCTCTACGACCGCATCGACACTATGCGCGCCGAGGGCCTGCCGATCCGCGCCATCGCACCGCAGGGCGCGATCTACCTTTCCGTCCAGTTCGATCTGATCGGACGCGGCGCGATCAAGACGAACGAACAGATTCGCCGCCTGCTCCTCGACGACGCAGGCTTCGCCGTCGTCCCGTTCCAGGCGTTCGGGCTGCCGAACGAAACGGGTTGGTTCCGCCTCAGCGTCGGCGCCGTCTCGCCCGCGCAAATCGAGGCCGGGCTCGCGCGCGTGCGCAACGTTCTGGCGAGTTACGCGTAAACTCACGTACATCATTAAGGAGGCTGCACATGTCCGCACTCCGGCGACTTCTCCCGATCCTTATCTTCGTTACGGTCCCGCTCGCCGCACAGACCACCGGCTCGATCAGCGGCCATGTCACCGACACGAGCGGCGCCACGCTGCCCGGCGTGACGATCGAGGCGACAAGCCCCGCATTGCAAGGTGCGCGTGTCGCGACGAGCGACATCAACGGCCTCTATCGGCTGCCGCTCCTGCCGCCCGGCAGCTACACGATCGCCTTCACGCTGAGCGGTTTCGGACAGAAGAAGCAGGCAGCCGTGGGCGTGCTCCTCGGCAAAGAGACCGCGGTCGACGCCGTGCTCTCGCCGGCCGTGACCGAAAGCATCACCGTCGGCAGTTTCGCGCCGCCGATCGATACGTCCTCCAACACGCTCGGCACCAATCTCAACGCGACGCAGATCGAGACGCTGCCGACCGCGCGCAACTACTCCTCGGTGGCGCAGATCACGCCGGGCGTTTCGACCGATGCCATTCAAGGCGACGACAAACAGACGCCGACCATCGCCGTCTACGGCTCCTCGGGCGCCGAGAACGCCTTCTACGTCGACGGCGTCAACACCACCAATTCCGAATATGGCTTCCAGGGCAAAGAGCTGAATTTCGAATTCATCGAAGCGATGGAAGTGAAGACCGGCGGCTATGAAGCGGAGTACGGCCGCGCCACCGGCGGCATCATCAACGTGATCACGAAGTCGGGCAGCAACGAACTGCACGGCGATCTGTTCGGATACGACACCAGCGATTCACTGCAGACAAACTCGCACGCCGTGGCCGGTCCGACGCCCGGAGGTTTCACCAGGAAGGATTACGGCGCCGACATCGGCGGCTTCATTCTCAAAGACAAGCTTTGGTTCTTCGGCGCTTATGACCAGGTGCGCAACACGCAGGGCAACCTTCTGCTCGAAGGGCCGCTGGCCGGCCACGTCGTCGCCTCACCGAGCCATCGCAACCTTGGGTCGGCGAAGCTGACGTACAGCTACAACCCCAGCCACACTCTCATCGCCACGTTCCTGCAGGATCCACGCGTCGACACCGGCGCCATCAATGACGCCAACCACCCATTGATCGGCGACGAGATCACCCTTCTCGGAAGGCAGGACTACGGCGGCCGCGATTACGCGCTCCGCTACGACGGCATCGTCGGCACGACCTGGCTCTTCTCTGCACAGGACGCCCGCCACAACGAGAAAAACTCGGTCGGCCCCGCCACCGCGGCCGGCGACGCGATCGAGTACATCGACGCGCGCAACAATTTCTTCCAGACCGGCGGCTTCGGCCTCATCCAGCAGAAATCGTTCGAGCGGAACTTCTTTGGCAGCTCCGCCACGCATTACGCCGGTCCGCATCAGATCAAATTCGGCATCGAATTTGAAGACCAGACTGCAAACGTCATCAAGCGGATGTCCGGCGGCCAGCAGGTCGATATTTTCGAGAATCCGAACAATCCATCCAAGCCGATTTACAGTCACAGCTACTGGACCACGCCCAATGCGACGGTCGCGAACGCGCCAATTTCAGAACTGAATGCCTCGCCACAACACAAGAACACGACGGCGTATGTGCAGGATCGCTGGACCATCAAAGACATCACGCTCAATGCCGGCCTGCGCTGGGACCGCCAGCGCATCATCGACGCCTCCGGCGTCACGCAGATCGATCTCAAGAAAGACTACGCGCCGCGGCTGGGATTGACGTGGGATCCCACCGGCTCCAATAAGTCGAAGGTATTCGCCTCCTACGGCCGCTATTACGAAGAAATCCCTATGGATCTCGTCATCCGTTCGTTTTCCTACGAGCGGCAGCCGCGCATCATCAATTACAGTCCGACCAGCGTCACGCCCGACGCGAACGCGGAACACGACGCCGACACGCCATCGGCGATCCTCGGCGGATTCACCGAGCCCGCCGACCCCAATCTGAAAAATCAATATCTGACCGAGATTCTCGCAGGCGCCGAGCGCGAAGTGATGTCGAATGTTTCCGTCGGCATCAAAGGTATTTACCGCAATTACGGCCGCGTGATCGAAGACTTCCTCTGTATCGACGACGGCACGTACTGCATCGGCAATCCCGGCGAAGGGATCATGAAGCAGGTCTTCACGCTCGATTACTCGCAGCAGTTCGCCGCGCCAAAACCGAAGAGAACCTACAAAGGCATTCAGCTCGACGCCAACAAGTCGTTCAGCAACAACTGGCAGGGCATGGCGTCCTATGTCTATTCGAGCCTGGAAGGCAATTACGACGGCGAGTACGCGCCGTTCACGAACGTCGGCGCCGATCCGAATATCTCCGCCGCCTACGACTACTACGACTTCTTTACGAATGGCTCAAATCTGTCGCGCATCACGAACCGCGGCGATCTCTCCAACGACCGCCGCCACCAGCTCAAAGCGTCCGGCATCTACAACACGCCTTGGAAACTCAACATCGGCGTTTCCGCCTACTGGCGCAGCGGCACACCGGTCACGCGTTACGGTTACTCCGACGCCTACCGTCGCTACGAATTCTTCCTGACTCCGCGCGGCGCGGAAGGCCGCACCCCGTCCAACTACGACGCCGACGTCCACCTCGGCTACCCCATCCCGCTCGGCAGCTCGAAGCTGAACATCCTCGTCGACATTTTCAACATCCTCAACACGCAACGCGCCGTCCTGCTCGATCAACGCTACGGCTTCCAGGAAAGCGACAACGCGCTCGCGCACTCCGCGAACCCGAATTACCTGAAACCGCTCGTGCGCACGCCTGCGACATCAGCAAGGCTGGGCGTGCGGTGGACGTTCTGATGGATTGTGTCTGAGATCAGCCGCTTCTTCGGCATTGTCATTGCCATGTACCACCGTGAACATGAGCCTGCACATTTTCACGCGCGGTACAGCCGCCAGAAGATCACTGTCAGGATCGCTGACGGACACGTCAGCGGGAAGTTTCCGCCTCGCGCGCTGGCACTCGTTCTCGAATGGTGGCATCTTCACCGGGAAGACTTGGCCGAAAACTGGCGCTTAGCAAACGAGCAGACTGAACTCAAACGCATTCCTCCGCTGGAGTAGCCATGGAAGACATCATCGAAGCGCGTCACGTAGGCGACTACACAATCTGGTTGCGGTTTGAGGACGGATCGGAAGGAGAAGTTGATCTTTCATCCGAACTCTACGGCCCGATTTTCGAGCCGTTGAAAGATCCTGCGTACTTCAGCCGCTTTCGCGTCAACCCCGACACGGGCACGATCGAGTGGCCGAATCGCGCCGACTTTGCGCCGGAGTTCTTGTACGAGAAGGCTCACGTAGCCGTGTAGCGCTACGCCGCGCTCAGGAAATTGACCACCGTCGACGCAAAGTACGCGCCCCACGTGCGGACGTCGAAGACCAGCGACGAAGACATGAAGCAGGAGTGCGTGCAGTGGCACTCCTTCGCTTTGATCGATTTCCGCTGCGCGTCCGCCTCCGGTGAGAACCAGAGTTTGCCGAAATCGTAGCCGGTGTCGCGCACGTTGCCGACCGCTTCGCGCAGCTCGCACATCCGCACTTCGCCGCGGGCATCGAGGACGCCCGAGATCCGGCCGGCGTGGCACGGCTTGACCTGCGTCTCCTGCTCGAGGATCTCCAACTCCAGGCGGCGCGTGTAGATCTTCACGAACTTCAGGAAGCTGTCGTAGTGCGAGTACGTGTTCCAGTAGGCCTCGAGCTTCGGCAGCAACTCGCGGTACTTGTCGGTCGAGATCGGCTGGATGTTCTTGTCCGGCTGATCGCCGCGCAGCATCTCGAACGAATGGAACGAGATGGCCGGAAAATCGCGTCGGACTGCGACGAACAGCTCATCGAGATCATCGGCGTTGTAGCTGCACAAGCACGTGTGCACGTTCACCGTCAGATTGCCGTACTTCTCGCGCAGCGGAATGAGACCGGCGTACGTCTTCTTCGCCTTCTCGTAGTTGCCCGGAACGCCGCGGATCCAATCGTGTTTCTCGCCGACGTGGTCGATCGACAGGTTGACCACGATCTGCGTATCGGGACACCGCTGCAGCGACGCCTCAACTTGACGCGCGATCAGATCGCTCGTGATCGCGCCGGTTGGGATCGTGATCTGTTTCACGTGATTCTGCGACGACAGCATCGCGCAGACGTCCGGGAGATCGCGGCGAAGGAACGGCTCGCCGCCGCTCATCACCACGAACAGCAGATCGCCGAGGGATGAGAAAGTTTTTTGAAGCTCGTCGAAGGAAAGCTCGTGTTCCTTGTTCTTGCGGAGCTGCTCCCAGTTGAAGCACGTGCGGCAGAACGAATTGCAGTCGTAGGTCAGCCCGAGAATCATGTAGACGGGCTTCATGCCTCGCTTGTCAACGAGGTAGCGCAGGTACTGCAGCTTGTCGGTGAACTTCATGTGTGGAACAGACACTCTTGTCTGTTTCCGGCTCAACCGCCGCACGCCGTCTCGTAATCCTCAGTGCTTTCCGAAGAACATCCCGATGTCGAAGTAGAGCGAAACCGTGCGGCCGTTGGCGGTCTCCAAGTCGATCTGATCGGCGGGGCGGCCGTTGCACGTCGTCAGCGCCTGCTTGACCTCTTTCGCTCCGGGATAGTTCTCATTGATCCAGGCCTTCTCTTTCGCGATCCCATCGTGTTCATTCGTAGCCTCGATGACGATCGCGCTTTTGCACGAGAGCCCGCGAGCCGGAATGATGATCGGCCGTGTCTCCGGCCGTTTTTCCGGCGGCGTCGCGGGAGTGGCCGCGGCAGCAGGCGCTGGTGCGGCCTCGGGCGCGGGCGGCGCAGGCGTGGTGGCGCAGGCGGTGGCGAGGAGCAGCAGGGAGATCGAGAGATATCGCGTCATGCAAAAATTCTAACGCAGCTTCGTCCTGATCCAACCCCACACGATGCCGCCAAAGTAGACCGCGTGATGTGCCGCGAACGCGAACGGAAGCAGTGGCCAGTAGCGCATCGGCAGCCGCGTCGTTCGCGTGCCCAGGAGGAGCGTGAAGACGTAGTAGGGAACGATGGTGATCGGTGCGGCGATGATCGCGATGGCGGCCACGAACAGAAACGCCTTGATCTTGCGGTTCGTCGAATACGCCTCGGCGCCGCGCGCCAGCATCTCTCCCGTCTTCAGCCGGTAACGCCAGCGCTGCCGAAGGTACGGCCCCGGAAACGCGCGCCGCCGGTGAAACACCCGAACACCTGAGTGATAGATGACGTGCGGCAGCAGCGAGGCGATGAGCGACGTGTCCTCGCCGATGTAGCCGATCGCTTCATCGAATCCGCGGAACGCGTTGCGACGAATGAAGAGATTCACCAGTGCGATATCGCTCGCATTCCTGATCGCGAAGATCCCTTGACGATTCTCGTGGCACGCCACACCGCTGCCGATGAGTGGCGTAGCCAGCAGCGTTTCTGCGATCAATTCAGCCGGCGACGAATCCTCCGGCGCCGGATCGGGACCGCCCAGCGCCAGCACCTCGGCATGCGCATCGAGGTACGCGACCGCCGTCGCAAGCCACCCCGCCTCGGCGACGGCATCGTCATCGATGAACGCCAGGATCTCCCCCGCTGCCTCGGAAACCGCTCGATTTCTTCGAGTTGCGGGATTACGATTCGGCTCGATGACGTTCCGTACGCCGGTCCCGAGCTCGATCGCCAACGGCGCCGCGGAGACCAGAATCAATTCGAAAGGAAACGGCGCCTCCTGACGCAGCACCGACTCGATCGCGCGCTCCGCGTCGCCGCCGATCCGCTCCACAGGAATAATGACTGACACTCGCACCACATGAAGCTTATCGTTCAAATCCCCGCCTTCAACGAAGAAGCGACGATCGCACAGACGCTTCGCGACATTCCGAAGAAGATCGACGGCATCACCGCCATCGAAACCGTCGTCATCGATGACGGCTCCTCCGACAACACCGCCGATGCCGCGCGGAAAGCCGGCGCGACGCACGTCGTGCAGCTCAAGACGCATCGCGGCCTGTCGTCCGCGTTCCTGGCCGGCATCAACGCCGCCCTCCGCCTCGGCGCCGACATCATCGTCAATACCGACGCCGACAATCAGTACGCCGGCGCCGACATCCCGAAACTGATCGCCCCGATCATCCGCGGCAGCGCGGACGTCGTCATCGGCGACCGCGAGGTTTCGAAGTCGCCGCACATGTCGGGATTCAAGCGCATCCTGCAACGCCTCGGCAGCCGAACCGTCGGACTAGCGTCCGGCATTCGCGTCGGCGACGTCACCAGCGGCTTCCGCGCGTTCTCGCGCGACGCGGCCATGCAGATCAACGTCTTCAACCCGTTCACCTACACACTCGAAACGATCATCCAGGCCGGCAACCGCAACCTCGGCGTGCAATCCGTCCCCGTGCGCACGAACGCTCCGACGCGCCCCTCCCGCCTCTACCGCGGCCTCGGCACGTACCTCCGCAAATCGATCGCCACGATCTTCCGCATCTACACGATCTACAAACCGCTCAAGACCTTCTTCGCCATCGGCGCGATTTTGATGCTGGCCGGCTCCGCGCTCGGCATCCGCTTCCTCTGGGACTTCGCGCACGGCGATCGCGGCGGTCACATCCAGTCGCTGATTCTGGCGGCCGTGTTCCTCATCATCGGCTTCCAGACGCTGCTCATCGCGCTGATCGCGGACCTGATCTCCGTCAACCGCCGCCTCAGCGAAGAAGTACTCGTGCGCATGAAACGGATGGAGATGCCGGTCGCCGAACGCCGCCCGATGCCGCATCGCGTCGCGCGCGAACCGCGGACAACGACGCGTCCTCCCCACCAAAAACGCGAACGCCCCGAACGCCCCGACCCGAAGCCGCCATCAACGCAATGGGTGTGGCTCCTCGACGAAGACAAACTCCAGGACCGCGGCATCAAACCCGATCCGATCACCGAGCCCGACCTCGACGACGACATGCCCGACCAGCCCGCCACTCCCGCCGGCCCCCGCCGCCGCCGTCGCCGCCGCGGCGGATCGCGGCCGGGCAACTCCGAGCCGCCGACGTCGTAGTTCACGCGGAGCCGCGGAGTGACGCTTTCTTGCTGCGGCTACTGACTTGCGGCCATCTGATTTAGTTCTGAATCGAGTAGTTTGTTCACTCTTTCGAACTCTTCAGGGATTCGGTTTGCGCGATAAAAGGCTCTTTTCCAAAGCTCCGCAAAGTATTGGACCGACGTGATCTTCGATTGCGGCTCGTCAAGCGCTTTCTGCAGATCATGCGTCCGACTAAATTTGTTGCTATTGAACGACATGAGTGCTCGGCGGCCCTTCAGGACCGCCAATCCGAATGAATCGCTCCCGTAAGGATCAGGGTTGTCGAAGCGCGCCAATTGAAAAACGTACTCCCCTTTGAACGGCGCGATGAGTACGTCCTGGTCTGCAGAAGCCTCCCAGGCGAGCGTGTCTTGCCGCGTAAGTTGAAGCACCTTCGCAACCATCGATGCGG
>DASYJY010000062.1:0-4192 GCA_035995985.1 Thermoanaerobaculia bacterium | reverse complement strand
TTTTCGAAGCGCGCCGCGACGTCGCCGACTCCGATGCCGGCGGTGACGGCGAAGCCTCCCACGTAATCGATGATGCCGGCCTCTTTTGGTGAGACAAAGTCGGCGAGCGCGAGGTTCTGGCCGGTGTTCGTTTCCTGCTGCTGGCGGAGCGTGTGGAAGCGCGCAATGACGTTGCTGCGCGATTCGTCGGAGTAGAGCTCGACGTCGTCACCAACTGAATTCGCGGGCCAGAATCCGTAGACAGCGCGGGCGCGGATCAGACGGTTGCCAATGATGTCGCGGAGCAACCGCTGGCCGTCTTCGTACAGCTCCTTCGCGCGCGGCTCGTCGAGGATTTGCGGGAAGCGTCCGCGCAGTTCCCAGGCGGAAAAGAATGGGTTCCAGTCGATGAACGGCTCGATGCGTTCGAGCGGAACGTCGTCGAGAACGCGCACGCCGAGGAACGGCGGACGGTCGGGAGAAAACGTGAGCGACGGTTTGCGGCGGCGCGCGGTTTCGAGCGGCAGGATCTTCACCGCATCCTGGCGCTTCGCCTGCGCTTCGCGGAGATGCTCGTACTCGGCGTTGCGCTCGCGGACAAAGTCGTCCTTGCGATCGGAGAGCAGCGTGCTGACGACGCCGACGGCGCGCGAGGCATCGAGCACGTGCACCGTTGCGTGCGAGTAGCGCGGCGCGATTTTCACGGCGGTGTGTAGTTTCGATGTCGTCGCTCCGCCGATGAGCATCGGGACGGTGAACCCGCGGCGCTCCATCTCGCGCGCTACGTGCACCATCTCGTCGAGTGACGGCGTGATGAGGCCGGAGAGGCCGATGATGTCGGCATTTTCGGCGATGGCGGTGTCGAGGATTTTGTCGGCGGAAACCATTACGCCGAGGTCGATGACTTCGTAGTTGTTGCAGCCGAGAACGACGCCGACGATATTCTTGCCGATGTCGTGAACGTCGCCTTTCACTGTCGCCATCAGGATTTTGCCGCGCTGCGACAGGTCGCCGGCCTTCGCTTTTTCCGCCTCCATGAACGGCAGCAGGTAGGCGACGGCTTTCTTCATGACGCGGGCGCTTTTGACGACTTGCGGGAGAAACATTTTGCCGGCGCCGAAGAGATTGCCGACGACGTTCATCCCGTCCATCAGCGGCCCTTCGATGATCGAGAGAGCGCTCGGATACTTCTGCCGCGCCTCTTCGACGTCGTCATCGAGGTGCTCGATGATTCCTTTGACGAGCGAGTGTGAGAGGCGCTCTTCGATGGTCCCGCTGCGCCAAGCCTCTGCTTCCTTCGCCGTCGTCGCGCCTTGTCCCTTGATCGAATCGGCATACGTGAGCAGGCGCTCGGTGGCGTCGGCGCGGCGGTTCAGCAGCACGTCTTCGACGAGCTCGCGAAGCTCCGGCGGAATCTCGTCGTAAATCGCGAGCTGGCCGGCATTGACGATTCCCATGGTCAGACCGGCCTTGATGGCGTGGTAAAGAAACGCGGCGTGCATGGCCTCGCGCACGGTCTTGTTGCCGCGGAATGAGAACGAGACGTTGCTGATACCGCCGGAAAAACTGGCGAGCGGAAACCGCTCGTGCAGCTGGCGCACGGCCTCGATGAAGGCGACGCCGTAGTTGTTGTGCTCCTCGATTCCGGTGGCAACGGTGAGAACGTTTGGATCGAAGATGACGTCAGTCGGATCGAAACCAACTTCGTCGACGAGGATGCGATAGGCGCGCGAGCAGATTGCGACTTTGCGCTCGATCGAATCAGCCTGGCCTTGTTCGTCGAACGCCATCACGATCACGGCGGCGCCGTAACGTTTGATGAGGCGGGCTTGCTCGCGGAACTTGTCTTCGCCTTCCTTCAGCGAAATCGAATTCACGACCGACTTGCCCTGCGTGCATTTGAGTCCCGCTTCGAGCACGGACCATTTCGACGAATCGATCATGATCGGGACACGGGCGATGTCGGGTTCCGAGGCGACGAGGTGGAGAAAGTGCGTCATGACTTTCTCGGAGTCGAGCAGCCCTTCGTCCATGTTGACGTCGAGGATATTCGCGCCGCCGTCGATCTGCTGTTTGGCGATGGCCAGCGCCGGCTCGATGTCGCCGGCTTTGATGAGCTGCGCGAACTTCGGCGAGCCGGTGACGTTGGTGCGCTCGCCAACCATGATGAAGTTCGACTCCGGCGTGACGGTGAGCGCTTCGAGTCCGCTGAGCCGCAGATGCTTCTCGATGACGGGCGGCTTTCGCGGCGGAAAGCTCTTCACGGTTTCGGCGATGGCACGAACGAAGTCTGGCGTCGTGCCGCAACAGCCGCCGACGATGTTGATCCAGTTGTTGCCGGCGTATTCGTGTAGCAGCGCGGCCATCTCGTCGGGCGTCTGGTCGTACTCGCCGAGCGCGTTCGGAAGGCCGGCGTTCGGATAGCAACTGAGGTAGACCGGCGCGATCGACGCCAGCTCCTCGATGTGCGGGCGCATCTCCTTCGCGCCGAGCGCGCAGTTGATTCCTGCTGCGAGAAGAGGCGCGTGCGAGATCGAGTTCCAGCACGCTTCGACGGTCTGTCCCGAAAGCGTCCGGCCAGAGGCGTCGGTGATGGTAATCGAGGCGATGATCGGGAGACGGATGCCGGTGTCGGCGAAGTATTTTTCAATCGCGAAGAGTGCGGCCTTGAGGTTGAGCGTATCGAACGTCGTCTCCGGCATCAGGATGTCGGAGCCGCCGTCGACGAGGCCGCGGGTCTGGTCGTAATACGCGTCGACGAGTTCGTCGAACGACACGCCGCGAAACGCGGGATTGTTGACGTCGGGCGAGAGTGACGCGGTACGGTTGGTCGGTCCGAGCGAGCCAGCCACGAACCGCGGACGGTCGGGCGTCGAGTACGCGTCGCACGCGGCGCGCGCGAGCCGCGCGGCGGCGAGGTTGATGTCGTAGGCGTATGCGATCAGGTCGTAGTCGGCCAGTGAGATCGCCTGGGCGTTGAACGTGTTGGTCTCGATGATGTCGGCGCCGGCGTCGAGGTACTGGCGATGAATCTCTTCGACGATCTTCGGATTCGTCAGACAGAGGATGTCGTTGGCGCCTTTGAGATCGCGCGAATGCGTGGCGAACTGCGTGCCGCGATAGCCGGCTTCATCGAGCCGGTAGCGCTGGATCATCGTCCCCATCGCGCCGTCGAGGATGAGGATTCGGCGGTCGAGCAGTTCGCGAAGTTCGGCGGTACGGTCGGGTTGTGGCATTCGGATTCTCCAGAAAAGAAAAAGCCCCGCGTGAAATTGCGGGGCTTCAGTCGGAGTCGAACGGCCTACTGCCGGCTCTTTAGCTTTTTTTAACCTGGTTGCAAGCGGCCCCGCAAATCAGTCCAGGAGCGGTGAGGGTAAGACAGCGCGCGAAGCGTTGTCAAACGGCCTGCATGCTAATCTTCGAAGCGTTATGTCCACTGTTACTGACCTCCCGGTTACCCACACCGATCCTGTGAACGCGAAGATTCTGGCGGTTTCCGAGGACCGCATTCAGGGATTCGTGCGCGATCCGGTCGGCACGATCGCGGAGCAGTCAGGCGTCGATGCGGAGACGGTGATGGAGCGCATCCGGGCGATGCTGCAGGCGGGAACCATTCGCCGCGTGCGCCAGACGCTGATGGCGACGAATCTCGCCGAGGGCGCGCTGGTGGCGTGGCAGTATCCGGAGGAGAAGCTCAACGAGGCGTTCGCGTACATGGTGGACGACGATCCGTTCTCCGGCCACGTGGTCATCCGCTCCACCGACGCCGCCACGCCCGGATCGAATTACAGGCTGTGGACGACGGTGAAAGTGCCGCAGGGGTATTCGATCGAGAAGCATTGCGCGCTGATCGGCCGCTTGACCGGCGCCCAGCATTTCCGGGTGATGCCCGCGAACCGCATCTTCGCCCTCGGCGTCGGCCACGTCCGTCGCAAGGGGATGGAGCCTGGATCGAAGTCGGAGGAGCTGGCCGAGGAGAAGGACACGACCAAGGCGACTCTGAGCGAGCTCGATTGGCGCGTCTTGACGGCGTTGAAGCGCGAGGTCGAGCCGGAGGAGTTCACGCGCGATCTCTGGCGCGCGCGCGCCGCCGAGGCGAGTGTTCCGCTCGACACGTTCTACGAAGTGGCCGAGTCGCTCAATGCGCGCAAGGTCATCGGGCGGTTCTCGACGTTCCTCGAGCATGTGAAGCCGCTGCAGACCGGCGAGCGCG
>DASYJY010000061.1:0-5736 GCA_035995985.1 Thermoanaerobaculia bacterium | reverse complement strand
ACTTTCCCATCCGCCACCTCCACCACGTAGTCGCCATACGCCGCGGCGCGCTCGGAGTGCGTGGCCATCACGATGGTCGGACGCCGCGATTTGTGAATGCCGCGGATGAGATCGAGGATCATCTCGCCGTTTTTCGAATCGAGATTGCCGGTCGGTTCGTCGGCCAGGATCAGCGGCGGTCGATGGATGACGGCGCGTGCAATGGCGACGCGCTGCATCTCGCCGCCGGAGAGCTCGTTCGGAAAGTGCGTCGCACGTTGTCCGAGTCCGACTTCCTCCAGCACCTCGCCGACGCGCGACTTGATTTCGGCACGCGGCATCTTCGCAAGTGAAAGTGGGAAGGCCACGTTCTCGAAGACGTTCAGCGTCGGGATGAGATTGAAGAACTGGAAGATGTAGCCGATCGACGCTCGCCGCAGCATCGTCAACTTCGATTCGTCGAGGACGGACGTGTCGACGTCGTCGAGCAGCAGCCGTCCCGACACGGGCCGGTCCACCGCGCCGATCAAATTCAGCAGCGTCGATTTGCCGCTGCCCGATGCGCCCATGAGCACGGCGAAATCGCCGGACGTAATTTCGAGCGAAACATCGTCGAGCACCTGCACGGCCGCCGACTCGTCGCTTCCCGCGTACGCGTGCGTGACGTGATCGAGGCGGATGCGCATGGCGCGCGATTGTACGCGCGGCACGAACGCTGCAATTCGAAGCGCGCCGCCTCTGATAGGCTTGCGCGTCGAAGGAGAACGTCATGGAAGAAACGACCAGCGGTGCACCCGGAACGGGCGGCGAAGGCGCCGGCGATGCCGGTTCGCGCTTCGGCAAGGCGAAGGATTTCGTCAACGAAAAATATGAGGCGGCGTCGGACTTTACGCGCAGCCAGTACAACCGCGCCAAAGAGAAGATCGACGACGTCGATTTCGGCGCGATCACCGATCAGGTCCGCAGCTACGTCCGCTCGAATCCCGGAAAAGCGCTGCTGATCTCGGTCGGCGTCGGCTTCCTCGTCGGACTGCTGCTGCGGCGTGATGGAGAAGATGAGTAAGGAGTAAGCAATGGCTACCACACGAGATACCGATCACGAGCGCGCCGCTGCCGGCATGGACTACGACTTTCCGATCCGCGAAAAGGCGACGCAGCTCGGCAACGCGCTGGCGGAGAGCGGCCCCGAAGCGCTGTTCGAGGAAATCGAGAACCTGCTGCCGGAGTCGTGGCGCGAGCACATCCGCACCTTCCCGATCGCCGCGGTGGTCCTCGGCGCCGGCGTCGGCGTCTGGCTGGGGATGCGCAAAGGCGACGAGGTCATCGCTGCCGGAACGGCCATGATCACGACCGCCGCAATGCAGAACGTGACGAACGTGATGAAGAACGCGACCGGTAGCGGCGACGACTAGTTTTCTCTTGCGAAGCGGACGTGCCCTCCGCACAATGACTCGCAATGGAGACGCGTCCGCTTCCTCTCGGAAACTCCGATCAGCGCGATTACCGGCTGGCCTCGCTCGCCGCCGAGGTCCATCGCACGTATTTCTACAAATACCCGCCGCTGCCGGTGCGATGGGGCCAGCAGATCACGCGCAAAAAACGCCGCTCGATCCGCCTCGGCTCGTACAACCACATCACCACCGAGATCCGCATCCACCCGCTGCTGAACGCGCCTGACGTCCCGGCGTTTTTCATCCAGTCGGTGATCTACCACGAGTACCTGCACCACGTCCTCGGCGCCAGCCACAACCGCCGCTTCCACAAAGAAGAGCGAAAGTTTCGCTACTTCCGCGAATCGAAGGAGTGGATTCGCCGTCACCTTTGGCTGCTCCTCGGTACGAAGCGCATTCGTCCGATGGTGATCCCGCCGCCGAAGGTGATTCAGCCGCAGATGGTGTTGTTCTGAGCGGGATGCTCAGCAGGCGGGCACTTCGGCCTTAGCCGGGATCGTCGCCGTCGTGCCGTGCGTGCCACTCACCGGCAGGCAACTCCGCACCAGCGCGCTCAACGCACCGATGTCGAACGGCTTTGGCAGAAATGCGCAAATGCCTTTATCGACCGCCGTGGCAACCTCGGGGGCGCGATTCGCGCTGATGACGATGACGGGAATCTGCCGCAGCTCCGGCTCCAGTTCGCGCGCCTGCAGGACATCCCAGCCGGAAAGGACCGGCATCATCAGATCGAGGACGACGACGTTGGGATGCTCGCGGCGCATCATGTCCAGCGCTTCTTTGCCGTTGGGCGCTTCGCAGAAGGTGTAGCCGTCGCGCTTGAGCGCCGCAACGATCATCCGGCGAATGCTCGGATCGTCATCGACGACCAGCACGCACTGAGCCTTCCCCTCCACTTCTTCGCCTGACTGGACCACGCGGCTTCAGGCA
The DNA here is from genome assembly GCA_035995985.1 of Thermoanaerobaculia bacterium. Classification (GTDB taxonomy): domain Bacteria; phylum Acidobacteriota; class Thermoanaerobaculia; order Gp7-AA8; family Gp7-AA8; genus JADGNZ01. The sequence goes on along the minus strand of DASYJY010000061.1, from coordinate 3,376 downwards.
TGCACAACAGGTGCCTTGACGGAATTTCGTCTCGGCGGGAGCCGCTTTTCGAAGGGCCGTGAAAGTCGCCGTAGCCATGTCGGGCGGGGTCGATTCGTCGACCGCCGCGTACATCCTCAAGTCCGCCGGACACGAGGTAGTCGGCCTGTCGATGCAGATGTACGACAACCTCACCAACGCCGATACGACCTACGGCGGATGCTGCACGATCGACGATCTCACCGACGCGCGCCGTGTGGCGTGGAAGCTGGACATCCCGCACTTCACGCTCAACCTCGAGCAGAATTTTCACGAGAAGGTGATCACGCCGTTCGTGCAGTCGTACCTGAGCGGCCTGACACCGAGTCCGTGCGTGCTCTGCAACACGCACGTGAAGTTCGATCTCTTTCACGAGAAAGCACGCGCCATCGGCGCGGAGAAAATCGCGACAGGTCACTACGCGCGCATCACGCGCGATGCTGACGGCCGCTTCGAGCTCCGCAAGGCGCTGCATCTGGCGAAGGATCAGTCGTACTTCCTCTTCGAGCTCACCCAGGAGCAGCTCCGCGGCGCGCTCTTCCCCCTCGGCGAGATGACCAAGCCCGAGGTGCGCGACGTGGCCGAGGAGGCGGGACTGACGGTGGCGCGCAAGAAGGAGTCGTACGAGATCTGCTTCGTCCCGCAGACCGACAGCTACGCCGCGATCGTGGAGCGCGAAGCCGGCATCACCCCCGCCGACGGCGCCGGCGACATCGTCGACGTCTCCGGCAAAGTGATCGGCACGCACGACGGCTACTACCACTTCACCATCGGCCAGCGCCGCGGCCTCGACATCGGCGGCACCTCGGAGCGGATGTACGTCGTCGACGTAAATCCGTTCACGAAGCGCGTCGTCGTCGGCGAAGCCACCGACCTTGAGCGCGACGAGCTCACTGCCGAGCGCGTTCACTGGATCAGTGGCATCGCGCCGTCGGGTCCGATCGAAGTCCAGGCCCGCGTCCGCTCCCGCTCCGCGGATGCGGCCGCAACCGTGACGCCGCTTCCCGACGGCCGCGCGTGCGTGCAATTCGCGCAGAAGCTGCGCGCGGTGGCGCCGGGACAGGCGGTGGTGTTTTACGACGGCGATCTGTGCTTGGGCGGTGGGTGGATTGCGCGGGGTTAATTTTCTGATATGGATTGTCCGAAGTGCGGAAGTCAGATGATCGAGGGAGATGCCGAACTTCACGGCACGTTCTGGGGCTACCTCGCTGTGGGTGCCTCGTATGAAAAACTCTTCTTCCATACGAAGGGAGACCATCGCTCCGTCGAAACACCGGCATTGACTACGGGTGAGCGCACAAAAGCGTGGCACTGCCAAACATGCGAGGGCTTGTTCTTGGAACAGCCACGATGGATTCCCGGCTACCGGTGAGACGCCATCTTCAGAAAAGCGTCTGCCCCGCCACCCGCGCTTCCATCGCCAGTAGCTGCCGCTTTACATCGAGCCCACCGCCAAAACCGGTTAGCGATCCGCTGGCGCCGATGACGCGGTGGCAGGGGATGACGATCGGGATGGGATTGGCGCCGTTCGCGGCGCCGACGGCGCGGACGGCGGCGGGGCGTCCGATGCGTTCGGCGATGGTCGAGTACGTTGTGGTCTCGCCGTACGGGATCTGCTGCAGCGCGCTCCAGACGGATTGCTGGAACTCGGTTCCGCGCGGAGCGAGCGGGAGATCGAAGGTTTGCCGTTCGCCGGCGAAGTAGGCGCGTAGTTGATTCGCGGCTTCGCGAAGTGCGGCGGGGTGGCACGTCCAATCGGGCTTTGGCTCGGCGCCGGCGAAGTGGATTTCTACGATCGCGTTCTCATCGCCGGCGATGAGGATCGCGCCGATTGGGGTGTCGACGTAGGTGTAGATCATCCGAGGCTCTTCCACAGGAGCATCGTCGCATAGGAACGGTAGGGCCTCCACGCTTCCGACTTCGCCAGCAGTTCGCGATCGCTGATCATGCCGGCGGCTTTGCGGATGCCGAGGTCGGTGTGGGGGAAGGCGTCGGGCTCGCGGAGGGCGCGCATGGCGATGTAGTGCGCGGTCCAGGGGCCGATCCCGGGGAGGCGCGTCAGATTCGCGATCGACTCGTCGAGTGTTGCTCCGCGTTGGAACGTCACCTCGCCGCGCGCGACGGCGCGCGCCAGACCGCGGATCGTGTTCCAGCGCGTTTGCGGCATGCCGGGATTTGTTCGCGCCCGCATGAGCGACTGCGGCGTGACGCCGTGGCGCGATGCGATGCGCGCCATCAGCGTCGTCGCGCCGGCCACACTGATCTGCTGACCGACGATGGCGCGGATGGCCATCTCGAAAGCGTCCCAGGTTCCGGGAACGCGGATGCCGGGGTACTTGCGAACGAGAGGGCCAAGCAGTTTGTCGCGCGTGAAGTGTTTCTCGATGGCGGCAATATCGGCGTCAAGGTCGAACATCGTTCGGATGCGGGCCGCCTCACCGCTTGTGATGAGAGCGCCGCCGGCGTGCGTGACGCGGACTCCCTCGCGTTCGTAGGCATCATCGGTCACGATCTCCACGCCAGCGATCGCGCGCGGGCGGAGGAAGTTGAGGATGCCGGTCCAGTCGTAGGGTGGCGTGTAGTGAAGGCGAATCATGTCAATGTCATCCTGAGCCGCCGCAGCTGCGTAAGCGAAGCCGAAGCAGCGGAGGACGGTCGAAGGACCCCCCGATTGCTATCCCTGGCGGCGGCTATTCACCCGGCAAGCACTTAGGGGGTCCTTCGACCGTCCTCCGCCGTTCGCGCTTCGCGCTCCTCGGCTCCGGCGGCTCAGGATGACAGTCACTCCACCGTCACGCTCTTGGCCAGATTCCGCGGCTGATCCACATCGCATCCGCGGCGCAGCGCGATGTAGTACGCGAGGAGTTGCGTTGGGATCACGGAGAGAATCGGTTGCAGCGGCTCGATGGTCCACGGGATCTCGATCACGTCGTCGGCGAATTTCTTCATCGCGTCGTCGCCTTCGTCGCAGATCACGATCAGTTTGCCGTCGCGCGCTTTCACTTCCTGCAGGTTCGACACGACCTTGTCGTAGACCGGCGTGTGCGTGGCGATGGCGACGACGGGGAGGTTCTCGTCGATCAGCGCGATCGGTCCGTGTTTCATCTCGCCGGCCGGATAGCCCTCGGCATGGATGTACGAAATCTCCTTGAGCTTGAGCGCGCCTTCGAGCGCGATCGGGTAGTGCACGCCGCGGCCGAGGAAGAGGAAGTCCTGCGACTTCGCATATTTGTGCGCGAGCTCCTCGATGTGCTTCTCCTGTTTGTGCAGGATGTCTTCGATCTTGTGCGGGATCACGCGCAACTCGTGCATGGCGAAGCGGCGGTCGTCGACATCGTCGCCGCGGAGATGGCGGATG
>DASYJY010000060.1:0-12244 GCA_035995985.1 Thermoanaerobaculia bacterium | reverse complement strand
AAGATCATTGTTCATTACGTTCGCATTGGCCGTATTAGAGGCGGAGGGACCAAGGACGAGCGAGTCCGATGAGTCCGGCACACCGGCGGGCGACCAGTTGGTCGGCTCCGACCAATTTGTACTCGTGGCACCGGTCCACGTGCGCGTGATTGCAAATGACGGAGCCGCCAGGCAGACCGCTATTACGGACACAAGGAGAATGGTTTTGGACATGGACGAGATGAGAAGGACCTGACGGCTCTGTTTCTTCCGGAAACAAAAAACGCCGCCTTTCGGCGGCGTTTCAAATACGCGATTGCTTTGAACTACGAGTTGCCACCCTCATCGCCGCCGCCCGTCTTCGGGGCGTCGGAGGCTTCGCGGGCGCCAGAGTCGCTGTTGAAGCGGGGGCCGCGGTCGCCTTCGTGGGGACGGGGGCCGGAGTGGCGCGGGCGGTCGTGATCGCGGCGCGGGCCGCGGTCGCTCGATCCGCCACGTCCACCACCGCCGCTGTCACGGCGAGGTCCGCGATCGCGGTCACCGAAACCGCCGCGTCCTCCGCGGTCGCCACCACCACCGGGACCGTCGCGGCGCGGGGCGCGCGCAGCGGCCGCCATCTCCTCCTCGGTCGGAGGCGGAAGGAGCGGTTTGCGGGACAGACGGATCTTGCCGCTGTCCGGCTCGATGCCGACGACCTGCACTTCGACTTCGTCGCCGATCTGCATGACGTCCGTTACCTGACCGACGCGGCCGTGGGCCATTTCGGAGATGTGCAGCAGGCCGTCCTGGCCGGGCATGATCTCGACGAAGGCTCCGTACGGCTCGATGCGCTTGACAGTGCCTTTGTAGTTCGTCCCGATCTCGGCCGACGCCGTAAGACCTTTGATGATGTCGATGGCGCGGTTGGCCGAGGTCACGTCGTTCGAGGCGATGGTCACCTTGCCGTCGTCCGCAACGTCGATCTTCGTTCCGGTCTCTTCGACGATCCAGCGGATGGTCTTGCCGCCGGAGCCGATCACGTCGCGGATGCGGTCCTTCGGAATCTGGATCGTGTAGAGGCGCGGCGCGTATTCGGAGAGCTCAGCGCTATGCGTCGAGATCGCCGCATCCATCTTGTCGAGGATGTGGATGCGACCTTCCTTCGCCTGCGCCAGCGCGCGGGCCATGATCTCGCGCGGCAGGCCGGCTACCTTGATGTCCATCTGCAGGGCCGTGATGCCTTTGCGCGTCCCGGCCACCTTGAAGTCCATGTCGCCTTCGTGGTCTTCCATGCCGGCGATGTCGGAGAGGATGGCCACTTCGCCGGCGTGTTCGCCGGTCACGAGTCCCATCGCAACACCGGCGACGGCTGACTGGAGCGGAACGCCGGCTTGCATCATCGCGAGCGAGCCGCCGCAGACCGACGCCATCGACGACGAGCCGTTCGACTCGAGGATGTCGCTGACGATGCGGATCGTGTACGCGAACTCTTCCTGCGGCGGCAGCATCGGCGCGAGCGCGCGGCGGGCAAGGTTGCCGTGACCGATCTCGCGGCGGGCCGGTCCGCGCATGAATTTCACTTCACCGACTGAGAACGGCGGGAAGTTGTAGTGGAGCATGAAGCGCTGGAAGGTCTCGCCTTCGAAGTCTTCGATCTTCTGCGCTTCCTGCGGCGTTCCGAGGGTCACCGTGACGAGCGCCTGCGTCTCGCCGCGGGTGAAGATGGCCGAGCCGTGCGTGCGCGGGAGCACGTTGGTTTCGATCGTGATCGGACGGATTTCGGTGAACGAGCGGCCGTCGACGCGCTTGTTTTCCTTGAGCATGAGATTGCGGAAGATCTGCACTTCCATCTCGCCCCACGCAGCGTGCGTCGCGGCGAGGCGCTCGGTGTCTTCCGGCGCGACCGCGCCGAGGATCTGCGTCTTCAGAGCCTTGAGCGCGTGCGAGCGCTCGTGCTTGCCCTTGGTCTGCATCGCGGTCTTGAGTGTGTCGCCGTGCTTGCCCATCAACTCCGTCACCAGCTCCTCAGTGAACTTCGGAGTGAACGTGACTTCGAGCTTCGGCTTGCCGGCTTCGGCGCGCAATTCGAGCTGCAACGCGCAGAGGCGGCGGATTTCGTTGTGCGCCGCTTCGAACGCGTCGAGGACGACGGTCTCGTCGACTTCGCGGGCGCCCGCTTCGACCATGACGATCGCGTCGGGCGTTCCGGCCACGACGAGGTCGAGGTCGGAGAGGTCGCGCTGCGCGTTGGTCGGATTGACGATGATCTGGCCATCGATGTAGCCGATGCGCACTGCGGAGATCGGATTCGGAAAGGGGATTTCGGAAATCACCAGCGCCGTGGATGCGGCGTTGATGGCGAGGATGTCGGGATCGTTCTCACCGTCGGCGGAAAGCACGAGGCCGATGATCTGCGTCTCCTGGCGGTAGCCCTTCGTGAATGAGGGGCGGAGGGGACGATCGATGAGACGGCAGGTGAGGATTTCTTTTTCGGTCGGACGCCCTTCACGTTTGAAGAATCCGCCCGGGATGCGGCCGCCGGCGTAGGTGTACTCCTTGTAGTCGACCGTGAGCGGCATGAAGTCGCCGAGGACGACGCCATCTTTGTAGCAGGCCGTCGCGAGGACGACCGTGTCGCCGTAGCGGATGACGCAGGCGCCGTTGGCCTGGCGCGCGACCGCACCGGTTTCGATCGAGAGCGTGCGCCCACCGATCTGCAATTCCTTCTTGTACATTTGATTCCTTTGTGCCCGAGGCCACTCATCACCTCGAAGCAGTAGATTTGTCCGCTGGTGGCCGGATGATGGGATCCGGCCGGAGGGAGTAGCGCGTGCGAGTCACGCGCCAGAAAAACCTCGGGCGCACTTGCGTGCGCCCGTTTGCTGCGGGCGCGTTCGCGCCCCGATCTGGTTACTTACGGATGCCGAGTTTGTCGATGATGGTGCGGTAGCGCTCCATGTCCTGCTTCTTCAGGTAGTCGAGGAGCCGGCGGCGGCGGCCGACCATCTTGAGCAGACCGCGGCGACTGTGATGATCCTTCGCGTGGGTCTTGAAGTGCTCGGTCAGATAGGTAATTCGGTTCGAGAGGAGCGCAATCTGCACCTCTGGCGACCCGGTATCGACGTCATGGACGCGATACGAGGAAATGAGCTCGGTTTTCTGCTCTTTGGTGGTTGGCAAAATCATGTCTCCTTAAGACGTAACCCTTGTAAATGCAATCATCCGCTTTGAAGCGCGACACCTTAACAGCGGCGGAAGCCAAAATCAATCCCGCGAGGACGCAGCTACGGCGGTCCGGCCCACAACCCCGCATCCTCCCGTAGAATTGCATGCGATGCCCGCCACCCGCGAGTTAGCCATCCCGATCCCGCACGAGGAGATTGCCGCGTTCTGCCGCAAGTGGGGCATCAAGCGGCTGTCGTTCTTCGGCTCCATCGTGCGCGATGATTTCGATCCGCTGAAGAGCGACGTCGACGTGCTGGTTGAGTTGCGGCCCGACACGAAGGCGCGCGGACTGGCGTTTTTCGGGGCTCAGAGCGAGCTGACGGATATTTTCGGCCGAAAAGTGGACTTGCTCGAGCCGGTCGAGATCAGCCGGTGGATGATCAAAGACGTCCTCTCGGAAGCAATCGAGGAGTATGTCGACCAATCGTGATCTCCCGCTCCTCGGCGACATGCTCGACTATTGCCGCAGAGTCATGCTGAAGACTGCGAGCATTTCGCGAGCCGATTTCGATCAGGATGACAATCTTCAACTCGCCGTGACGTATCTGATCCAGATCATCGGTGAAGCCGCCGGGCGAGTGAGCGGAGAGACGTATTCGCTTCATCCAGAAGTCGATTGGCCGAACATCGTCAGCCTGCGAAACAGAATCGTCCATGACTACAGCGGGCTCGCGATCGGACGCATCTGGGACGTTGCCACCATTGACGTTCCACAGCTCGTCCTGACCCTCGAATCGTTCATGCCCTCCGATCCGCCATAATCGGCGCCGCATGAAACGCACGCTTTTCGCGATCGCCTTCTTCGCCACCACCCTCACCGCCGCCGTCCAGTCGCCGTCGCAGTTCCTCGGCTTCGAGGTTGGCGCGGACCGCAAGCTCGCCGACTACAAGCAGATCGTCTCGTACTTCCGCGCGCTGGCGGCGGCATCGCCGCGCGTGCGCGTGGAGACGCTCGGCAAGACCACGCTCGGCGAAGACTTCATCATGGCGATCGTTACGGCCGAGGGGAACATGCGGAACCTGCAGAAGATCCGCGAGGCCGCCAGAAGGCTTGCCGATCCTCGCGGATTGGACGACGAACAGATCGCGCAGCTCGCACGCGACGGCAAGGGCGATCGTCCTCGTCACCTGCAACATCCACTCGTCCGAGATCGCGTCGAGCCAGATGGCGATGGAGTGGGCTCATGCGCTCGCGACCGCGAACCGATGCTGAGACCAAGCGACGCCTCGACAACGTCGTCCTCCTGCTCGTGCCGTCTCTCAATCCCGATGGCGAGAGCATGATCACCGGCTACTACCGCAAGTTCCTCGGCACGCGCTACGACGGCGGACGGCTGCCCTGGCTCTATCACCACTACGTCGGCCACGACAATAACCGCGACTGGTTCATGCTCACGCAGATCGAGACGAAAGCCATGAGCCGCGCCGTCTATCACGAGTGGTATCCGCAGGTTTGGGTAGACGGGCACCAGGTAGTGTCCTAATTCAGGACACTACCCCGCGCCATTCAGAAAAGCTCGTGTGTCTCGGCAACGCCGGCCGGCTCGAGCCGGGCTGGAAGAGCTTATTGAAGTGATGAACCAAGTGCAGGTGCTGCAGGTGATTCGTAAGGAGAAGGACGAGGAGTCGTTTCACGACGTCAGGCCGCATCATTCGCGACGCCCGCACGGATCGACGCGTGACCCCGACGCGGTGTTGATACCAGGCGATGCGGTAGACCCGGGCAAGCGGTAACGCATGAACACCACGTGTTGCATACGACTTACCCCTGCCAATAACGCAGGGACGCGACGCATTCATGCGACCGACCCCTTGCGATATCGCCTCGACCCGACGCCTTGCATATCAGGAACGCTTGCGATATCGCATCGACCCGACGCCTTGCATATCAGGGACGCTTGCGATATCGCGTCGACCCGACGCCTTGCATATCAGGAACGCTGGCGATATCGCGTCGACCCGACGCCTTGCATATCAGGAACGCTGGCGATATTGCGTCGACCCGACGCCTTGCATATCAGGAACGCTGGCGATATTGCGTCGACCCGACGCCTTGCATATCAGGGGCCTCTGATATTGAGGGTCCCTGTACTGGGAAATGACTCGTATATGTGTCTATTTCGGACGTGGTAGGGATGAATCTCGCTCGCGGCTCTCCTCGCCAAGGAGATCTTTGCCCGTGCCACGACCGCAGTTCTTGCCCGGATGCGGCAGAAATGGAACTTAGGACACTACCGAGCACCAGATGGGCACCGACGGACCGCGCATGTTCATCCCGCCGTTCGCCGATCCGGTCGATCCCGACGTGCACCCGCTGATCTGGCGCGAGGCCAATCTCGTCGGCACCAACATGGCCTTCCGCCTCGAGCAGCAGGAGAAGGCGGGCTCATCTACGGCTACTCGTTCGATGCCCTACTGGCTCGGCGGCACGCGCAACACCGGCTGGTGGAAGAACATCACCGGATTGCTCTCAAAACGGCGTCCGCGCATCGCCTCGCCGATCGTGATCGATCCGAGCGAGTTGCACGGCGGTCAAAAGGGACTGATCGACTACAAGGCGACGGTGAATCATCCGTATCGAGAAGGACGAAATCGCCACCGGCCGCCGCGCGGGCGGCGAAGGATCGATGAAGTACGTCGACGAGCTACCGCCCGACTATCGCGGCGCGCTCGAAAAAGAAGGCGCCGCCGCGCTCACCGCGGGATGCCCGGCAACGAGATGCAGCGCTGGGTTTCTCGCGACCTACCCCGACGACGCGCGCGACATCCTCCTCTCCGGCTGGATCGCAGGCGAGGACAAACTGACCCGCAAAGCCGCCGCCGTTGCGACGACCTACGGCAAAGGCCGCATCGTCCTCCTCGGATTTCGCCCGCAGCATCGCGGCCAGACGCACGCGACGTTTCCGATGATTTTCAACGCTCTGTATTGGGGACGAGTAGGTCCTGGGAGTGCGAGCCTCTCGCCCGCAGTAGTCGGCAGGATCGTGCGCGACTGCGGGCGGGACGCCCGCGTTCCCAGGAGAAACCCATCGCGCGAATACTCGTACGTAGCCGCATGCGCACGCTGACCACGATCGCTCTTCTCCTGACCGCCGCCACCGCCTCCGCCGACATCTTCGGCGACTGCTCCTTCACTGAAAAACGAAACGTCGCGGCGCCGGCGGCGGGTGTGAGCCGCATCGTCATCATCGGACGCGCCGGCTACCTCCACATCAACGGACGCCGCGGAGCGGGCGAGGTTCGCGCCAGCGGTACCGCGTGCGCGTCGAGCCGCGACGTGCTCGCCGATACGAAGCTGACGTTGTCGCGCAGCGGCTCCGAACTGCGTATCGAAGCGGAGACGCCGGACAACAGCGGCATCTTCAGCAGCGCCAAACTCGACTTCGAGGTCACCGTCCCCGACAACATCGCCCTGCGCGTCGAAGACGGCTCCGGCGATCTGACCATCGATACCGTCGCCGGCGTCGACCTCACCGACGGCAGCGGCGACATCAGCATTCGCAACGTCATCGGCGACGTCGCCGTGCGTGACGGCTCGGGCGATATGAAGATCGACAACGTCTCCGGCAACGTGCACGTCAGCGACGGCTCCGGCGACATAGACGTCAACGGCGCCGGTAGCGTCGAGATCGCGAACGACGGCAGCGGCGAGGCCGACATCCGCAACGTCAAGCACGACGTCCACATCGGCAACAAGGGCTCCGGCAGCGTCGAAGTCTCCGACGTGGGCGGCAACTTCCGCGTCGGCAACAAAGGCGGCGGCTCGATCGACTGGACGCGCGTGGCCGGACACGTCGATGTGCCGGAGGGATTCCGGCGCTGAGCGGCGCCGTGTTATCGTCCAAACTCCTCTTGCGGGGTTAGCTCAGCGGTAGAGCGTCTGCTTTACACGCAGAGGGTCGGCGGTTCGAACCCGTCACCCCGCACCATCACTGCGGCAGGCGCAACCCGCGAATCGTGGCGATCTCTCGCTTTACCGCCTCGTAGTCTCTGGCAAAGTCGGCCAGGAATGGGAGCGTGTTGATCGTGCTGGTGCTCCGGCCGTCAACTTCCGCCGCCGTACAGACGCTCGCAAGTCGAAGCGCGCCCACGTTTCGGCTGCTTCCGGCGAGCGCGTGCATCGTGCCGACCCATGATTGAAGATCGCCGTTCCCGGCGGCCACCGCTGACTCGATGACGAGGCGATCGGTTTGCTCGACATACTGCTCCAGCAGCTCGAGAAGAAAGACATCGTCGCCGTCACCGAGATCGCGCAGAGATGCGATCGCCTCCTCATCCAACGCCGGTCCCATGATTTCGTTGTCCATATTTTCACCTTCACCTACGCGGCGAGATACCGCAACAACGACGCCTCAAGTAACGGAAGCTTGATCGGCTTGGTCAGGTAGTCATCCATTCCGGCGGCCAGACATCGATCGCGGTCTCCCTCCATCGCCCCAGCGGTCAGAGCAATGATCGTTACGGGGTTCGCGGTGTCCTGACCGGCTTCGTTCGCCCGTATTCTGCGGCTGGCTTCGAAGCCATCCATCTCGGGCATCTGGCAGTCCATGAGAATGAGCGGATAAGGAATTCGCGCCAGAGCGTTCAATGCCTCCAAGCCGTTTGCGACGGTGTCGGCGGCGTAACCGATCTTCTTCAACTGCGCGACGATCACCTTCTGGTTCGTCATGTTGTCCTCGACCACCAGCAGGCGAATCGGCGGAGCCGAATGCATGGCCGCCGGCACGACGCCCACCGGCCGATTCGCGAGGCGCGTCGACACTTCGCTGACCGGTAGCTGGATCGTGCGCAGAAGTGTCGCCCGGCGCACCGGCTTGAGAAGAAAGGCCTCGATGTTGTCGCTCCGGAGCTCTTCTTCCGTCATCGAGGTCGGCCGCGACGACAGGATGACGATCCGAAGAGCACCAAGTGCAGCGTCGTCATGCACGGTGCGCGCAACCGCAAGACCGTCCATTCCGGGCATTTCCATGTCGAGCAGAGCGATGCTGAAGGGATCGCCGCGTCCGGCGGCATCGCGGAGCTTCTGCAACGCCTCCGTACCGTTGACCGCGGTCTCAAAACGGCATTTCCAGGTCGCGAGTTGCTCCTCGAGCACGTAGCGGTTCGTACTGTTGTCGTCGACGATCAGGATGTGCAGCGAGCCGAGGTCCAGGGCTTCGGCGCGCATTTCGGAGTCTTTCGCCGGCTCCGCTTGAATGGTGAACCAGAATCGTGAGCCCTGGCCGGGCGAGCTCTCGACACCCATCGCGCCGCCCATGCGCTCGACGAGGTGCCGGGCGATGACCAGCCCCAGACCGGTACCGCCGAATTTGCGCGTGATCGAGCCGTCGGCCTGGCTGAACGATTGGAACAAGCGCGACATCGACGACTCCTCGATGCCGATACCCGTATCGATGACGTCGAAGCGGATCATCTGTTTTTCGTTCTCGATCCCTGCGGCCGACACCTCAACGCGAACCTCTCCCTCGGCGGTGAATTTAATGGCGTTGCCGACCAGATTCGTGAGCACCTGACGCAGCCTTCCGGAGTCGCCGCGCAACGCATGCGGCACATCGGCGGGGAACGAGATGGCAAACTCGAGGCACTTCTTCCGCGCCGCCGGTGCGAGCAGTTCGACAGTTCCTTCGACGGCCTCGCGAAGATCGAAGTCAATCTCATCGAAGGCCAGCTGGCCGGCTTCGATCTTCGAGAAGTCGAGAACGTCGTTGATGATCGTCAGCAGCGCGTCGGCGCTCGAGACCACGATCTCCAGGTATTCGCGCTGCTGAACGGTCAGCGAAGTGTCCAGAACGAGATTGCTCAGACCGATGATCCCGTTCATCGGCGTACGGATCTCGTGACTCATGTTCGCCAGGAACTCGGACTTCATCCGGGTGCTTTCGAGCGCGGCATCTCGCGCGCGGGCGATCTCCGCATCCCGCTGGATGCGCTCGGTGACGTCCACGACGTTCCCGGCTACGAACCGGCGCCCCGCACTGTCGACGAACAGAAAGCGCGTCGTCTCGAAATTTCGGAGGCCCTCCGGCGTGACGAAATCGCGGCTGGTCGTAATCGTGGCGCCCGTCTCCAGCACTTCGGTGTCGGACGCTGCAGGCCTATCGCCACGTTCGCCGAAGACTTCCGTCAACGAACGTCCGTGCAACTCCGCGTTCGAAAAACCGAGGAGCCATTCACTTTGCCGATTGACCCAGACGAAACGCCGCTCGTGATCGAGGATGAATGCCCCAACGGGAGTCGTGGCCATGAACGCCTGGAACAGTGCCTGACTGGCTTCGAGTTGCGCGGTTCGCTCCACGACGGTCGATTCGATCTGCGCCTTGGTTTCTTCGAGGGCGCTCCGCTTCTGCGCGATGTGCCACATCTCGCGCGTGCTCTGCAGACAGGACGTGATCAGAAAGACGTCGGAAAACGCGACCCAGAAGACATGCTCGATGGTGCGCCATTCCGTGACCGCGCTCGCGCCATAGATCGACTCCGGCAGGAGCATCCCCCGAATAAAGTGATCGGCTCCCGTGATCAGCGTGGCGACGATGAGCACTCGCCAGTCGCGGTAGAAGGCCAGGAACGCAAGCGATCCGAAAACGAGAAAATGGGTCTCGATGCGGCCGCCGGAGAACTGGATGATGAGGCCCGTCATGAGCAACTGCGCGGCTGCGATGGCGTAGCGCGTCATCGGACTGCCCGGCCGCCGCAGAACGCCCCACAACGGGAACGCGACGATCAATCCTCCGAGCACCACTGCGGCCCAAACGTGAGGATGAATGCTCGCCACGCTCCCGGAATACGTGAGAGGCGATACGACCGCGGCCAGGATTGCTGCCGCGATCCATTCGGCGATCAGCAGACCCGCGAAGAGGTGATCGGTCCGGACCAGAACTCTTCGGTAGTGATTTTCAAACAGCGCCCGCGACCGGTCGGTTGCCTCCGCAGAGAGGGTTATTGGATCAAGCATGCATTCGCTCCTTTTGCCGCGTGCCGCTGAGCCAGTTCGAGACTGCAGCCGTAGACGGGTGTTTGCGACATGGCCGTGGATGGACTGCGGAGGATGCCGGCCAGCGAGTCCTCCCCGCGGTTCCCGCCCTCGTGTCCGCGGCCGGCGGTGATTCCTCCGTGAAATCGAAGCACTCCCGACCGGTCATACAGAAGAACGAGGCCGGATGTTTGTGCGCCGAAACGCGCAGCTTCCCATCCGCCGTCGTCGTCGATCACGACCGCCCCTCGGATCGAAGACAGGTCATGATGAAGCTTCGATGCTCGCCAGTCGCGGATCGCCTCCGTGCGCAGAACAAACTCGATTCGCGGGACGAGCCGCGGAGGGAGAGAGTTGATCACCGCCGTCAATTCATGAAGGCTCGCGCGGCTGCACGGACAGTTCGGATGAAGAAACATAATCAGAATCGGCTGGGCGGCCGCGCGAGCGATCCGGCTCTCCGCAGGCCACTGCGACGGCACATGGCCGTCGTCCGAAGGCCGGGTGTCGAACCGCATCAAGAGCAGCGAGCCTCCGCATACCAGGACAGCCCAGATCAGCGCCGTCATCCAGCCCGTACGTGTCGATTTCATGGCTTGCCGTCCTTCAAGGCAAGGCAATCGCGGCACGCTTGACGCTGAGCTGCTGGCGAACGGCCGGCGCAACGGTTCCAAGCCCGACGTGAAGAGTTTTTTCGATGACGTCCGCAAGGCTCGCAGCGGTTACCGGCTTCTCGAGGTACGCGTCCGCGTGAAACTCGCGGAATGCCTCGTTGCGGTAACGAGTGCCTTTGTAAAGACCGGTCATGACTACGACGCGCATGGCGGACGTAGCCGGTTCGAGCTTGAGAGTTTTCGCCACGACGCGGCCATCCACTCCAGGCAACAGCGCGTCGGTCAGCAACAGGTCGGGCCTGGCGCGGCGAGCAATGGCCAGCGCCTGATGGCCGTCACGCGCATGCAACACCGTGCCTGGAAACGACGCAAGAAGCCGAATCAGGATCGCGTGGATGACGCTGTCGTCGTCGACGACGAGCATCAACGGGCGCACGCAGCTCTCGTATGGATTGTGCTCCGGCCGGCTGCTCGGCGAATCGAGAAGATGGCCGGTGCGGATCTCCGAAGACGCCTGCCTCCAGAACTCCGCCTGCCATTCCGGCGATGCTTCGCAAAAGCATTGGGCGCAAGCCGTGCAGATCAGCGAAGCGGTTTTGCACGCGCACCAGCGTCTTTCCGAAGTGGTGTTCGATGCTCCGCAAAAAGCGCAATGGTAGACATTGAGACGGGCGAAGACTGGTGTGTGCATGGCCCCGCTTGGTCCAAGCGGGATGCCATGAGCGATCTGCTCGCAGGCCGCTGAAAATAAACGTATTAACTGCAATTCATGGCAAACCGCATCTCGCAATTTGAGACGAACGTCCAGCAACTGGACACCGATCTCCTTCAGTCATGGCAGCGGAGTTTCCGCTCCACATCCCGGAGTTATCATCCCCGCCCGTTGAGCAACCGATAACCTGATGACCCCCCTGTTCAAGCGCCGCAAGCGCGTTCTTCTCCTCGACGACGATCCTTCGATGCAGCGCCTCGTGGCCCGCATCCTCGGCAACGAAGGATTCCGCGTCGACGTCTTTCTCACCGGCAGCCAGGCCATCACTGCGCTGGACCGCGCCACGTACGACGTCCTCCTCCTCGACCTGATGATGCCGCACGAGGGGGGGATGACGGTGATCCGGCACCTGCGCGGCAAGAATCCGCCGATGCTGAAGCGCTCCATCCTGTTGACCGCATCGCCCGACTCGCTCATCGAGGCGCTCTCCGGCGAAGTCAGCACGGTCGTTCAGAAGCCGTTTCAGCCGAAGCAGTTGATCGACGCGGTCCGGCTCATGAGCCAGTCATGAGCGGCACGTTCACGATTCTCGACGGCCGGTACGCAATTGTCCGTCTGGATGCCGATGACGCCATTCCGCACTGGGCGCGTGGCGCGTTCGTTTCGATCACACGGACGAGCGACGAGCTATCGATCGTCTGCGAGGAAGGCAATGTTCCTGACGTCGTCGCCGATCGCGGCTGGCGATGTCTCAAACTCGCTGGT
>DASYJY010000059.1:0-40249 GCA_035995985.1 Thermoanaerobaculia bacterium | reverse complement strand
CGTTCTCGAGGCTTCGTTTGCCCGCGACTGCATTCGCGATGGCCGCGCGCCAATCAACCTCGAGTTCGGCAAACGAAACGCGTCGCGCGAGCAACGGATCGGGCAGCACATGCTCCGCGAGAATCCGCTCGGCCTCGACGGCTTCCGGCGCGACGTTCTGTTCGTGCAGCAGAATCGCGCCGTACCAGCTCCGCTCGATGGCGCGGACGCGATTACCGTCCCATTTGTGCACGACTTGGCGGCGCGTAGGCGACAGCCACTCGCGTTCGACGACGCGCGCGTTTCGAACGAGCTCGCCGGTAATGTCGAGGACGACGAGAAATTCGCCGTTGCCATCGTCGATCTCGCGCGCCAGCGTCGCGCCCGTTCCGGATGCCAGCAGCAACCGCGGCGATTTCGCCTCGCGCCTTTGCGCCGCGCGATCGGGATAGCCGGCCAGCAACGACCGGCGAAGCGTCGCGTCATCGACGTGTCGTCGATAGTCGCGGCCGAGGATGCGCCGCGCGATCGACGACAGTTCGCGAACCTCGGACGCTGCACCGCCGCTGAGTTGCACAGCGATCGCGATTGCGTCGTCAGCACCGTGGGCATCGATGACGATTCGCGCGAGCCGCGGATGCAGCGGCAACGCGCGAAGTTGTTCCTGCGCCTCGGCGGCGTGCAGCGCGTCGAGGAGCGCCAGACCGGCGTCGATGCGATCCTCAGGCGGCCGCTCGAACCAGGCGAACGTCCGCGGATCGCCGCCCCACGCAATGATGTCGAGCAGCGGCGGCGCCAGATCGACGCGCCGAACGTCCGGCTCCCGATGGGGACGGAGAATGTCGCGCGCGTCCCACAATCGAACGGCACGGCCTGCACGAGTTCGTCCCGCGCGGCCGGCGCGCTGCTCCGCCGAATCGGCCGCGATGCGCTCGACGACGAGGTGATCGACGGCAGTCTCGGGATTGAATCGCAGCACCTTGTGCACGCCGGAGTCGATGACATCGGTAACGCCTTCGACCGTCAACGACGTCTCGGCGATGTTGGTGGCCAGGATCACCTTGCGCCGATCCGCCGGCGCGAGCGCGCGCTCCTGCGCGTCGACGTCGAGCGAGCCGTGCAGCGGTAGAACAAGCGCATCGACATTCGCCAACTCGGCCCGCGTCCTGTCAATCTCGCGCATGCCGGGCAGAAAACAGAGTATGTCTCCCTCGGCATCGCGCAACTGATCGCGGATCGCGGCGGCCATCGAAACGGCCGGCTTGTACTGGACATCGACAGGAAATCGCCGCGCGCCGACATCGAAGATTCGCGCACCGCCGAGGAATCGGGAGACGTCGTCGGCAGCAATGGTGGCCGACATCACCACGACCGCGAGATCGTTGCGCGAATCCATCGCTTGTTTCGCCAGCGCCAGCGCGACGTCCGCATGAATACTCCGCTCGTGAAATTCGTCGAGGATGATCACGCCGAAATCGCTGAGCAGCGGATCACTCTGCAACCGTGCGGTGAGGATGCCCTCCGTCGCCACGAGGAGCCGCGTGCGATCGGAGAACTTGCGCTCGAAACGAATCTGCCAACCAATTTCGTTGCCGATCGTCCAGCCCCGCTCGAACGCAATCCGCCGCGCCAGCGCACGGGCAGCCACGCGCCGCGGCTGCAAGAGAATCGTCCGTCCGATCGCCGCCAGCGCCGGAGGAATACGCGTCGTCTTCCCCGATCCCGGCGGCGCGACGATCACGGCGCTGCGGTGCGCACGGACGTGAGCGGCGATCTCGGCGACGTGCGCATCGATCGGGAGCGGCGTTTGCACCACACTCGGCATTATGGCGAACGATAACGACAACGACATCGACTACACCGCGGAAGGCTCCACGCCGCCGCGCGAGAAAAACGATCCGACCAACGACGGTTACGACGAGGCCGCGCACGACGGCCCCGGAGCCTACGGCGTCAACGAAGGCGAAGGCGGCGTCTTCGGCACGAGCGGCGGCGGCAGCTACAGTGGCGGGATGCACGAAGTCGAGCGCCCCGCGATCGAGACAGAGCGCGGTGCCGACGAACGCGGCGATTCTCGCGGCGCAGACGACAAGTAGCATTCGCGGAAACGGTGACGGCTATCATGCGCGGCCATGAGCCTCGATGACGCCTTCGACCAGGTCGCCGCGTTCCACCGCGCGTTCGGCCATCCCGTGAAAGATCGCCCCGCGTTTCTCCCATCGCCGCGCAGCGACGCGCGCGTGGCGTGGATGCGCGAGGAGGTCGACGAGTTTGTCGAGTCGGCGAACGTCGTCGATCAGGCCGACGCCATGATCGACCTGATCTACTTCGCCCTCGGCACGCTCGTGGAAATGGGCGTTCGTCCCGCGCCGCTCTTCGACATCGTGCACAACGCCAACATGCAGAAGCTCTGGCCCGACGGCGCGCCGCGCATCCGCGAGGACGGCAAGACCATCAAGCCGCCGACCTGGCGCGATCCCGCGGAGGCGCTGAAGGCGGAGATTGCGCGGCAATCAGAAGAGAGCCGCTAACACCGCGTCGTGCAGCAAGCCGTTCGATGAGAGGCCGCTGCCGCCGTCCGCGCGCGCTTCGCCGTCGAGATTCGTGAAGCGCCCACCCGCCTCTTCGACGATCACCTTCACCGCGGCCATGTCCCAGTGCGCGACTTCCGGTTCGACCGCAATCTCCGCAGCACCTTCGGCCACGAGCATGTGCGACCAGAAGTCGCCGAAGCCGCGCGTGCGTCCGCAGCGGCGAAGGAGATCGAGAAATCGCCGACCGATTCCGAAGTGCTCGAATCCGGGAACGTCGTCGTAGCAGAGTTGGGCGTCGTTAATGTTGTCGATCGCCGAAACTTGCATCGCTTTGTCATTGCAAAACGCGCCCTCGCCGCGCGACGCCCACCAGCGCCGCTGCATCGCAGGAGCGGAGACGACGCCCACCAATCCATCGAGCGCGATGAGCGTGGCGAAGACGGGAATGCCGCGAACGTAGTTCTTCGTCGCGTCGATCGGATCGATGATCCAGCGCCGTTTGGCCTCGCCGCGCGATCCAAACTCTTCGCCGAGGATGCCGTCGTCCGGCCGCGCGCGCTCGAGCCGTTCGCGAATCATCTGCTCCACCGCTTCGTCAGCCTCGGAGACGGGAGTCCGATCAACCTTCGTTCGTACCGCGAGCGTGGCCGACTGGAAGTAGCGCATGGTGATCGCATCCGCCTCATCAGCGAGTGACAGCGCCAGCCGAAGATCGTCGTTCACAATTCGCCAGCGTAATTGAAACGGCCGCGGTCCGCATACGTCTGAAGGAACATGCACACGCTCGCCTTCATCCTCCTCGCCGCCATCGCACCGCAGCAGGGATTCGACGAGTTGCGCGCCATGTGCGCGCGCGACGCCGGCCGCATGTGGGGCGTGAGCATCTGCGGCCCGACGATGCTGGTCGATCGGCAGACGCGCGCAGTCGTTGCGAATGAGGCCGCGCCGGCAACGCTGCCGAAGGAAATCGGCATCGCGAATATGGCCGTCGATTGGAACGGCAAGCGCTGGACGATGGTCATGGCTCCGCTGCCGGAGGACGCCTTTGCGCGACGGATGCTTCTCGCGCACGAATCGTTTCATCGCGTGCAGGCGAAGATCGGATTTCCAGTCGCTGGGCCCGCAAATACGCACCTCGATTCCATCGAAGGACGCTACTGGCTGCAGCTCGAATGGCGCGCGTTGGCCAAGGCGCTGCGCGGCGATCGGCAGGCCGTCCGCGATGCACTGGCGTTCCGCGCGAAACGTCGATGGCTGTTGCGTTCAGCAATCACCGATGAGCGCGAACTGGAAATGCATGAAGGGCTGGCCGAGTACACAGGCGCCGCCTTCGCCGAGCCGGACATCACCAAACGCACGCCGTATCTCATCGACAAACTCCGTGACGCCGAGATGACGCCGACGTTCGTCCGTTCGTTCGCGTACGCCTCCGGACCAGCATGGGGAACGCTCATCGAGATGAAGCGTCCTCGCTGGACGCGCGCCGCGAAATCGTCGGACGACCTCGGCAATCTTGCTGCCGACGCCTGGCATGTTGCCGCGGCGACGGATGCCGAGGCGCGCGCCGCGTTGTACGACGGCGCGAAGCTCCTTGCCTCGGAGCAAGAACGCGATGCGCGGAAGCAGGCCATGCTCCGCGACTTCCGCGCACGATTCATCGACGGCGCGCATCTGAACATCCCGCTGAAGAACATGTCGTTCGAGTTCGATCCGAATACGGCGCAGCCATTCGAAGCGCTCGGCACCGTCTATCCGACGCTCACCGTCCGCGACGAGTGGGGCTCGCTCGTCGTCCACAAAGGCGGCGCGCTGATCGCGTCGGATTGGATGTCGCTCGTCGTTCCCGCCGAGGCGCACGACGATTACACGCTCACGCTCAACGACGGTTGGAGCATCGCGCCGGGCGCGCGTGCAGGAGATGTAACACTCATCAAGAAGTAGCTCTATCATCGCCGCGCAAATGCGCCGCATCCTTCTTCCCCTGCTGCTCATCGCCTCGGCTGCGAATGCGCAGCAGCCCGTTTTCCGCTGGGGCGGTGATGCCGAGGGGGGCGCGCCGTTCGTCGAGGCCGACCCGAGCGATCCGTCGAAGTTGCGTGGATTCGACGTCGAAGTGGCCGAGCAGATCGCGAAAGGACTCGGCAAGCGGCCGGAGTTCGTGCAGGTCTCCTTCAGCGACATCGATCAGTCGGTGCAGCGTGGCGACTTCGAGATCGGTATGAGCGGCGTCGAAGACACGCCGCCGCGCCGGCGGATGCTCGCGGCCACCATCCCCTACTTCGAGTTCCACGAAGTGCTGACCATGCGCGCCGAGGATCGCGGCAAGTTCTCGACGCTGGCTGCGCTGCGCGGGCGGCGCATCGGCACCCTCGGTGCGACGATCGCGTACGAGCGCGTCCTCGCTGCGGAGAAGAGCGACGGCGTAATCTGCGTCTCGTACGACGACGACGTGCATCCGTACGCCGACCTGCGCGCCGGACGCCTCGATGCCGTCCTCCTCGACAACATCATCGCCGTCCGCTCGATGCGCCGCGTGCCAGGCCTGTGGACGGAGCCGAAGCCGGTCGCGACGGGTCACTACATTGGCGTCTTAGCAACCGGCAACACGGCTCTGCGCGACCGCATCAACGAGATCCTTCGCGCGCGCATGCGCGACGGAACGTTGGAGAAGATCTATCGAAAGTGGGGGATCTGGGACGCATATCAGCCGGCGTTTTTCGCGAGTGTTTTGAACGAGAGCGCTCCGAAGAAGATGGAGAGCAGCGTTGCGACAAAGGATTTCGACATCGTCCTTCGCTACGTCCCGGCACTCTTGCGCGCGTCGCTGATCACGATCATCCTCTCATGCGCGGCCATGGCTTTGGCCGTTTTCGCGGGCGTCTTCATTGCCAGCGGCCGCGTTTACGGCAACCCGCTCGTGCGTACGCTGCTCACGATCTACGTCGAAGTCGTGCGCGGCACGCCGGTGCTGCTGCAACTCTTCGTCCTCTACTACGGCCTCTCCTCGGTCATCCGCCTCCCCGCCTTCATCGCCGCGCTCCTCGGCCTCGGGCTGAACTACGCGGCCTACGAAAGCGAGATTTATCGCGGCGCGCTGGAAGCGGTTCCGCGCGGACAACTCGAAGCCGCGCGAACATTGGGCTTGACGGAATCGCAGGTGCTGCGCCTCGTGCGCGGGCCGCAGGCGTTCCGGATTGCTCTCGCGCCGATGACGAACGACTTCGTGGCGCTGCTGAAAGACTCGTCGCTGGTCTCCGTCATCACGGTGATCGAGCTCACGAAACAGACCTCGATTTTCGCCGCGAACATCGGCAGCTGGGTCATCCCCGGCATCCTCTGCGCCGCGCTCTACCTCGTGCTGTCGCTGCCGCTCTCGCGGTTGGCGGGACGTCTCGAAGACCGCTGGAGGGCGGCGACAGAATGAGCATCCTCTCGATCACGAACCTTCGTCTTCGCCGCGGCGACCGCGAGATCCTGCGCGGCGTCAACGCCTCGGTGGCAGCGGGCGAGCTCGTCGCGCTCATGGGACTCTCGGGCGGCGGGAAGACGACGGTACTGCGATGCGTCGCGGCATTGGAGACGTTCGAGGACGGCGCGATCGACGTCGGCGGGGTCGTGCTGCGTCCCGGACCCCAACCTCCACGCGCAACGATCCGCGAGCTGCGAACGCGCGTCGGGATGGTCTTCCAACTGCACTACCTCTTCGAGCACCTCTCCGTGCTCGACAACGTGACGCTCGCGCCGACGCAGGTGGCGCACATGCCGCGCGCAGACGCCGAACGGCGCGCGCTGGAGCTGCTCGAAACCCTCGGCGTCGCACATCGCCGTCACGCGCTGCCGCGCGAGCTCTCCGGGGGCGAAGCGCAGCGCGTCGCCATCGCGCGGGCGATGGCGATGGAGCCGCCGCTGCTGCTGATGGGCGAGCCGACCGCGTCGCTCGATCCGGCGAGGCGCGGCGAGCTGGGCGAGACGCTCGTCCAACTCACCGGCGCGGGACGCACGCTTGTCGTCACCACGCACGACGACGATTTCGCGCGCGACTTCGCGACGCGCGTCGTAATCCTGGCGGAGGGAGAAGTCGTCGAGGAAGGCGATCCGCGTCAGGTGCTGACGAACCCGCAGCACGAGGCCACAAAGCGCTTGCTGCAGTCCGCGCGCGTGCGATAACTGGCGGTGCAGTTGTGAGCTGAGTCACAGTGCGCGTTCGCGTCACGGAATCTGCACCCCGTAGACTCGCGGCAGTGGTTCGCCGACGCAACGTGCGGCGAGCGTTGGACGCTGACAGATTTGTTTGCTGACAAGATCGCGAGGCGGGTACACTCCGACGCGTGGGTAGATACCAATGACCGATGAACTTGACAAACTTCTCGAAGCCGCCAGATACCACCCATTCACCGCGTCTGAGCAGGAAAAACAACGTCGCAGTTTTGCTTACGGAAACGCGAACATCGAAAACGAGCAAGTGACTCGCGAAACCGTGGATGAACAGGCTGAGGAACTCAAAGCGAAGTCCTGATGACCGATCGGCACAGCAAGGCCGACGAGCCGGAAATCGTTGTCGATCCTGCCGAACGCGCGAAGTTGGAAGCGAGAAATGCGCTCGAACAGTTCGACGCGGCGATGACCTTGGTCGAACAATTCACGGCAACCGACCACCCGCCATTCCGGCTGAGATCATCAACCATCCTTCAACTCCACCGAATCGCTCTTAAAGGTCTAAGCGCATACGCGGGCGTCTTTCGTCCAGCGGGAGTAGACATTGGTGGGAGTGCTCACAAGCCTGTTGACGCGTATCTGGTGCCGATGCGCATTGAAGAAATGTGCGAATACGTCACGGAGAATTGGTCGAAGCCGGCCATTCACCTGACTGCCTATGCTCTCTGGCGCCTGAACTGGATTCATCCTTTCACCGACGGTAACGGCCGCACTGCTCGCGCCGTCGCGTATCTGTTGTTGTGCATCCGTCTCGGCTATCGATTGCCTGGAACCACAACTATTCCGGAGCTCATCGCTGCTGACAAGGACCCGTACTATGCGGCTCTCGAAGCTGCTGACGCTGGCGACTTGACAGAGTTGGAGAAGCTGCTCGCTGCGCTTCTTGCGAAGCAGCTGTATGACATTCATCGACTAGCGACAGAAGGAAATGGCGGTAGCGAGCCGCACGATCGCACGTTCCATTGACGCGCCGTCATGCTCGAACGCTGACGTTAAGAATAATCCGAGCAAGCCGCGCGATCCCCTCTCGAATCCGCTCGTCGTTCTCCTTTGCGAACGTGAGCCGCATCGTGTTGCGGCCGCTGCCGTCGACGAAGAACGGGACGCCGGGGATGTAGGCGACTCCGCCGGCGACCGCGTCGGGCACGAGGGCGGCCGTGTCGATGACGTCGTTGAGCGTGACGAACGTGAACAGGCCGCCATCGGCGGGCGTCCACGTTGCGCGCGCGCTGAAGTGCTCCTCCAGCGACTCGATCATCGTCCCGCGTTTGGCGCGGTAGAACGCGCGCACCTTCTCGATTTGCGCGGCCAATTCGCCGGCGGCGGTGAAGTCGTCGACGATCGATTGGTCGAGCATGCCCGAGCAGAGATCCGCCGCCTGTTTCGCGATTTCCAGTTTCGCCAGCAGCTCCGGCGCGGCCACGATCCAGCCGCAGCGGAGGCCGGGCGCGAGCACTTTGCTGAATGATCCGAGGTAGATGACGCGGTGGTCGTCGTCGCGCGACTTCATCGCCAGCGTGTCCGCTTCGCGGACGTAGACCAGCTCGCCGTACGGATCGTCCTCGATCACCAGGAAGTCGTGCTCCGAGGCGATGCGTAGCACCTCGGCACGCCGCTGCTGCGTCATCAGACGTCCGGACGGATTCTGAAAGTTCGGAATCGTGTACAGCAGCTTCGGCTTCACCCTCGCCGCAACCTCGGCCAGCGACTCCGGCACGATCCCCTGGTCGTCCTGCGCCACGCCGACGAGTTCCGCACTGCGGGCATAGAACGACGACGTGCCGCCGATGTACGTCGGCAGCTCGACAAGGACGACATCGCCGGGATCGAGGAGCGTGTGCGCGATCAGGTCGAGCGCCTGCTGCGACCCGGTGGTCATCAGCACGTCGGCGGCACTGCAGTCGATGCCGCGCGAACGGCAAACACCGGCGACAAAATCACAGAGCCGCGGCAATCCCCGCGTCGGTCCGTATTGCAATGCGACCGCGCGGTTCTCGCGGATTACGCGCGACGCGATCTCGGCGATCCGTTCCGCGGGAAATGTCTCCGGACTCGGCACACCGCCGGCGAACGAGATCACGTTCGGATCGTTGATCAGTTTCGCGAACGCGCGGATCGCCGAGGGACGGAAGTTCCGCGCATCGCGCGAGAAAAACTTCTCCATCACCGCTCCTCGGTCATCGAAACGAAGCACGCCATCAGCCAACATCCCACGGCCGCGCTGACCATGCTTTGAAACACGCCCGACACGAGCCGCACCGGCGTGAAGAACAACTCCATCGACGGCACCTGATGCTGCGTGATCGCCATCGGAACGCTGAACGCGGAGACGACCGAATTCAGAGCCATCGAAACGACGAACGCGATTAGAGCGACGGCGACGTGTCGCCCGAGGTCTTCGCGAATCGCGCGCCACGCAACGCGAAGCGACTCGCGCGCCGGCAGCGAACGGGCAACGCAGATCGTGATCGCCTTCGCGCACCAGATCGCCATGACGATCGCGACCGGGATCAGGACGAGGACGGCGATCGCTACTCCCACGCATCCGACCACGACTCTTCCGACGGTATCGGAAACGAGAACGAGGCCGGCGATCGTCAGCATCAGCGGCACGAGGACGAACAGCAGTCCGACCGACCACGCCCAGTTGTACAGCCAGAAGATGCGCCACCACGATGCCGCGCCGCCGGCCAGCCAACGATCGACGGAGAACGCGCCGTAGGCATCGCGGCCGGAAGTTGGAAACCGTTTCGCGTTTCGCTCGCCGTCAACGTAGATCTGCGCGACACCGCCTTCGACGAATGCGTGGACCGCCAGCAGCACGCCGAGGACGATGAAGGCCAGCGCGAACATCCAGACGAAGAGCATCAGATGTCCGATCACCCATCCGAGGATCGCGGCGGGCGGATCGCTGGAGTTCATGATCTCGTCTTTCGACAAGCCCGCGGCCACGATCGCCGGGATGATGGCCACGATGATCGACGCGATCACGATGCCGATCAGCACCACGCTTTCGGCGATACGCAGCGCGATCACCGGCCAGTTCGCAATGGTCGAATCGAGCCCGCGGCGGAGAACGTCAGGAAGGCTGCGCTTCAAAGGATGTTGCGGCTCTGTTTGTTGGCGATGCGGTGATCGGGAACGCCCTTCATCGAGATCAGCTCCGTCATCTCGTGCAAGCGGCTGCGGAGCCGGTCGCCAACGCGGTCCTGCAGGCGCTGCCCTTCCACGCTGGCGTCGTCGTAGTAGTTCGTCGTGAAAATCGTAGTGCGCTCCGTGTTGTAGCGGCTGTTGATGACGTAGTAGAGAACATCCTGCACGAACTGCGTCGGCTTCTGCGATCCGAGCTCGTCGAGCACGAGCAGATCGGCTTCGAGCAGTGGACGAAGGATCTCCGCCTTGCCGACGGCAGAGTCGGGATCGAAACTGGCCTGAATCTCCTGGATGAGATCCTGAAAATTCGAGAAGAGCACGCGCCCTGGCTTGCCGCTGTGAATGATCTCGACGAGTGCTGCGACGGCGAGATGCGTCTTGCCCGCGCCGCAACCGCCCATGAGCAGGAGTCCGCGGCCGTCGATGGTCATCGGCCAGGCGTCGACGAATTCGCGCACGCGATTGCGCGCCGATTTCAAAACGGCGTTGTTCTTGTCGTAGAACGTCTCGAGCGTGCAGTGGGGGTAGTAGCGCCGCGGGATGGTGGACGCCGCGATGCGCTGCCGCCGCCGAAGATCGCCCTGACATCCGCACGGCTCGACGCGCAGCGAATCGCCGGCGAGCGGAATCCATCCCGATCCGTTGCATCGGGCGCAGGTGGCGGGAAGGATCGCGGTCATGGAGGAGAGTTTAAAGCATGCGCTGCCGCGCTTGTTATAGTCGCGGCGATGTGTGGCATCTATGGAATGGTCGCCGACGGCGCGGCGCTGCGGCACCCGCAGGTCCTCGGACTCATGGGCGAGGCGCTGCGGCACCGCGGGCCGGACGGTCACGCCGAGTTCGCGCGCGCCGAGGCCGCGATCGGCACCGAACGGCTGCGCATCATCGATCTGCACGAGCGCGCCGACCAGCCGTTCGCCGCGCCCGGCTCGCAGGTCTGGCTCGAATGCAACGGCGAGATCTACAACGCCGCCGAGATCCGCGCGCGCTATCCCGACTATCCGTATCGATCGAAGTCGGACGTCGAAACGATCCTCCCGCTCTACCTCGAGCGCGGCGTCGCCGCGATTCCGGAGCTCGACGGCATGTTCGGCCTGGCGATCTGGGATGCACGGATCCAGACGCTGATCCTCGCACGCGACCGCGCCGGCGAGAAGCCGCTGTTTTACGCGAACGCCGACGGCGAGGTGATTTTCGCGTCCGAGCTGCAATGTCTGCTGCGGCATCCCGACATCAGCCGCGAGCTCGATCCGATCGCCATCGGCGAATACCTGCGGCTCGGCTACGTCCCCGAGCCGCGTACGCCCTTCCGCGATGTTCGGCGCGTCGAGGCGGGAACGTTCGTTCGTTTTCATCAAGGTGAAGTCGAAACCGTTCGCTACTGGGACCCCGCCTCCTTCCGCATCGAACGCATCTCGGCCCGCGCTGCCATTGACGAAACGCAGCGCCTAGTCGAACGCGCTGTCGAAAAGCAGGTCATGGCCGACGTTCCGGTCGGCGTCTTTACGAGCGGCGGACTCGACTCCTCGATCCTGGCCACACTCGCGGCGAAGTTCATCGGCGTCGATCGCGTGCACACATATTCGGCGGCCTTCGCGGAGCAGTCGTATGACGAGAGCCCGGTCGCCGAGGAGTTGGCCAAACGGATTCGAACGCGCTACGTGCCGGTCCGGACGGATGCCGAGACGCTGACGGAAGCGCTGCAAGCGGTCGTCCGAGGCGTGGCCGAGCCGCTCGCCGATCCCGCCATCCTGCCGACGTTCCTCCTCGCCCGCTCCGCGCGCCAGCATGTGAAAGTGATCCTCAGCGGCGAAGGCGCCGACGAGCTTTTCGGCGGCTACCCGACCTACCTCGGACACAAGATCGCGCCGCTCTACGACGCGATGCCGTCGTTCGTCCGCGCGATGTTGCGGCGCATCGTCCAGCGCGTTCCATCATCGACGAAGAAGGTGACGCTGGAGTTCCTCCTCAAACGCTTCGTCTCCGACGCCGAGAAGCCGTGGATCGAGCGCCACCTGGCCTGGTTCGGCACCGGCCTCTCTCCCTCCGTCTACAAACTCCGATCGGAATTACCGGAGCTGCCGCCGTCGAACGGCGACGCTCTCGCCGGCGCGATGCTGCTCGATTACCGCAGCTACCTCCGCGACAACCTGCTCGTGAAAGTCGATCGCGCCACGATGTTGTCGTCCGTCGAAGCGCGCGCGCCGTTTCTCGACCGCGACGTGACGCGCTTCGCGCTCTCACTTCCGACCGACCTGCGCGTCCGCCGCTTCGAAACGAAATGGGTTCTGAAAAAAGCGGCCGAGCGCTGGCTGCCGAAGGACGTGATCTATCGGAGAAAACGAGGCCTGAGCGTCCCCATCGCCAGCTGGATCAACGAAGGGTTGCGCCACGAAGTTGACCGCCTTCTCGCGCCGGCGAGACTCCGCGCGCAAGGTCTCCTCGACGAGCAGCAAGTCGCCGATTTGCTCATCGCCCATCGCAGCGGACGCGCGAATAACGTGAAGCCGCTCTGGGCGCTGATCGTCTTGCAGTACTGGATCGAGAACTGGGGTACGTGAGCTCAACGCCTCTACGTAACCAGATTTTCGCTGCCGGTCACGAACTCGCGGATCGCGCTGTCCTTCGACAAGACCAGCTTCTGCGCCACTTCTTCCGTGAACCCGTTGACGCAGGCGCTGATGAGGTTCCCTAACTCGGTCACGTCGAACGGCTTGCGGAGGACGCCGGAAACCAACTCCGAATCGACTTCCTTGAAGCGCTGATCGGCATACGCGGTGATGACGATGATGATCGGCTTCATCGGGGGCGGATTCGTCTTCATCCACTCGATGACGCCGAAACCATCGAGCCGCGGCATCATCAGGTCGAGCAAAACCACCGCGTAGTCGTTCTTTTTCAGAGATTCAATCGCCTCGAGTCCATCGCAGGCGGAATCGACCTCCAGCTTCTCGCGCCGGACGATTGTCGAGACCAGTTGCCGGATCGATTGATCGTCATCAGCGACCAGAACTCGCTGCGGTTGCCGTTGTTCGTGGGGCTGTTTCATACGGCTGCAACCTCTTTTTTCCTGCCGTCGCAAATAGAAAAAAGTATGCCATCAGTCCACGAGCCGCTCATCGATCCGGATCTCGGAGGTCAGCGTCTTGTGGACGGGGCAGCGCTGCGCGACCTCCAGCATCCGCGCCCGCTGCTCCGGCGTCAGGTCGCCAAGCAATTTGATCGCGACGGTGAAGCGATGAAGGTAGCCGTTCGTCGTGAGGCAATCCGCGCAGTCCTTCGCATACATCCGGTCGTTCTCGACGGTGATCTCGACACCCTCCAGCGGGATGTTCTCTTTCGCCGCGACCACACGCAGCGTCATCGACGTACAAGTCCCCAACGCCGCAGCCAGAAAGTCGTACGGCGTCGGCCCTGCCTCGGTACCTCCCGAGCCAACCGGCTCGTCGGCAACCATCCGATGCGGACCGGCCTCGATGTCATTGCGAAGCGAAGCGCCGGCGCGAACGATGACTGGTTGCATGGTGGATCCCCTCTGGCGTTAGTCCTATCGATTTCGTTCGAGCAATTTCGTGACGAACGTTACGATATCGTTCTCGTAGCCGCGATCAGCGAAGGCTCGCAGTCCGGCCGCGACTTCGCTGGGTCCCACAAACTTCCACCCTCTATCGGCGAATAGGACGCGGAGCTTCGCTTCATCATTTGAATAGACCTTACCTGCTACGAGCACGAGCTGAATCGTCGGTTCATTTGCGACGAGCAGTCCTTCGCCGCGCAGTTGTTGGACTAAGGACGCGAGTACCACATCCCGCAGTGGCGACCGATTGAACAGCTTGAAGAGATCTTTCTTTGCCGCGTCCTCGCCATGAAAAGCAGCCAGTCTCACACCCGGTGAATCCAGGTAGCTCTTGCACTCGATCACGAGGAGTTCGTTAGTCGATGGCTTATACGCGATGAGATCGATTTGCCTGCGCGGTAATGACGGTTGCCCGAGATCAACTCTCTGTTGCTTTGTGAGTTCCACGGCGTAGCCGACGCGTGTCCAATAGCCTTGCACCTCGAATAGACGCGCAGCAATGTGCTCGAAGGCGTCCATTGCTCACTGCCGGTACGGCAACAGCGTCAACCGTCCCGCCGTCCACGTCTCGCCTCTTGGAACCAGCGGCAGCCAGTACCACGTCGGCGCCTCGCCGGCTAACGCGATGCGGGCGAAGAGGCCGGCGGCGTTGCGGGAGAACGGATTGACGATCGGCGGCGAGAGCTCGAGCGTCATCGTGTCGCCGTATTTGGCGGCGGTGTTCGCGGCGATGCCGCGCCAGGCGCAGGTCGTAGGAATCGTGATCGGGATTTCGGAGGAAGCGGCGGTTGCCTCGGCCGCGGCGCGCGCGGAGTCGAGCGGGCCGTGGTAGAAAAATGAGTCGGACAGCGACTGCATCGACATCGGCGTGATCAGCGACGGTTGCGCGGTCTTCACGATATTGACGGTCGTCGCGCTCGAGATGCCTTCGTCGCGAAGGCTCAGGCAGAACGAGTCGAGGATTGCGGCTGGCATGACGTCCCATTGCGGAACGCGAGACGGCGGCGGGGCTTTCGGTGTGGACGCGCAGGCGATGAAGAGATTGATCACCACAGAGGCACAGAGGACCCGGACAGATAACCTCTGTGCTCTCTGTGCCTCTGTGGTGAATCGATTCATCACACCAACCTCAATTGCGGCGTCAATTTCGCCTCGAAAAACTCGCGGATCTCGCTGGCCGGCTTCTTCGAAATCAACTCGCGCGGTGATTCCTCGTACCAGTCGGCCGGAAAAAACTGCGTGTACGTCTGCTGTGTGAATCGCTTGCAGAGCAGCGCGATGATGCCGATGTCCGTCTCGCTGCGGATCACGCGTCCTGCCGACTGCACCACGCGCGTCATGCCGGGAATCAGGTACGCGAACTCGAATCCCGAGCCGTACTGCTCGTCGTAGTACTGGCGCAGCAGCTCCTGCTCGAAGCTGACCTGCGGCAGCGCGGGGCCGATCACCATGACGCCTGACAACATGTCGCCACGATAGTCGATCCCCTCGGCGTACATGCCGCCCGAAACGGCCATGATCAGGTTTCCCTTGCGCGAGCGCTCGCGCAGGATGTCCAGCATGGCGTTGCGCTCGTAGTCGGTCATGTCGGTGCGCTGCACCATCACGTGCTTGCGGATCGGCGGCATGCGTTCGGCGATCTCGCGCAAAAACGCATAGCTCGGAAAGAGCGCCAGGAAATTACCGTCGCCCGCCTCGGCGATCGAGGCGACGTTGTCGGCGATGCGGTCATACGAATCCGCGCGCTTCTTGTACGACGTATCGACCTCGGAGATCACCACGATCTTGCGATTCGCGCGCGGGAACGGCGACGGCAGCGACAACTCGGTCGTTCGATCGGAAGGAAAGCCGAGGAGCTTGCGGTAGAAGTCGAACGGTTCGAGCGTGGCGGAGAGCGCGATCGTGGCGTGTGCGGATTCGAAAATGCGGCCGAGGAAACGGGACGGGTCTTTGCAAAAGACTTTGAACTTCAACCCTTCCGAAGTCCGCTCGATCAGGTGCGCGAACTCGTCGCCCTTCTCCGTCATCAGGTTCGCGACCTTCACCAGCTTGAAGTAGAAATCGATCAGCGGATCGTCAGTCTCGACGATGCGGTTTTCGATCTTCCAGCCGATGTAGTGCATCACCAGCCGCTCCCACTCCGTGCGATGTTCGAGGAACAGCTCGCGGTCCGGCTCGCACAACGACTGCTTCACGGCCGGATCCTCGCCGAGCGACTCCGCGAGTTGATCGAAGTGATCGCGAAGGACTTCCAGCAACTCCTCCGCTCCTTCCAGCCAGCAGTTGCGCGTAGCCAGATGCTGCCGAATGCGGTCGAACTGCTCCTCATGCAACTCCGGCGAGTAGTAGCCGCGGCCGCGATCGACGAGGTTGTGCGCCTCATCGACGACCAGCACACAATCGCCATAGTCGTTCTCCTGCTGATAGGCCTTCAGCCCGACATACGGATCGAAGATGTAGTTGTAATCGCAGACGATGACGTCGGCCTGTTCGATCAACTCCAGCGACACTTCGAACGGGCAGACCTCATTCGACTTCGCCATCTCGAACGTGATCTGCGGATCGAAGTAGCTGAACGACGTGACCAGGTGATTGAGCAGATCGGTGCGCTGCATCTTGTCCGAGTAGCGCGCCGCGTACGGGCAGAAATCCTCGTGGCAGATGATCTCCGTGTGCGCGCACATCTTCTGCTTGGCGCGGATGCGAAGTACGCGAAACGAGCCGTCGTTGAGCGCCTGCAGCGCCTCGACCGCCGCATCCTGCTGCATCGTTTTCGAGGTGAGGAAGAAGAGTTTCTTGCCGGCCTTCAGCGCCTGCTTCACGGCTGGATAGAGCACGGCCATGGTCTTGCCGATGCCAGTCGGCGCGGAGACGAGCAGCGCTTCCTTCTGATACACGGTCCGCGCGACGGCGGAGACCATCTCCTGCTGCCCGGCGCGCATCTCCGCGAACGGAAACGTGAGCGTGTCCGCGAACGCGCGCTTGGCAACGCGCAGCGCGACGGCGGTCTCGAGATCCGTGACGAGCCGTTCCAGCCGTTCGTTGAGCGTCTCGATGATCCGATCTTTGTCGAACTCCGCATCAATCGTTTTCGCGTCGCCCGAAATCAGATCGATGAGCACGAGCTGCGGTACGAACGTGAATCCCTCAAAGTCCGGCTGGCCCGACAAAAAGTACGAGTACAAAAGCAGTTGCAGCAGATGCCGCTGCAGTTTGTCCGACCGATACAGCGCTTCCAGCTCCAGATCGAAGTGGATCGATTTCACTTCCTCGATCGTGACGGTCCTCGCGGCCTTGTCGACCGAAAGGCCGTCGATGCGCCCGGTGATGGTGACCGTCCACGCGCCCGCCTGCGTCCGATGCACCACATGCACCTCGGCGCGGTAATTCGCATCCTCCCCAGTCCGCTGCTCGGCGCGCTTGGTGTGGATGTCCTGCCCAATCCACATCCTCCGAAACCCATCCCCGCGCTCGACCCCAATGCGCCGATACGTCGATTCGTGAACGAGATCGCCCACCGAACAGACAATCTCCCGCTTTTCATGGTCGACGCGCATGGGGTTATTGATGGTAACAGGGGTTGCAACAGGGGGACGGTTCACGCGGAGCGCGCGGAGAGGCGGAGAGAAGAAGATTCGCTGACGGAACCTTTCGCATTGCTCCGGCATCGCTGCGTCCGCGCGCGGAGGCGCGCCAAACAATCCAGCCCCCGGCTCGGCCGGGGGTACACGTGACGCGCCCGCGTTTGTGGCCGCGGAGGCGGCCACTACAAAGAAGCCGCGCCGCTGTGCATCGCCGCCAGCATCCCGC
The DNA here is from genome assembly GCA_035995985.1 of Thermoanaerobaculia bacterium. GTDB lineage: Bacteria > Acidobacteriota > Thermoanaerobaculia > Gp7-AA8 > Gp7-AA8 > JADGNZ01. The sequence goes on along the minus strand of DASYJY010000059.1, from coordinate 22,981 downwards.
ACGCGGCATGACGCGCCGCGCCGCCGGAGTAGCGGCGGACGATCGGGATGCCGAGGGTGCGCAACTCATCGCGGAAGGACGCGAGCTCGGAATCCGTCGCCCGGCGATAGCCATCGGGACGCGCGTCGTTGACGTCGATCAGATTCAATCGCAGCGGGACACCATCGAACAGCGTTCGCAACGCGCTCACTTCATCCGCGCCGGTGTTGATGCCGCCGAGGACGACCCAGGCGATCGTGGCGCGTCCGCCGGCGGACCGCTGATAAACGCGAACGGCGTCCGCAAGCTCCCGTACCGACCACGCCGATGCCGACGGCAGCAACGAACGGCGCCGCTCATCGATCGCCGATGTCAACGACACGATGAGCCGGTACGGCTGCCGCTCGCGCGCGAAGCGGAGGATCTGCGGGACGAGTCCCACCGTCGAGATGGTGATGTTCTTCGCGGCGATGCGTCCGCCGCACGGATGCGCGAGGATCGCCGCGGTCTGCATCACCGACGCATAGTTATGCAGCGGCTCGCCCTGTCCCTGAAACAGCGCGCCGGTGACGACGCCCGGCGCCTCGTCACGGACGGCCATCCACTGCGCGACGATTTCCCACGGCTCCAGATTGCGAATCAATCCGAGACGTCCGGTGGCGCAGAACGAACATCCCATCGCGCAGCCGGCCTGACTCGAAATGCACACCGTGAACTTCCCCGGAGCCTCCAACGGAATCCGCACCGCCTCGGCGAGTGCGCCGTCATGCAGTCGAAAGAGATACTTGACGAACCCGTCGCTCGGATCGGTAGCGCGTTCGATGATCTCGAGCGGAGTTCTTGACGTGAATCGCTCGACGGCTTCTTCGACCCTCCGCGGCACCGGACGCGAAGCCGGAAAGCCGCGACGTCCCGCCATCACATGCGCGACGACGCGCCGAGCCTCGGCGTCGCGAATCTCGACGCCATTCGCGCGGAGAAGCGCGGCGAGATCGGATGGAAGAAGCCCGAGGAGATGCATCACGAGAAACCGTCGGCGAAGCCGGCGTAAGAACCGTAGCCCATCGGCTTCAGCCGTGGGACCTCGAGTGTGCGTAGGATTTGTGAGCCCGCTTCAGCGGGCGAAAGAAAGCTTTGAAGACCGGAGCGCTGGCGTCTCGCCGGCTGGCTCGGCGGCGTCCCCGCCGCCGAATGGCAGGCTTGCGCGAGCGTTTCGCTACCAGCGAATGTTGGTTTGCCGGTTCGGCGGCGAGACGCCGCCGTGCCAGCCGGCGAGGACGCCAGCGTTCCGGCCCGGGGCATCGCCGCTTCACCGTTCATTGAGAAGCAGCACGATCTCCTGCGTGCGCATATCCGCGCCCGGCCCGACGCGATACTCCCCTTCGTGCTCTTCGATCAACTTCAAACGATCGAGATCCGCACGGCTGATGCCGCACGCTTTCGCGAACACGATCCACTCCGGCGGCGCGATCGATTCGACTTCATCCTCCGTCAACATCGGCTCGCCCGCGCAATTGAAATGCTCGCAGCCGAACTGCTCCGCGCATTGCGGACACGGCGGCGGATCGTTGAAATCCGCCAACTCACTCTCCGTCAGCACACGCATCACGCCGCCGCGTTTTTCGCGAACGTAGGTCAGGCCGCTCTCGCTGCTTGAGAGCATGTCAAAGCGTTGATCAGACATGGACGAATCGTATCGCACGAGGCACAGACAAGAGTGTCTGTGCCACATCACATCCAGAAATCGCGCGGATACAACCGCACGAGCGTCCCCCCGAACGTCTGCAGATAGCGCTCGTACGCATCGAGCTGCTTATCCGGTCCGATGACAAAGTACGACGAATCCGCGGCCGGCTTCCAAGTCGCGCCGTCGTATCCCGGCAGCGACGCCGACAGCACGCGATCCTTCCGATCGAAGAGTTTGTCGCCGAGCGTTGGGTCGGCGCGAAGAGCGAGAATTGATTGGCGGAACTTGCGTACCTGCTCCGGCGTCTGCCCGTCCGCGAGATCCGCGGCCATCGATTCGGCGCGCGGCTCATACGCGCCCGCACCGCGGAGTTCGCCGAACGCCTGCGCAATCGTGTAGTCGGCCAACGACGGATCGCGGGGAGCTGCGCGCAGCTCGCCGATGACGAAGCGGATCGTCTGCGGCAGCTCGGGCGTCCGTTCCGCGTAGTAGCCGGTGCGGCCGGCGCTCACCGATCCGCGCAGTCCGTTGCTGTACGCGAGGCCGGCACCAATCGTCTTCAGGAAGATGCCGTGCGCGCCCGCGCCGGCGAAGAGTCGCGAGGAGAGGAAGTTGAGCTGCTTTTCGCGGTCATTGAAATCGGCGTACGACGTGCCGGGCGCCGAAGTGATGACCACGCCGCCGTTCATATTCGGCGCGAGGAGACCGACGAATGACGGCGGATCAGTAATCGCGCCGCGCTGCCGCAGCCGCGCCTCGACGATGTTCTGACCTTTGATCATCACCCGCGACACAGGCGCCGGATCGAGCGCGTTGATCATTCCCGCGATCGGCGCTTCGAGCGATTTCTGCGTCGTCACCGAGGCAGCCTGGAACATGCGCGCGTTGCCGGCGTGAAGGATGCGTTTGCGGACCGCATCGAGTTTCGCCAGCGCCTCGGCCGGCGGCGTGGCGAGATCGTAGCGCATGTCGGTGACGAGCTGCGACCAGTCTGCGGCGAGGCTGGCGTCGGGGATTTCGACGAGCGTCAGATCGAGATCTTTCAACGCGTCGGATGCGATCGACTTCGCGCCGGGAGATAGCGATGCGTACGAAGTCGCAAAGGAGAGCAACGAATCAGGCGCCGTCCCTTTTCCGGACGTCGCCGCGGCGATGAAGGCCTTCAGATCCGCGCGAGAAGCCTTGGCGGACGCGAGCGACGTCAGATACGCCGCGATCGCATCGCGATCGCCGGCCGGCGCTTCCTTCAACATCCAGCGCAACCGCAGTGCATTGTGCGAGCGCGTCAGAAACGAATTCGTGGCCATCAACAGCGCGCTGTCCTGCCGCCGCCACGCCTCCGCCGGATTCTGCACCCACCCCTCCTCGGCACCCTGCATCGTGTTCCGCAACTGGCTCAGCGACTGATCGACGGCGTCGCGAATGCGCGGAAGGTTCTCGACACGCCAATCGGGATGCTCCAGCACGAGTCGCATCCATGCAATCGCGCGCTTCGATTCCGCCAGATCGTTTCCCGCTCCGCGCACCACCAACTCCGCGCGATTGGTGCGCGCGTTCGTGCTGTAGTTCGCGTTGAGCGACAGGATCTCGTTGCGCAGCCGCTCCGTCATCTCGTCGAACGACACCGGCTTGCCGTTATCGATCACGCCAACGCGCGTGAGCAGGTTCGGCAGCAGCGCGAGGTAGCGATAGTCGTCCGGCGGCAGCGTATCGAGACGCAGCGCGATGCCGGTGGTGGCGCTGGTCATGTTCTCGAACGTGGAAGCGACCATCGGCACGTCGTGCGCGAGCTTGGTGGTGGCGAACTTCAAACCGTCGTCGATCGTCATCGGCGGTGCGTCGATGAACTTCGCCGCCTTGACCGCCTTCGCCGCCGTGTCGATGCGCGCGGTTTCGGCGTCGTAGTCGGTGCGATACCGCTTGATCGCCTCCTGCGGATCCGTCACCCCGTACTGATTCGCCAGCCTCAACGCCTCGGCATTCGCACGCGCGGCGCGCTCCGAGTCGTTGCGCGCGATCAGCTCCGGACTCGGCTTCGCCGCGACCGCGTACGGCTCAGTGCCGATAATGGACCATCTCGCCAGCGCGTCGCGCCAGAAATTCTTCTTCGACGCGATGAGCGCGTCGACATGCGCCAGCTGCGGCTTCAGAGTCAGCGACTTCTTGAACGTGCCGGTCTTTTCCAGCGTCAGCAGCTGATCCATCCACGCCGACCCGGTATTGCGGAAGCCGAACAGCGGCGGTGAGTTGACGAACTTGGAGAGGTCGCGATGCGTCTCGACCACGCGTCCTGCGATCCGTTTGTTGAACTCCTCGAGCTCCGGCGATCCATCCGGCAGGTTCGCGATCCGCGCGATTTCGTCCGTGACGATCTTCCGAACCTCGGCCAGCTTCTCGCCGGTGAGGTTCGTGGCCGCGACGTCGCCGAAGAAAATCGAGACGGGATGACCCTGATCGGAGTCGACGCGGTTGCCGACCGACTTCGCTCCGATGTCGATCACGCGCGTCTTGCTGTCGATGAACTTTTTGTACAGATTCGAGGTGGCGTCGCTGGCGATGTTGTCGAAGAAGAGATTCAGCAGCAGTTCGTCGTCCGCATTCAGATCCATTCGCGTGGCCGGCCACGTCAGGATCACAGGACTCGGCTGCTGCGGATTCCGATTCGGATATTCGGTGAAGGCGATCGTCCCCGCAGACGACGCGGCCGGCTTGGGCTGATCCTCCATCCTCATGCCCCTGCGCACCCCCTCGTGCTGCTCCAGTCGATCGAGAATCGCGTTGATGCGCGTGAGCGCGTCGCCGACCGGAACATCCGGCGGCAGCGCCACGATCGATCCCATGTTGGCGAGGAAATAGTGCGCCTCATGAAAGCCGCGGATGTCCTCCGGCTTCATCGTGCGAATCCCCGACGGCTCGCCGCCCGCGTTGTACGACAGCGGATGCGCCTTGCCATACACGAGCTGCCCGCTGGTCCGGAACAGCTGCCGGAACGGACTCGACGACGAGCTGGTCATCTCGTTGTATACCGATCCCTTCTCCTCCAGCCGCAGCGAGTGATCGGGATTCTCGGTCACCCCGAAGTTGCGCACCTCGCGCCGGATCTCTTCATCGGTGTAGTCAGGATTCAACAGCGCATTCAACTGCGCATCCAGCAGCTTGAAAAACACGCCCGCACCCGCCGACGTGTTGAACACATAGTTCGTCCGCCACTGTCCCGTGTACGCGCTCGACTGCGAAAGCCACATCGTGTCCAGCCCCGCAAACGCGCGCCCCGTCGTCCCCTTCCCGACCAGCAGATGCTCCTGCGTATGCGGCTCCCCCTGATCCGACACCGGAAACGAGTTCACCCACGTATGCGCCTGCGGCACCGACTCGATCTGCAAAAGATCAAGCGTGAACCCGCTGCGTTTGTGAACGAACCGCGCCCCAACCGGCTTGTCGGCATCATTCAGATACACGGACTCCACTCGAAACCCTCCGACGACCTGATCCTTCGTCAGCCTTGCAAAATCGGTCGGCGGAGCAGCGATGGCGGACATGGCGATGAGCGAGAGGAGGATAGCGATGGTTGCGCGCATGAGCGCGACATTGTAGTTGGGACTATCGTGCCCTTCGTGCGCAGCACTTTAGAGTGCGGGTGGCAACGCCACCGCACTCCAAAGCTTCGCGAAATACGCCGCGAGTCGGTTTGTCAGGCCACACCCTTGTCTGTGCTGTTGAAGCTCGGGATGCTCGTCAAATCAACGTTTTCACGGTTTCTTGACACTTCTGAGCCTCCGGAGCTTCAAAACGAAGCATGAATCGACACCGCCTGTGTCCCATTGGGCACCGAGCGTGTCCCGCTGGGACACCGCGTGTGTCCCGTTGGACACCCAGCCTGTCCCACTGGGACACCGCCTGTGTCCCGTTGGGCACCGAGCGTGTCCCGATGGGACAGGTTCCAAACGAAGCATCGATTTTGTCATCCTGAGCCGCCGGAGCGACGTAGGCGAAGCCGAAGTCGCGCAGGACGGTCGAAGGACCCCCAGGTGCTTGCATCGTGCAAAGTACCGCCGCCCGTCCCTGGTTACGAGGAAAGGGGGTCCTTGGACCGTCCTCCGCTGCTCCGGCGGGCTCAGGATGACAAACACTACTTCGCAGTCGCCGCGGCGCACTCCGGCCACGACATCGCCATCTCGAATCCGTCCACGTCGGACGCGATCTCGTCCGCGTACGCGCACGCCACATCCTCCAGCTCGCGCGTCAGCACGTCATCGACCGAGGTCTGGTTGCGGCGCGCCAGCCATTGCAGCATCTCTTTCTGATACCGCGGCACTCTGGCCCGCAGCTCCACCAGCCGGATGGCCTCGGGTATGACCCGCGCCGCGTCGTCGCCGAGGGCCTCCTCGATCAGCGACTGAGGCCACGTCCGCATCGCCGCCGCGATCATCTCTTCCTTCGACGCCCGCATCCCGATCGCCGTCGAAACCGCTACAATCGTCCCCTCGGCGATCTCACTCTTCAACTCCAGAAACGAGATCCCCAACCGATCAGCAGCCGTCATGTACGCCACATTCGGACGAGGAGTGAGAAAGATACGGCGAATGGAGATGCGGGTGAGTTTGTCCAGGATTGATCTCCTCTCGATGTACTGCGAGAAGATAATACTGCTAAAGCAGTACGTCAAGAGCGAGCGTGGATGAGTGGCCGCCATCCGCCCGGAAGCTGAGACGTTCGGGCGCGAGTTGCGCAAGGTCCGATTGAAACGCGGGCTGAGCCAGCAAGCGCTCGCCGAGCGCTGCGGCTCGAACATCCCTTACATTAGCGAGTTGGAACGAGGGCTGAAGGCACCGACGCTGACGATGATCCTGCGGCTCGCCAGCGCGCTGGACTGCAAGGTACGCGACTTGATGCGCGTGTTCGACACTGCTCCGCCGGATTCATTTCTTCAGTAGCCGTCCGTAGCCTCACTTCGCTGACTTGGCTAAAGAAATCGCCTGATTCAGTAATTCTAGCGCAGACTTCGCCGTCACGTCCGGCACAGTCGGTGGTGGCGACAACGTGCGGTTGCGATCGACGGCAGCCATTCCCGTTGTAATCCGCGAGGTTGCCTCGGTATCGCCACGAAGAATAACGACCGCGAGAGCACTGCGCGCCACTTCTACATTCGTCATCTCGTTTTGAAGTAGCGTGATTGCGGCAAGATTGTCCTTGTAGAGTCGCAGAAAGAAGTAGGCGAAGACCTCAACAAGCACCGCAAGCGAAACACGCGGCAGCAAGTGAGCCAGATACTCCGTGGCGGACGAGGTCGTCGCCGGCTCAGAGATCACAAAGACGCCAAACGTCAATACGGCGACACCAACGAGGGTCGTCGTGATCCCGATTGCTAAGTTCAGGTTAGCGCGCTTCGTAAGATCTGGAATGGCGCTGTTTAATCTAGCGAGGGTAACGATCGTGTTGCGCTCAAGCGTTTCGAGTATTCGCCCGTTCTGGAAGTCCTGTCCAACGCGAAAAGCAAGTTCCTCGATTTTCGCTGAAACCGCTTGTGTAGCCATAGCATCCATGGCGGCTTTTGCCAGGGCTACGCGTTGCTCATCGGTGAATGGCGCAGAAAGTACATCGACGCGGCGAGACAACTCCTCCACAACCTCACCGGACTTCGCCGAGTCGGTGTACGTCGGAGTTGAAGCGGGCGTTTGCGTAAGTTCACGAAGCTGTTCGGCAGCTATACGGTTACGTTCCGTGGATCCATGCTGCAGGTAGGTCGTTATGCCGGCGGCGATCGTGCCGAAGGAAAACAAAAGAGCGAAGAACTCGAGAAAACTGGACTCTCCCAATATGTGAGCGACGGTGCTCCGCGCGAGGTCCGGCTTCAACCACAGAATTAGCGTGAACGTAATTCCTAAAGTGAAAAAACTGCTCAGCATGACGAATCGATAGATCGTCTGAGCACGGGGTCTGGCGATAGATTTGTCATTCATGAAAGGAGAATAGCCTTATTGTCCTCGGCCCGCACTAACTCTACGCGTAAACACTGTCTACCTCTCTGGACTCTCGACTCGGAATAGCTCCAGCACTTTCGCGGGATCGCCGGTCGGCAACCGGCAGAGGTGATTCGTGCAGACATACGCGGTCGCCTTGCCTCCGATCGTTGGCTGCGCCTTCGTGAACGGCGCAATGCGCGCGACTTCCACGCCGCTGTGCAGCACGACCTTGTTCGGAACGAACGACGCGAACACCGCCCGCTGAAGCGGGCGCACGTCCGCGCCGGCGAGGACGATCTCGAACGATGGGCCGAGGAGGAAGTCGAGTCCGCTCATGAGGTGGGCAGAGGCCGAGGGGATGAGGGTGATGTCGTCGGCGGTGGTGCGGAGGAGGTCTTTGGCGGCTTTTTCGAAGACGGCTTCGCCGGTGATGCGGGAGAGGCGGACGAGGTTTGTGAGCTGGACGGAGTTGCCGGAGGTGAGGGAGCCGTCGCTGGTATCGCGGGGGCGGATTAGGAGCGTGGCGGCGTCCGAGGGAGTTAGGTAGAAGCGGCCGGTTGCGTCGCGGAAGCCGGTTAGGGATTCGCGTTCGAGGGTGATCGCTTTCTCGAGGTAGCGGACTTCGAACGTGGCCTCGTAGAGGTTGAGCAGGCCCCAAACGACGAAGGTGTAGTCGTCGAGGAAGACGGCTTGCTGTTTGTCGGAGTGCTGGAGTTTTGCTTTCGCGAGGAGGACATCCGCGGCGCGGCGGGCGGCGGTGGCGTAGGACGCATCGTCGAGGACGGCGGCGCCTTGGGAGAGTGCGGCGATCATCAGGCCGTTCCAGTCGGTGAGGATTTTTTCGTCGCGGGCGGTGCGGTTGTCGGAGTCGTTGGCGGAGTAGAACGTTCCGTTCGCGGCGCGCAGGTCGCGGAGGACGTACGCGAAGATCGCTCGCGCGGTGGCGGCGTATTCGGGTTTGTGCGTGGCCTGGAACGCTTCAAGGTAGGCCATCGCGATCATCGCCTGATCGCAGAGCATCTTTTCGTAGTGCGGCTGCTTCCATTCGGCGTCGACGGCGTAGCGGTGGAAGCCGCCGCGTTTGGCGTCCCAGATCGCGCCCGAACGCATTTTCTGCAGCGTCGTCTCCACTATCGCAAGCGCGTGCGGCTCGCCGGTGCGGCGCCAGTAGCGGAGCAGGAACATGAGTTGATGCGCGGCGGGGAGTTTGGGCGGGGGGTTGAATCCGCCGTTGATCGCGTCGAAGCGATCGGCGAACTGCTGATAGGTTTTCTTCAATAGCTCGGGGCCGGGTATTTCGGCGTTCGCGTTATCCGGTGCGAGTGATTGCATGACCATCGATGCGGTCGAGGCGATCTGTTCGGGGTGCTCCTTCCAGGTTTTGCCGAGGTTCGTGAGGAGCGCGCTCAAGCGATCCTTCGGGATGTACGCTGCGGCGAAGAACGGTTTGCCGTCCGGAGTGAGGATCACGTTCAGCGGCCAGCCCGGGTCGGGCATCAGTTTCCGCGCGACGGCCATGTAGGTGGTGTCGACGTCGGGGCGTTCCTCGCGATCGACTTTGATGGCGATGAAGCCGGCGTTCATGAGCGCGCCGATTTCTTCGGTGGAGAACGATTCGGCGTTCATTACGTGGCACCAGTGGCAGGTGGAGTAGCCGATGGAGAGGAAGATTGGCTTGTTTTCTGCCTTCGCTTTTTCCAGCGCCTCTGCGCCCCAGGGGTACCAGTTGATGGGGTTTTGGGCGTGTTGTTTCAGGTACGGCGATGTTTCGTGGGCGAGTCGATTCTTGTGCAACGTATTCGCGGGCGTAGCCTGCGTGAGAACCGTAGCCCCCGGCTTCAGCCGGGGGTTTGCGAATGGGGCATTTTCGTGAGCCCGTTTTAACGGGCGATAGAGAGGGCGTCGCGAGTGCCGGTTCTTTCGCCCGCTTAAGCGGGCTCTGAATCCATGCGCATCGGCCGTCCCCCGGCTGAAGCCGGGGGCTACGATTCTTATGGCGGCTACGCCGCCGAATTGGGGCGCGCGCGAGCTATGGAACGGGGCGATTTTCGCGGCCGCCATCAGCAGCATTTCCAGGATCACTTTTGCAGGCCGGTGGTTTGGTTGATTCGGTATGTGTGATCGGCGGCTAAGCCTTTGAGCGTCTGGTGATCGCCGTTGGGCCAGATCACTGTGACGTCGGCTTTTGTGTCGGTCCCCAGGCCGAGGTGTTGTTCCTTGGGTGGGGAGGTGAGGTAGCCGATTGTGCTGAAGACTTCGCGCCAGAGGTTTTTCTGGTGCGCGGTGTCGACGAGGATTGTGGCGCCGATGGCGTCTCTTGTGACGCCTTTGGACGGGTTGCCGGTCAATTTGATTTTGATCCAGTGATTTCCGGTCGCTCCGTTGTTGCGGTAGAGCATCGCCGGGCCGTTGAAGTTGTTGACCATCATGTCGAGGGCGCCGTCGTTATCCATATCGAATTGGACGACGGCTCTAGCGTTGCCGGCCGGGTCGGCGCCGCTTTGGGATGACTGCTCTTCCAGCATGCCGTTGCGATTGACGAAGAAGACCGGTGCTTCCTTTTCGGCGACCGGGACGATGGTCTGCTGTTGTTGCCCGGAGGAGTTGGTGAAGTAGGGGTTGACGCTGGAGTAGACCGCGTATTCGTTCATGCCGTTGACGAGGTAGAGATCGTCATCGCCGTCGTTGTCGAAATCGAAGAAATTCGCGCCCCATGACCAGCCGGTTGATTTGTAACCGCGGCCGATGGCTTGCGATTGTTGATAAGAAACGAGCTTGTTGTCTTTGGCGGTCGACGTCCAGAGATCATTCGCTTCGACGACCCGCATGTTGGCCATCTTCTGGGGATTAAATTTGAGGCGCGTCTTGGCGTCGGGGAGAACGTACTTTTCGTCTTTGTTCATTGTGACGATGTTGGAGATGTAGACGTCGGGGAAGCCGTCGCGATTGAGGTCGGTGATGCCGATGTTCATCGTGTAGCTCGGCTTGTCGGTGCCGAGCTTCGACGACACTTCCTCAAATTTTCCATCACCCAGATTGCGATACCAGGCGTTGGCGCCGAAGTCGTTGCCGCAGATCAGGTCTTCCCATCCGTCGCCGTCGAAATCGAGGTGATTGATGGCCTGGGCCCATCCGGTGTTGTCGACGCCGCTGCCGGCGGTGACATCCTCGAAGACGAAGTTGCCTTTGTTGCGAAAGAGCTTGTTGGGGAGGCCGTTGGTGTTGCGGCGCGCGAACGTGGGGAGCACGCCGCGGACGTAGTCGCCGAAGTAGCCGATGTAGAGATCGAGGAGGCCGTCTTTGTCGAAGTCGAGCGCGGTGGCGGGACCGCCGACGAGACCTTTGCCGCCAAGGTTTGTGCGGGCGGTGACGTCCTCGAATTTGGAGTTGCCGAGGTTGCGATAAACACGATGATCGTCATCGGCGTAGGTGATGAGGATGTCCGGCAGGCCGTCGTTGTCAAAGTCGGCGATGATCGGCTGGCGCGGCTCGCCGGGGCGGCCGTCGGGACGCTTCCAACTCAAACCTGCCGATTCGGTGACGTCCGTGAAGTGTCCTTTGCCGTCGCCGAGGTAGAGGGCGTTGCCGGAGCCGCTAAGGACGAGGACGTCGATGTTGCCGTCGCCATTGACGTCTTCCGCTGCGATGCCGGAGCCGCCAAATGCGGGCGGAACGGCGAGGACCGTTTCCGTCTCTTTGATCGAGTAGCTGCGGATGAGACGGGCCAGCCAGTCGGACATGCGGTGCTCGAATTTGATGCCGCTGGTCGCGGTGACGTCGGTAAAGAACTTGCCTTTCGTCGTTGGCTTCGATCGCGCCGAGGCGATGGTGGTCGACACTTTCTTCGCTGGAGGGAGCGCTGCGTTTTTGTCGAGCAGAGCCTGAATGGTTCTGAGCGATTGCGATAGGTCGGAGCGATCGAGGCGGTCGCGATTCGCAGCGGTGGCGCTCTTCCCTGCCACGCGCAAAATCAACGTTCCCATCTGCGCGCCGCCCTCGGTGAGCAACTCCGCGGCAAAGGGATCCGGCTCCAGCGTCCCTTTGTATTTCGGATCGTTGAGGACTTCATTCAGATACATCCAATGCAGCCCGGGATCGCGGAAGGCGTCGAGGTCGTACGCTTCAATCACAACCTGGTCGCTCTTAGGTAGCCGAGGAAAGTAGATGCAGTCCTCGTATTCGTTGAGCACATGCGGCTCGTACATCTGCACGGCATCGTGCACGTCGTCGATGCGGATCAGCGGATGGCCGCGCTTCTTCGCGCGCTTCTCCGCTTCGAGCATGACGTCGCCGGTCCACGCCACCATCGTCTCCGTGAATTGCTTCTTGAACGCTGTCCCATCCTCGGCATCACTCGGCCACATGTGCCGGGCCATGTAGACCTGCACGTTGCGCGAGAAGACGGCGTTGGAGAGGTCGTTGTATTTTTCGAATGCCGACAGCTTCTCGGCGACGATCGATTTGATGGTGGCGAATTTCTCGCCCGATTTCGCCGCTGCCGCATGTGACGCAACCGCCGGCTTGCTCGTTCCGACGATGCCCGCCCACGCCGCCTTCATCTCCGCGCCGTTGATCTGGTGAACGTTCTTCGTCCGCGTGTCGCGGTCGGCGTGCTGCAGCGCGGCGAGGGTGATGAGATCGACCGATTCCTTGAACAACTCCACTGCCTTCTCATCGAGCGGAAGGAGATTCGTTCCATCAACGAACGCATCCTGCTGGACGGAGAGAATCGCGCGCAGCGCATAGGCGACCGCGCCGTACTGGCGTTTGTCGCGCGCGGAGATCTCGGTGCGCCGCGCGTCGTCAGGAAGGATGATCCAATCACCGCCGGGCGTGGTGACGTACGGAACCGCGGCCTGCAACACCGGACGGAGCTCATTGACGCCGATCTGCGTCTTCCCTTTCGAGGCGTCCGTCGCTTTGATCCACACGTCACGAATGAGACGCTTCTGCAGCGCGATCTTCTCGGCGCGCGCGTCGAAGTCGAGCGAGGTGCCGTAGATGAAATCCTCCAGGCGGTTCGCGGTGGCGTAGCACTTCGGATCGCGCTGCGACTCGAGCTGGTCGATCTCTTTGATGATCGTCGGGACCTGAGCAACCGCGGAAATAGCAAAGCAGACGCCGAACGCGACGCACGCGAAACGGATTTTGGACATGGGCGGGAGTTTAAACCTTTCACGCGGAGACGCGAGGGCGCGGAGAAAGGCTAAACTCTCGTAATCCATGCAGGCACTTGCGGATCTCTACGATCGTTACGCTCCGCAGCTGTACGCGATCGCATTGCGTATCACGAACGACCGCGACGCGGCGGCCGATGCGCTGGAATCGGCCTTCGTGTCGCTGTCCAGGAACGCTGATGCCGTCGACCCCGCGGCCTACCTCATCCGCGCCACCCGCGACTGTGCGCTGGCCCGACAAACCCGACCGGCGTCGGCGACCGTAGTAGTGGAAGAGCCCTCCGCCAGAAGCCTGGTGGAGGACGCCTGGTACAATGGAATGACTGTCAGCGATCTTGCAACGCGGTACGGCATCAGCGAGGCGAAAGCCCGCGGGATGTTGTGCGATGGAATGGCTGAGCTGCGCATGAAGTTTGCGGCAGGAACGAAATGACCGACACCCTGACACGCGAAGAGCTGACTTTCCTGAACGGCATTGTGGCCGAGGGGATCGAACCGGTCGATCCGCCCGCGTGGCTGCGCGCGCGCATCCTCGGCGCGGCCTCGGAAACGCCGCAGAACACGCGCACTGTCCGCGCCAACGAAGGTCGCTGGTTCGATTTCGTTTCTGGCGTGACTGTGAAACCGCTCTCCGTCGACATCGAGCGCGACACGGCCACGATCCTGATGATGTTCGAGCCGGGCGCGCGGGTTCCGGCGCACGATCATGCCGGTGCCGAGGATTCGTTCGTGATCAGCGGGAGCTGCAGGATCGGAGAGAGCTACCTGCTCAAGGGCGACTTCCATCACGCCGACGCCGGCACGACGCACGCCGAGATCGTCAGCGATGAGGGTTGCGTGCTGCTGCTGGTGGTCGACCGAGAAGACTACCTAGCCGCGTAACGGCGGTCTTCCAGCGCTGCTCCCAATCACCACTCACGGTAACGAAATTCGCTCCGAAGTCTGCCAGCGCATTCGCGAACTGACCGTGTAGTGACGCACGCGCGGCGACCGTGTCGCGAACAGCGTCGGCCATCCAGGGCACGTCGATGTCGGTCAGAAAATAGAGATCCGCCTTCCGCGCCCTCGCCTCGACTTCGATCCATTCGGGACATCGGCCGTAGTAGTGACGGCTGTAAACGAATGTGCTGATGAGATCCGTGTCGAGGATGAGGATTGGGGAGTGGGGTGTAGGGAGTGGGGTGTGGGAGCTTTCGGCCTCATCTCCCACTCCCCACTCCCTACTCCCCACTCCCGCATCTTCAAGCGCCATCTGCCCTCGCGCGATCGGCTCGACGTCATCGAACGTCAGCAGTCGTCCAACGCGTTGCGCGTATTCGCGCGCGAACTCAGGCACCCACGTTGCGCCGAAGTGGATCGCCAACTCCTCGGCAAGCGTCGTCTTGCCGGTGCACTCCGGACCTATGAGGCAGACGCGTGTGAGCTGCGGTGCCAATCGATCAGTCCCTTGAGGCAGAGGAAGACGAAGAACGCGTAGAGGATGGCGGTCGGATAGAGCTTCTGGTCGATGAACATGAAGACGTAAATGACGTCGACGATCGCCCACATCAGCCAGTTCTCGACGATCTTCATGTTCAGCATGTACTGACCGACGAGGCTGAAGGCGGTGGTGACCGCATCCCAGATCGGGAGCGAGGCGTCGTGCGAGGTGAGGCGCAGGAGCCAGAGCAGGATCAGCGTGATCACGGTGCCGATCGACATCAGCGCCGTCCACATTCGCGGCGACGCTTTCGTGATCGTCAGCTCGGTTTTGTTTGCGCCGCCGTGCAGCCACTCGTACCAGCCGTGAATCGACATGACGAAGTAGACGACCTGCAGACCGGCATTGAGGTAGAGGTGCGAGCGCCAGAAAACGATGAGATAGAGCAGGACGCTGATGATGCCGGCCGGCCACGTCCAGATTTTTTCTTTGATGGCCAGCCAGACGTTCGCCAGCGTGAAGACGACCGCCACCAACTCCAGCGGCGTGAAGGCGGTCCGAATCGCCAACCAGATGTTTGCCGGCGTGATGACGGCTGCGAGGAGGATCAACGCCGGAAATCTACCATCACCGAGGCGTTGCGAGTGGCTTGCGGGTAGTAGTAGGAGATGCCTTCGATCGTGCGCTGCGGAGTGAGGAAGAGATAGCTGTAGCCGCTCGGGAAGATGCGTTTGTTATTGAGCAGGTTATTGATCTGGAGACGAAGCGACATGCCGTGTCCGATCGCGATCGCGCCACTCGCCTCGAACGTGGCAAACGCCGGCGCGACGAACGAAGCGTTGTTCGTGTTGTCGAGATACGAGCGTCCAACGTGGCGCGCGGTGAGTCCGAATGTGGTCTTCGAGATCGGCGCGAATTCGATCGTCTGATTCACGATCAGCGACGGCGTGAGCACCGGATTCACGTCGTGAAACGTGATCGGCTCGTTGCCGGCGGGGGCGCCACTCGCGTCGTAGACGTCGTAGAACTGCGTCCAGGTGTGGATGCGGTTGCGGCTCACGTTCGCGTTGCCGCGAAGCTTCACGCGCGGCGCGGCCTGCCATGAGTATTCGACCTCGATCCCGCGACGGTAGCTGCGGTCGACGTTGCGACGCAGCAGCGCGCCGATCGGCGACAGCTCGCCGGTCGAGGCGATCTCGTTGCGGAACTCCATGGCGTAGACGTTCGCGTGAATGCTTGACGATGCTCCGCGATAGTCCCAGCCGGATTCAAAATCGAGCAGCCGCTCGGGGCGGACGGCATGGAGGTCGTACGAGAGCGAGGCGTTGTCTTCGCCGCCGAAAAGATCGCTGCGCGCCGGCTCGCGCCGCGATAGTCCGGCGGAGGCGTAGATGCCAGTCGTTGATGAGAGGTCATAGCGCGCGCCGAGCTTCGGATTGAAAAACGTCCAGCGGATCGGATCGATCTTCACGTCGCCGTGGTAGTGAAAGTCCGTCGTGCGGATCTGCGCATCGGAGTAGAGATGCCAGCGCGCGGCGTCGTAGTTGAATTTCGCGAACGCGTTCACCTCCCCTTTCGTGCCGTAGTTCGAATAGTTGTTCCAGGGGTCGCGGAACTGGCCGATGGCGTCGCGGGTGTGCTCGCGCTGAAACTCGTTCGCGTGCAGGCCGTAGTTCGCGGTCCACGCGCCGCGCGTGGAGCTCATCGTCGCCATCGCGCCGAGGAGACGGCCGTCCAGGCGGTAACGCGTGCGGATTTCGGGGAGGGAGCTCTGCAGGTCGTACCAGCCGTAGCCGCGCTGGTAGTAGGCGGATGCGGTCATGTTCGTCGACGGCGACAACGCCCGCAGATACTGCAACTGCGCGAGGTCGTAGCCGAAGCTGTCGCGGTCGCTCGGTCCGAAGGGATTCGCGCGCAGGTTCTCCTTCAGCGTGTCGGAGTCGACAGCGAGGAACGATTGCTGCGTCCACTCGTGCGCGGTAAATCCCGTCAAACGCAACTGCGAGTCTTCGTTCTGCTTCGACGCGCTCACGAACAGGTTGCGCGCGCGGTAGCCGGACGATTCGCGGAATCCGTTGGATTGATCGGCGGAGAGCCGCGTGTAAAACGCATAGCCGCCCGGCAGCGCACCCGACTGATACCCGACCGTCGCCGTTTTGCTTCCGAACGATCCGAGTCCGATCTCGGCATTCGTTGACGAATCCGCAGACGGCGCAATCGATTCGAGATTGATCGATCCTCCGAACGATGGCGATCCCACCGTCGACGTCCCCACCCCGCGCTGCACCTGAATCGACTGCAGCGATCTGGCGAGATCGGGAAAGTCCGCAAAGTACGTCGTCATATCCTCGGAATCGGCCAGCGGAACCCCGTCTAATGTGAAGTTGATCCGCGTCGGACTGATCCCCCGCAACGTGATGTACGAGTACCCCGACCCGCCCACCCCCGCCTCGGCATACGTATCGATCGACGGCGTATCGCGCAGCAGCAGCGGAATGTCCTGCCCGTAGTAGTCGCGCTGAATCGTGGCGCGATCGATGTCGCTCTTCGTCACCGGCGTCTTCTCTTCGGCGCGAATCCCGCTGACGACGATGCTCTCCGCAAGTCCCGGTCGCAAGGTGATGACGATGTCGCTGTTCGTCGCCGCGTTCATTGCCACCGGCTGAAATCCACTGCGCGTGACGACGACGGTGTAACTCCCTGCTGCCACGTCGATCGCAAACCGCCCCTCGGCATCGGTAGTCGCGCGCTGCCCATTCGCCTCGACGCCGGCATTCGCGACCGGATGCCCATCGACTGCGCGCACGACTCCACGCAACGTAGCGGCGGAAACAACGACGGGAAAAAGGAGAAGAAACGCGAGGACCCGAACGACCTTCATTGAAATCCTTCTGCCTTTTCCTACGCCGGTCTTAACCGGGTCAGGTTCGAGGGTGTGATCTCAGGCCGAATGACGGCCACCCCTAGGCAACCCCGCGATGGTAACACTGGGGCGAGGCAGTGTTCCCGCCGACGCATGATTGCCGCGTCAGCGGCGCGAAAGCCGCTGGAAGCGGCTCGGACGGTAGCCGGTGGTCGCGCTCGAAGAGCGAGACCACCGGCTCACGAACGCGCCTGATTTTCCAGACCGCGGCAGCGGTCGCGGAGGGAACCCACGCCGATTTGTATTCGGTCCGCGACCCCTGCCGGGGTCATATCCATCGCATCACATTTATCCGGTGGTCTCGGGCTTCGCCCGCGACCACCGGCTACCGTACGGAACGCCTCCGGCGTTAGTGCTGCCGTCGCTTGCAACGGTTACGCGCGAATCGGAACGATCGTGGTCTTTGACAATCGATTGAAGCGGAAGAGAAGCAGGATGGCCACGGCCGTCAATCCCGCGCAGAGGCCCCACCACAATCCGACGATGCCCATGTTGCGGTGGAAGCCGAGGTAGAGCGCGATCGGGAGGCCGACGAGCCAGTGGCCGACCAGGTTGGAGACGAGCGGGAAGGTCGTGTCGCCAGCGCCGCGGAGGATACCGGCGCCGATGGCCTGCAATCCATCCGAAAGTTGAAAGACCGCGGCGATGAGGAGGACGGGGATGGCGGCGGCGATGACCTCTCGCTGATCGGTCAGCAGTCGGGCTACGGCACGCGGGAAGAGGGCGAAGACCGCCGCGCCCACGAGCATGATCGCAGTGCCGCCGGTGATGGCGGAGAACCCGGCCATTCGCGTGCGCGGCTGATCGCGCGCGCCGACCGCGAGGCCGACGCGGACTGCGCCCGCCGAGGCCACGCCGACAGCGATCGTGAAGGTGAACGACGCGAAGCCGAGGACGAGTTGGTGCGCGGCCAGATCGATCGCGCCGAGGTGGCCGGCCAGCAGGCCGACCAGCACGAAGACTCCGATCTCCGCCGCCATCTGAATTCCGATCGGGAGGCCGATGCGGATGGCTTGGCGAATCTCCACCCACTTCGGGTGGTGCAGCACACCGGCGTCGTGTGGAGGAAGGTGAATCGACTTCACGGTCCAAACCACGATGACGAGTTGCAGGACCGCGCCGAAGTCGGTCGACAGCGCCGCGCCGGCTGCACCCATGCGCGGAAACGGTCCCAAGCCGAAGACGAGAACGAGGTCCAATAACAAGTTGACGACGTTGCCGATCAGCATGGCGATCACCATTGGCCGCGTGATGTGCTGCGACTGCAGGTACGCGCGCACGACAAAGAACAGCAGCATCGGCGCGAGACCGGCCGTGCGCACGAGGAGGAACTGACTGGCGATCGGCCGCAGCGGTTCCGCCACGTCGAACAACGGAAGGAGCATCGGCGCGAAGAGCAGCGGAATCGTCAGCACCGCCGTGACGCCCAGCGCGAGCCAGACGCCCTGCCACATGACGTGCCGTGCGCGAACGGCGTCGCCCGCGCCGAAGGCCTGCGAGATCATCGGATCAACGCCGAGGTTGAGGCCGATGCCGAGCATCGAAATCGCGAAGAAGATCGCGTTCGCGAGCCCCGCCGCTCCCAACTCGCGCGCCCCAAGCCGCCCGAGGACCGCCAGGTCGACAAGGCTCATGATCTGCGTCCCGGCCTGCGCGGCGGCGAGCGGGCCGGCGAGGCGGAGGAGTTGGCGGAGCTCGGTGCGGAAAGGAGACATGACGAAGCGTGAAGGGTGAAGAGTGAAATGGGAAGCGGAAGTTGCGCTCGTTTTCACCCTTCCCTCTTCAGCCTTCACTCTTCGCTTCAGATAGCACTCTCATATACGATCAACGCCTATGCGTTATCTCGTCACCGGCGGCGCCGGTTTTATTGGATCCAACTTCGTTCGTTACCTTTTCAACAAATACGGCGACGCGGCGCAGGTCGTGAATCTCGACAAGCTGACGTACGCCGGCATCCGCGAGAATCTGGCTGAATACGAGGGGAAGGCGAACTATCGCTTCCTGCACGGCGACATCGCCAAGCCGGAGGATGTCGCTGAGGCGTACAAAGGCGTCGATGGCAGCGGCGTCGACGTCGTAGTGAACTTCGCCGCGGAAACGCACGTCGACCGCTCGTTGATGGAGGCGGGCACCTTCATCGAGACCGACGTTCACGGCGTGCTGGTGCTGCTCGAAGAGGCGCGTAAAACGACCCTCAAACGCTTCGTGCAGATCTCGACCGATGAGGTCTACGGCTCGATCGACGACGGTTCATTCACCGAATCCGATCCGCTGAATCCGCGCAATCCGTACTCGGCGTCGAAAGCGGGCGGCGACCGGATGGCATACGCGTACTCGCAGACGTACAACCTGCCGGTCATCGTCACGCGCGCCTCGAACAATTTCGGACCGTGGCAGTATCCGGAGAAGCTGATCCCGCTCTTCGTCACGAACGCCATCGACGACCTGCAGCTCCCGCTGTACGGCGACGGCCGCAATGTCCGCGACTGGCTCTACGTCGAGGACCACTGCGCCGCGGTCGACTTCCTCATCGAGCACGGCGTAAACGGCGAGACGTACAACATCGGCGGCGGCAATGAGCGCGAGAATCGCAAGATCACGCAGAAGATCCTGGAGCTGACGAACAAGCCGGACACGCTGATCAAGCGCGTAGCCGATCGTCAGGGACACGACCGGCGCTACTCGATCGACATGTCGAAGGTGGAGTCGATGGGCTTTCGCTGCGCGACCGACTTCGACACCGCGCTGCGCAGCACGGTGCAGTGGTACGTGGAAAACGAGCCGTGGTGGCGCGCCATCAAAGAGCGCAGCGCGGAGTTCAAGGCGTACTACGAGAAGCAGTACGCGGCGCGGTAGCGGCCATCACGTAATCGCTTTCGCGATCACGTACGCCGCCGCGGCGGCGAGGCCGCCGACGATCGTCGTCTGCAGGGCGCTCTTCCAGCGGCCGGCGCCGGTGTAGCGGCCTTTCACGTAACCGAAAACCGCCAGCGCGATCAGCGTCACGGCGATCGAGACCAGCAGCGCGTCGTGCGCAACCTTCATCAGCATGTAGGGACCCAGAGGGATCAGGCCGCCGACGAGGTACGACATGGCGATCACCATCGCGCTGTTGCGGGCCCGCTTCGGGTCGGGCGTTTCCAGGCCCAACTCGAAGCGCATCATGAAGTCGACCCACTCCTTCGGGCGCTCGCTCATGGCCTGCACGACCGGGCGGATGTGCTCGTCCGGGATGCCGTAGTGGCGGAAGATGTCGGCCACCTCGCGCATCTCTTCGCGCGGGATGTCGATGATCTCCTGCTCTTCTTTTTTCTTTTCGGCCGCGTAATGTTCGGCGTCCGACTTTGCCGCAAGATATCCGCCGAGGCCCATGGCGATCGAGCCGGCGGCGATTTCGGCGAGGCCGGCTGTGACCACGATGCCGCTCGATGCCACGGCACCGCTCAGACCGGCGGCCAGCGCGAAGGGAACGGTGAGGCCGTCGGACATGCCGATGACGACGTCGCGAACCGTATCGCTGGCGGTGAAATGGCGCTCGGTATGAGGCGTACGCGGCATGGCCCGCGCATTATGCGCGCTACGCGGCGTCGAGTTCCGCGCAATGCCGCACGTCGGCGATGAGCTGCTGCATGTCGAACGGCTTGTTGTGGATCATGTAGACGGGATCTTTCAGGTTTCGGTCGAGATCATTCTGCGGAACGGCCGTGGCCAGGATGGTTCGGTTCAGGAGCTCGGGCTGATGCTCGCGCATGTGCGCGAGGACGGCGTAGCCATCGACGCGCGGCATCATCAAATCGAGGAGGACGACGCTGTAGCCATCCCTGTCCAGATTCTCGATGGCCTCGACGCCGTCGCGTGCGGTGTCGACGCTGAGTCCCTGATGCCGCACGATCGCCGAGAGCAGCGTTCGGATTGGATCGTCGTCTTCAATGATGAGTGCCCGGGGCTGTGACATATGCATCGGCCAACGCAAGAATCCAGCCACGCGCATTCTTCTACGTGAGCGACGCCACGATCGCAATCGGCGCACCAATGAGGAGAGCGAGGATCGCAAGCGGGATCAGCAGTGCCACCACGATCGATCCGAGCGCGATCACAAAGGCGAATTTCACGATCAATGCGATGGCGATGAACGGCAGCGCGAGCAGTTTCAGCGGCAGAAACAGAAGCCGCAACGGCAGCAGGATGAGTTTCGCCGCGACCGCGAAGAACGCGACTACGAGTACCGCGAAGATCATGATTCCGAAGAGCGCCAGTAACGCGAACATGGTTTGCCTCCGGGGTTTCGATACGTTCTTGTTGAGGAAAAGTTCACGCTGCGGTTCGCGAAGCGAATACGTCAGCGTCTCCGGTGGCGCCGCGCAAGCCTCAGATGCTGGGCGGCGCAACCGGAGATCCTGATGCTGCCGTCTTCGCTTCGCTCAGGGCAGCATCAGGATGGAACTTCCTGTCCCGAACTCCGACGTACACAGACTGCGGCCGAATAAGCCGATTCGCCCGCCGCAGCTCGAAGCAGTGCGCAATCCATCCCGCCACGCGGCTGATCGCGAACGTCGGCGTGAACAGCGGCACTTCCAGATCGAGCCCGTGCAGCAGCAGCGCAGTGTAGAACTCGACATTCGTCTGGAGGTGACGTCCCGGCTTGTACTCCTCCAGGAGACGCAACGCCGTCTGTTCGACGGAGCGCGCCAGGTCGTACAGCGCCATGTCGCCGCCTCGCGTGAACATCCGCTCCGCCGCGACGGCGAGAACATCCGCGCGAGGATCGCGCACTTTGTAGACGCGATGTCCGAATCCCATCAGCTTCTCGCCTGATTCGATCTTCCTCCTCAACACGTCCTCGGCACGCGCCGCGTCGCCGATCTCAAAGACCATGTCGAGCGCCGGCCCCGGCGCGCCGCCGTGCAACGGACCTTTGAGCGCGCCGATCGCGCCGGTGATGGCGGAGACGAGATCGGAGTTCGTCGAGGCGATGACGCGCGCGGTGAACGTGGAGGCGTTCAATCCGTGATCGACGACGGTGTTGAGATACGTCTCCAGGCCGCGCACGCGTTCGTCGGAGGGCGTTTCGCCCGAGAGCATGTAGAGAAAATTCGCGG
The DNA here is from genome assembly GCA_035995985.1 of Thermoanaerobaculia bacterium. Taxonomy (GTDB): domain Bacteria; phylum Acidobacteriota; class Thermoanaerobaculia; order Gp7-AA8; family Gp7-AA8; genus JADGNZ01. The sequence continues at coordinate 733 of DASYJY010000059.1, read as the reverse complement.
CGTGTCCGAGGTCGTTGCGCGGAGCGATCGGCTGCCGATCGTTGGAGAGACGCCAGTACGCAGCGACGATGGTGGGGAAAGCCGCGAGAAGATTTCGAGCTGCGTCGTCATCAGCAGCACAGACCAGAGTGTCTGTGCCACATTGTTTTGCGTTTGCTGCAGGCGAAGCCTGTGTGGCACAGACACTCTTGTCTGTGCTGCTGGACTTCAAACTAATGGTGCCGGCAGCTATCCGCAGCGCATCCATGCTGTCGGTTCTCGCATCCGCCGCGGCGCGCAGAAGTTCATACGCGACTGGCGGCAACTCGCGTCGAGCAGAAAGATCGGTGCAAAAGGAAGAAAGATCCTCCGCATCCGGCAGCTCGCCGTACCAGAGCAGAAATGCCGTCTCCTCGAACGTCGCGTTCATGGCCAGCTCCGCCACGGGAAATCCAGCAATGACCAGCTCCCCTGCCGTGCCGTCGACCATGCTCAGCGACGTCTCCGCCGCGATGATGCCTTCCAGTCCGTTGTGAATGGTGGTGTCGTTCATGGGCGCCAACGTAGAGCGCCACATCAATGTTGTCAATATTGATTCGATAATCAATAATGCTCGGCGCAATGGTCACCTGGCTCTCCTCGGACGACGCCTCCAAACGCCTCGGCATCAGCAGGACCACGCTGTACGCCTATGTCAGCCGCGGCCTGGTCCGCTCCGCCGCCGCGCCCGGCCATCCACATCAGCGCCGCTATG